>NZ_AP025292.1:2251374-2572999 GCF_036492425.1 Persicobacter psychrovividus
AGAGGTATTCATCAGTTTGTCTTCCATCAGTTTGAGTTGAGTACGCAAAACTGATACCGACACCTTTTGCCCCTGCTGATAGTCGAGCTCCCGAAGGATGATCTCTGGCTTGGTTTTTCGGTTGCCCAGCAGAATGATATTATCCAGGCGATAAGTATCCACCGCCCCTGTTGCTGTATTTGATTGCGCAAAACAGCTCATCGTCATCATGATCAGAATTACAGGAAGAAACAGGTGGATGGTTGTTTTGGACATGGAAGAAGGGTTGTTGTGTTTTTAAGCCATGATGACCTTGATTAACAGGATTACCATGATTTTATTTTTTTATCGAGTCGTTAATATAGATTAAAATAATCTGTGGAAATCTGCGTAATCAGTGGACAATAAAAACAAAGATCATACAAAAAATCAATCTGTGAAAATCTGTGCCATATGTGGGTGAAAAAACATAAAAAAACGGATCGCCCCAATTGAGATGATCCGTTCATTGCATGAATAATCAGCAATTACTCATTCGGCAATTTGAGCCCATCTTTTTTGGTTGCCAAAAACCAGATTACCAGCCCCATGATGATGAAAGGTACCGACAGCCACTGCCCCATATTCAATGGAATGGTGTTTTCAAAAGGAACCTGATTCTCTTTGAAGAACTCCACCACAAAACGAATCGAGAATAAAACCGTCAGGAAGATTCCCAATAGCTGACCGTGTGGAATATCGCCTTTGCGTTTCATCCAATAGAAGAATAGGCCAAAGAAAAGGATAATGTAACTGATGCCTTCGTACTCCTGTGCAGGGTGACGAGGAATCCCCAGAACGTTCACATGAGCCACCCACTGCCCATTATCCGATGCCAATTTATAGTGTATTGGCTGATCGGTAGGTACGGTAATGTGCTCCTTCACGTAGGAGTATTTTGTCAGGTTATATTTAACATTTTTTTCAATATAACGACGTACTTCCTGCTCTCTGACACCCTTATGGAAAGTCATTTTCATGTCGATTGGCACTTCGCCTTTCGCCACATTTTCGATCATTGAAGAGGCGGCTTTTGAAAAATCAACCTCATCAATTCCGCTTTCACGGACAAACATCGCTTTCGGATCATGGGCAAATACGACCCCACTCGTTGTGCCTGTTGGCAGACCGATAATTTCTGAATTCAAAAAATTACCCGTACGGATACACAAAGCACCGATACCGACCACCAACGCTACGCGGTCAATGACCCAGAAGAATTTCTGATCTTTATGCTTGCGTGCGTAAATATATATGGCAATTAAAATTCCGATCGTTGCACCATGCGATGCCAGCCCACCTTCCCAGATCATCAGGATTTTCCATGGGTGAGGCAGATAGTTTTGTGGCTCATAGAAAAGCACATGACCAAGACGCGCCCCGATTACCGTACCGATCACGGCATGGATGGTTAAGGATTCAATATCCTTGATCGGTTTCATTTCATTTTTAAAAACATAAACCATCACCTGTTGCATGATGATAAAGCCCAAAGCGAAAAGCAATCCATACCAGCGAACGTGGTTCAGGATTGGGATATCCAAATTGGGGAAAATTTCAGGAGTGGGATACCAGAGAATGTAGCCCATCAATTGTGATAACATATAAAAAAGCGTTTCGGTGATCGATTATAAAGATTTAAATTCTTATTTCGGTAAATGTAGGAAATCAGTAGGATTTTTTCTCGAAGAATTGGGGGTTTATTTTAATATAAGCCCTGTGTAAAAATGTTGGTGGGGGAATAAGGACGATGATTACCTTGATTTAAAGGATTACCGTGATCTTTTATTTTAGCATAGCTGAAGAAATGGTCAAACCGACAAATAACCCAAAAAGTTAATTTGCAAGCTGTATGGATACACCCAATGTCATTAGGTTAAGCGCCTTATCCCGTAGAGACGTTATTTTTAACGTCTAACACAACGCTGATTTCGCTTAGATTTATTCAAATGGTAACGTGAGACATAATGAATTATGCCTTTACATGCATTTCAAATTTACACCTGAGCCAGCCCAAAATCCTTAACTTAATGACATTGTGAATACACCTATGTTTGTATCCGAAATTTGTTACGATTAGGGCAGACACACAGGTCAGCCCATACAGCGCCCCAAAACACCCTACCTATCAGCTCAAAAATCCTTTTAATCCCATTAATCTGTGGACAATAAACACATTACTTTGATCCAAGCGGGACGCTTGAACCAAAGCAATTCATCCTTGGTTTAAAACCCATTACGCCCTTTCCAAAAGGCGCAATTCCTGATCGAAACCACCCGACAAAATCGGGAAACGACACCAGGTGCGGGAATCCACATTGAAATCATCCAAATGGAAAGACGGTGCATAACGCTCGCGCTTCCATTGGTTGCGTGACCACATGCGGAAAAATTTGATCACGTGGGCTTTCAGCAATGCTTCGGGCTCGAGTTCAATTTTCAGCAATTCATCGAAAACACGCATGGGGGATTTCCGTTCTTTGATTGCCAAACGTTCGATTGCCTGAATGACGAAATACGGCATCAGGTCGTCTTCATCGGTTTGGGTCTGCTCCAATGGACGCAATTCAGCCGTTGGATTCAGATTATTCACATGGTTGAGTGATTTATAATTCAAGGCTTCTTCTGCCCACTGCAGCCAATTCAAGACAAAATATTTATCCACACCTGCAATCGGGGCGATCGACCCTGCGGTGTCGCCGTCCATAGTGGCGTAGCCGACATCTCCCTCGCTACGGTTGGAGGTGGTCAAGAGCAATCCGCCAGTGGTGTTGGTCAGCATCCAGATGATCGGCGCACGGGAACGTGCCTGAATGTTCTGCAGAGCGATATCGTCCTGCTCCCAGGTCAATTTTCTACCCAAAGCCGTTTCGACTTTTCCGGTATAACTTGCGACTTCCTCATCGATCAGCCAATGGTGGAAATCAGCCCCAATCTCTTCCGCCAATGCCTGTGCCGAATCCAGAGTGTCCTGCGAGCTGTTCACCGTCCCTTGATAAGCAGTAACCAATACCTGTTTTCCCAAGGCTTTGCGAAGCTCCTCGCCTGAGAGTTTGTTCAATTCCTCAAAAATATCAGCTCGATGGATTTTCTCCAAGAAGCGTTTCAAGCCCAATTCGTTCAATCCTCTTTTGACCAATTCACCGACCAAAACGGCGCAGGTGCTTGAGTCAGCGCCTCCACTCAAGGACAGAACGAAACACTTGCTGTACGTCTTGCGCAGGTAATCAAACATCGCCAAAGAGGATGCCTTGATGAACTCCGTATTTTTATCTTTCGGATCAGGATTCAAAGTTGGTTTTTCAGAAACGCCATCAAAATTCACCTTGGCGGTAATCAGATCGACATTTTTGAAAGACATGCGGGAACTGCGCTGAAGCAATTCGCCTTCCTGCGCAATGATGATGTCGCCATCATAAACCATGCGGCCCGCTTCATTACCCAATAAGTTTGAGTAGATATAAGTGAAACCATAGGCTTTTGATGCAGGCAGGATCAATCCCTCACGCACCAAACTTTTTCCAAAGGCAAAATGACTCGCCGAGGGGTTCAGTACCACATCCAAGTCCCAACCTCTTTCGAAATAATGTTTTGCAGGGCGATCCTCCACCCAAGCATCTTCACAAATCTCAAAGCCGATTTTCAGCCCTTGCGCTTCGAACAAGTAATCCCCGAATGGATAGCTTTTGCCTTCGAAAGTAAATTCGCTTTGTGTGCCATTTTCCCAAGCCGTAAACCAGCGAGGTTCATAATGCACGCCCTCGTTCGCCAAATGCTGTTTGGCATAAAAGCCCACAATCTGCTGATTGTCGATCAGACAGGCCACATTGTACAGCTTGCCTTCTTTCCAAATCGGCAAGCCCACACAAACGGCAATGTCGGTGGTTTCTGCAACGATCTCAGGCAAAAATGACTGCGCTTTTTCCGCCACCCAGTCGCTCAAAAACCAGTCCTCACAACCGTATCCAGTAATACATAATTCAGGCAAACACAACAGGCGAACCTCCGCTTCTTGCGCTTCTTTGATCGCTCGCTTGATGTTCGAGACGTTCTCTTCCCATTTCATGGGCGTCTGATTCAAAGCCGATCCTGCAACAAACATTTCTCTCATGCTACAAATAAAAGGAGTGTTACCTTCAAATCCATAGATTCGCCATGAAAATGTGGTGAGTGAAGGTTTTTAAAAAGAACGGGGTGTGGAGGGGATTGAGAAGGGCATCATAATCCTTTTATTAAAATAGGATTTGGGAGTTCCAATAAGTGCTTTTTTTTACAAAACAGAAAAATAAACACCCATTACATACCACCGAATAGATTGACACAGCCACCGCTAATCAAAAAAACACTCCATACTTTAAATCAAGATCCTTTTTAACTTCATTATCCAAATTGGCATTTTTAAAATTATAACAGTAATTTAAAAAAGGCAATATGTAATATAATGATTATTATAATACAAAAAATCACCTATCGCCATATTACATTTGGTTTAAAAATCAACACAAATGAAAACCAAAGCTACTACCGCCCTTATTATTTGCCTTATTTTATCTGTTTTTAGCTGTACAGAAACAGAAGAGGCATTGCCAATCAATGAAATGATGAATCACTGTATGCCCGAGAATGTAAATGTGTCTTTTGAAGATACATGGACTGAGAATGGCATTGAAATATCTGAAAAATTCACCTACAACAATCAAATAATATACGAAGGAGATGCTATTAAAAATCTCACTCAAGCAATAATAACTGAAGCTGGGGATACTTTAAAACCCGATAAACCAATAAAACTTACGATTAATGATGAACAACAAATTATTGAAACAGTAAATATGTTCCAAAAGGAAGTATTTACTTACGATGAAGAGGGACGTATCTCTCAAATTGTCACCTATTTTGACTACTCAAATTACCGTTATAAGCCAATTATGCGTGTTTTACCGATGAGCATCGATAGACGATCAGAATTCACTTTAGAATCAAAAACAAAGTATAGTTATCAAGGAGAATCAACGAGCCCCATATCTGCAAATATTGAATATTCTAACAACACATCTGAGCACCTAAAATTTTTTTACCAAAATGATTTATTAGAATCTATAGAAATTAAATCGAGTAGTGACCAGATAAAGTTTTTAGAATTTAAATATGACAATAGTTCTTTTGTAGGACCGCATTTGCCCTTTGCGCTAATTCGAGCTTTACCAAATTGGTCATATCCTGTTCTACCTCAATCACTCGTTCCTTCAATAAATAAAAACATCACGGAGTTAAACATATACACCAGTAATTCTAATGGAAGCAAGGGATATAAAGTTAACCAGATAAAGTGGGGGCATGAATACAATGAAAATAATCTAACGATCAAAACTCAGCTTTTAGCACTCCTTGAGTTTGGAGAAAGTGGTGAACAGATTGACGATGAATTGGAGGGTGTGAAATTGTCTGTAAATTATGAGTACCAATGTAGATGACAAAATCGGGTAGATGGCTGGTGAAAGAAAATTTCCTCTTTCACCAGTACACCTCCCACACCACCCTGCATACGGATCCGTACAGGGCGGTTTCTTGTCTTGAAATTATTAACCTCAATGACTTTCATTTCCTGTCGTTATCTTTCGGCATAAACACTCTTACCTATTTTCGGATTCCGTCCTATCTTCCAGTAAGGAGTCCCTTTCGGGCATCTGCTATCATCTGCTTTACAGTAACTTTCAGTTGAAAATCTGACAAGATTCAGTCCTTCCATAGATTGTGAGACCTCTGTAGTTCTTACAGCTCATTGCCTCTATGTACTATGACCTCTGCTGACTTCTCGCAATAAACCTTTTTCGACCAGGTATTACTGTCTGCGAGACCTCCCGCGGTAAGACGACTTAACTTTCTCTCCATCTACCTGCACCATTTACAGCATTGCCTTCCGAGTAGTTTTGGACTTCGTTTTGTTTGGCAAACTTATCCAGACAACACTGCCTCATGATGTTCGTGTCCCTCAGGCCAGAGATTTGCATACAGCTTCCTTCAGATTATACCTCACGGTAAACACCCTTGCCTTCTGCTATGTGGTTGGCACTACTAACCCCCACTACGGACTTGCACCGATTAGTTAATCGCCATGCACGGCGCACCAAAAAAAAATCCCTCCTACTTTATCGTAAGAGGGATTTTTTATTTCCAGGATCATCACGCACCAAGCCGAAGCCTAATGCTCAACGACTAAAAAACGCTGATAGGCTCCTCGGATTTTTTCCTGTAAAGATTCGGAGGCAGGCATCAGCGGCAAACGGACATCATGACTACAAATGCCCATTTCACTGAGTAGTTGCTTGACGCCTACGGGATTCGATTCGTCGTACATCAACGGATTGATCTCCGCAATTTGATGAAGTGCTTTTTGTGCCGTCTCCATATCGTTGGCCAAAGCAGGCTTAACGATTGATTGCATCTGCTCGGGCAGCGCATTGCCCAACACAGAAATCACACCTTTTGCTCCAACGGAAATCAAAGGTAAAGTCAGCAAATCATCACCCGAAATCAGTAAGAAGTCTTTAGGTGCCCGGCGGGCAATTTCTATGGCATTGCCCAAATTCCCCGAGGCGTCTTTTGTCCCGATAATATTTGGGTGTTCTGCCAGGCGGAGGGTTGTTTTTACATGAATTTTAGAGGCCGTACGCCCAGGTACATTATACAAAATCACGGGTACTGGCGAGGCATCAGCAATCGCTTTGTAATGCTGGTAAATCCCTTCCTGCGTCGGTTTATTATAACATGGACTTACGCTAAGGATCGCATCGATCCCTTCAAAGTCAATCCCTGCTAATTGTTCCAATACCACGCGAGTGTTGTTGCCTCCAACGCCTAATACAATAGGTAAATTCTTTGTATTATGCTGTTTGACAAAATCAAGCACTTGCTTCTTCTCGCCTTCAGTGAGCGTAACAGACTCCCCCGTAGTGCCCTGCACCACCCAGTAGTCCACACCCCCTTTGGCTGTATGGTTCAACAACTGACTTAAAGCTTGGTAATCCACATTACCTTCGGCATCAAAGGGAGTTACCAAAGCGACTCCCGTACCACTAAAATCCTTCATCTTGTTATCCTTAGTGTATGGCTTGTAAATATCGATAAAATATGGCGGTCATTTGTTTGGGCTGTTCATGATCCTGGAGCATAAACATCAACTCATAAAACGCTTCTTTACCTTCAAAAAATCTACCGATACGCATTTTGGCATTTGACCTTGCATTCACATAATCCGTCAGCGAATCATGTTCCAGATCAAAATGCAGCAGCATATCGAAATCCTCTTCCAGAAACCGCTCAAGCATTTCCGACTTCAGCGTTCCTGAAAAATTGAAATCCTCGGCACTGAAATGCCCCCACGGCTGCGCGGGCACCAATGTTTTTTCAGGAATACAACAGATCACCTCCACGGTTTTACCCGCTTGCTGAAGCTGTTCAGAAAATCGGCGAATCTCCATTTCCTTGGCCTCCCCCGCAAGGGTGTAAAGAATAGAAATACGCTTTGCTGATGCGATATTCATGCTATTACGCACGGCATTATTTGACTTTAGGTAGTGTTTTGTCTTTCGGTTGATGCAAGTTTCTTTTAAAGAAAACATAACGGCTAATTTTCCAACATTTGTTCTAACTGTACTTCCGACAAAATCGCTATCCCCATCTCCTTAGCTTTCTTGGTTTTTGTCGTTTCTTTTTCTGAATTCGACACAAGATAGTCTAATTTTTTAGAAAATGAGGACATCACTTTTCCCCCAGATGCCTTAATTCGGCCTTCCAATATGCTTTTCTTTGTAGAAAATTTACCCGACAGACAAAAACTCTTCCCGCCAAGTTGATCGTTGTCCCCTAAATCCACCGCCTCGATTTTCATCTTCAGGCCTGCTTGTTCAAGTCGTTCAACGATCTGTGTATTTTTTTCATCATTAAAATAATCAACAACGCTTTTGGCGATTTGCTTCCCGACATCAGGCACGGCCTCAAGTTCTTCAAGCGGTGCATAACGAAGCGTTTCCATCTGCTCGAAATGTTCCGCAAGCTTTACGGCCACAGTTTGTCCGACGTAGCGAATGCCGAGTGCAAAAAGCACCTGCTCAAAAGGGGTCGCCAAGGATTGTTTGATTCCCTCGACCATTTTTTGGGCAGATTTCTCTTTGAAACCTTCGAGGCTTAAAGCATCCTCGATTGTCAAGTCAAACAGATCGGCCACATTCTTCACCAAACCTCTTTGAAAAAGCTGATCGATTGTCCGCTCTCCCAAAGAGTCAATATTCATCGCTTTTCGCTGAATAAAGTGTTCAATTTTACCTTTAATCTGCGGTGGGCAACCTGTCGTATTCGGACAATAGTGGTTAGCCTCTCCTTCCACACGAATCAAAGTCGTCTTACACTCAGGACATTCTTCAATGAACTGAATGGCTTCCGCGGCTTCCTGACGTTCCTCAGTAAGCACACCGGTAATTTTCGGAATAATCTCTCCGCCCTTCTCCACCGTCACCATATCCGACTGATGTAAATCGAGCCGTTCGATCTCGTTGGCATTGTGCAAAGATGCCCTCCTGACGGTGGTTCCCGCCAAAGCAACAGGCTCCAGGTTCGCCACAGGTGTAATTGATCCCGTGCGCCCTACCTGATAGGTTACAGAGGAAAGACGGGTGATGCCCACTTCCGCCTGATATTTATAGGCAATTGCCCAACGAGGCGATTTGGCCGTGTAGCCCAAAGCTTGTTGCTGTTTATAGCTGTTCACTTTGATCACGATGCCGTCGGTCTCCAAAGGCAATGATTTTCTTTTTTCCTCCCATTCAGCAATGTAAGTCAATACCTGCTCGATGGTCGTACATTTTCGGTAAGTCTGAGAGACGTTAAAGCCCCACGACTTAATGGTTTCAAGTGCTTCCTCATGTGTAGTAAAGGGAAGATTCTCCCCTAAAACCGCATACAAATAGCAATCAAGTTTACGTTTGGCCACCAAAGCGGAGTCCTGCAATTTCAGACTTCCCGAGGTGGTGTTTCTCGGGTTGGCATACTTATCGCCTTCAGCCAAAGTGGCATTCAATCGTTCAAATTCTTTGTGCGACATAAACACCTCACCACGCACTTCAAACTCCTCAGGCAGTTGCCCCTGCAGCTGCAAAGGCAAAGTGCGAATGGTTTTTGCGTTGGCGGTAATGTTATCCCCACGGGTACCATCGCCACGGGTGGTAGCCAGTGCCAGTTGCCCATTGCGATAGGTTAGGGAGATCGCCACCCCGTCAAATTTCAGCTCACAGATATATTCCAGTTCCTCAGCAATGCCTTCCCCTTCAAGTCCTTTGCGCACCCGCTGATCGAACTCTCTCAAATCTTCCTCCGAGTAGGTGTTTCCCAAAGAAAGCATGCGGTATTTATGAACCACATTTTCAAAATTTTTGGTGACTGTCCCACCTACCCTTTGCGTTGGAGAGTTAGGATCGGCAAATTCAGGATAATCCTTCTCCAGCCCAATCAGCCGATTCAGCAATTGGTCAAATTCCTGATCCGAAATTTCGGAACGGTCTTCCTGATAATAAAGATGATTATGATGGTTGATGACCTTGGCCAAAGAATCCATCTCCTTTTTTATTTCTGTTGTTGCCATATCTCTTGTTGTAACAAAAGTATTGTTTTTTATATCTGTTCAAAAATTGAGGGGAATGTTGTATTTCGCTAATTGAGGGTATGGACGCACTCAAACACAAGTGTAATTTACTGATTGTCAATATTTTAAAAGCAGTAAGCTATTTGCCCACCTGTCCCAAAACCAACGCTACCCGTTACAATCCTAACACTAAGGTAGGTCTTGCACTGATTTATAACTAAAAAAATTTAAAGGAATGAAGCCTCTGCCTTGTTCAAAGGCAGATTTAAGCTTCCGAATACCAAGTACCCATTTACACCTCGGTACGCACAAAAGTTACCCCATGAGCTTGCAGTTCCGCTAACACGGGCGCGTAAATCTCAGGCAAAATAGGGCGATGAAGTCCACGAAGGTTTATTTTGCCTTCAAAGAGCATCCGAGCAACAATGCCCAAGGGCAGCCCTACGGTATCCGAAATAGCCGTTTGCGTAGCGTTTTTTCCTTCTACCACCATATAGGAATGATGCGTTTTCCTTTGCCCTTCAAGGTCATAAACAAAACGGTGCCACATCACCACCATATCTTTTTCATTGGCCAGGAGCGTCCATTTTTTGCGGAGAATATGTTCAAGGATTTGCGCTGGACTTCCAGCCTCAAGCCCCACCAGTTCATCACTGAACAAGCCCAGCCACTTGAGTTTATACATGATTTCTGCTTCAAGGCTGATACTCAGATAATGCGCCAGCTTCAGCTCCACAGAATCGTCAGGGTTATAAGACAAAAAGCTATTGATAAACTGTCGGTGGGTCATTTGCCCGACGCCTTCCATTTGGTAGGTGTCATCTGTTGCTCCCAACTGCACGAAAACATTCCACGCCTTACAAAAACCCACACGGCGCAAAGTTCCGCGGTACAACGTTTTAATCCCCTGAAGCTGATAGACATTCAGGTATTTCAGAGAATCCCGATTGGCATAGCCTTCAAAGTAACCATAATCAGGAATATAAATCACTTCGGTACGATTGAATAACCGTTGATAAGGAATGAATTTATAACGCCCTTCCTGAAGAAATTTCACCACGCCCTGCCCTGCCAGCACCACGTTTCGCGGATTCCAGGTAAACTTATATTCCCACGGATTTTCCAGTTTGGAGGGTGCCAGCAAGCCTCCTGTAAACGTCTCAAAAGCATGTAGCTGACCACCTTTCGCCTTAATCTCATCGAGTTCCTTCATCGCCGACATATGATCGATTCCAGGATCGAGGCCACATTCCTTCAGCACTAAAATCCCCGCCTCCTCAATTTCTTTGGACAGCGCTGATATCTCATCCGTTACGTAAGAGGCCGAAAGGAAATGCACCTTGAACTGAAGGCAATACCGCAAAACCACCTCATGAAACCGTGCAGGCACCATTGAAATCACCATCATTGATTTCCCCACCCAGGTTTCC
The DNA here is from genome assembly GCF_036492425.1 of Persicobacter psychrovividus. Classification (NCBI taxonomy): domain Bacteria; kingdom Pseudomonadati; phylum Bacteroidota; class Cytophagia; order Cytophagales; family Persicobacteraceae; genus Persicobacter; species Persicobacter psychrovividus. The sequence continues at coordinate 2,262,460 of NZ_AP025292.1, forward strand.
ATGGCCTGTGCATCGAAAATATCAAGCGCAATGGCCTGAGCACTGGAACCTTCGGGAATCTTGGCTTCCGCCACCGAACGCTCATGATCAGCAACCACCAACTCAAATTGGTTATTTTGATTATAATCGTTTAAATATTCAATCATAGCGCTGGTAGATTGCCCCGCCCCGATACATAAAATCATTGGCATAACAGTAAATTTTGGATTTTTATGGTATAATTAACAACATAATGCAATTGGCTATATTATATTAAAAAGATTTCAGCACTTTTGTACCACTTTATGAGCAAAGAAAAATTAACGATTGAATTTGAGCGCGTCGGATTTGACGACCTGACCACCACAGAACAGGAACTTGTAGCGCAGGCGCGTGCAGCAGCAAAGAATGCTTATGCCCCATACAGTCATTTTCAGGTCGGTGCGGCCTTACTATTGGCCGATGGCGCAATACACACGGGGAACAATCAGGAAAACTCCGCTTACCCTTCAGGCCTGTGTGCTGAACGAACGGTACTGTTTGCCACTTCAGCCAATAAACCCGACATGCGGGTAGTTACACTGGTGATCACGGCTAAAAAAGAAGAAGCGGAAACCTTTCAGGCAGTAACGCCTTGCGGTGCTTGCCGACAAGTCATGACAGAATATATGGACAAACAGAGCGCGCCCTATCAGGTCATTCTTGAGGCAGGGAACCAACAGTTCATCAAAGTCAAAGATGTCAGAGATCTTTTGCCTTTTACATTTTCCAAGGATCAATTATAGTTTTATAATTAATTGGTACCTTTAGGAACTTTGAAAAAAAATGATGTATAGCGCTATTTTATTGTCTTTTTAAACTATTTTTAGTCCAACGGCATTTAATAATTGTATTCAAGACCTATTTTTTAAAACTTACCATTATATTAGGAGGTGAAATTAAAAGCTTAATGCTGTTTTAATTACTCCGACGTATAATTAACCTTTTTACAGGCCGACTTTGTGTATTTTATTCCCAAATTGGCCATCGGAGAAGCAACCAATATCGACCCAACATTAATACATGATGCAAGAAATAGATATATCAGATCTACGGAAGCTGACAGAATATATTAAAACTAATGGTAACTACGATTTTACCAATTACGCCATGTCCTCTTTTAAAAGACGCGTGGTGCGGGTACTGGAGCTTTACAAGCTCGAATCTGTAGACCATTTAATTGAAAAGTTTCGCACTGAGCAAACTTTCATGGAGGTTTTCCTGACCGAAATTACTGTCAATGTTACCGAGATGTTCCGAGACCCTTCGTTTTGGCGACACCTCCGCGATGACGTTGTGCCCAACTTGCTCCTCAACCATAAATCCATTAACATCTGGCACGCTGGCTGTTCCTCTGGTGAGGAAGTTTTTTCCATGGCCATTTTATTGAAAGAAGCCAACCTCCTTGATCGCGTTCGCATTTACGCCACTGACCTGGACCATAAGATTATCGCAAAAGCCAAAAAAGGCCGGTATACGATCAAGAACATGGAACTGAACAGAAAAAATTATGTGCGCTTTCAGGGCAGCACCGAATTTGACCAATATTATAAAGAAGAAAACGGCTTTGCGGTATTGGACCCCAGCCTGATCGATCAGGTAACCTTCCGAGTGCATGACCTGGTACAGGGGCCTGTTTTCAATAAATTTGATTTGGTATTGTGTCGCAATGTGATGATTTACTTCAATCAGAACCTTCAGAATGTGGTCCTTAACAAACTGCATGAAAGCCTTTTCAATTATGGTTATCTGGCCGTGGGTTCCAAGGAATCATTGATTTGGTGTGATATTGCCAATAAGTTCATTGTTGTCAACAATGAGGAAAAAATTTACAAGAAGATTAAGGAATAACGCTAAGATCTTTTTGTATGAAAAAATACGCCATCAACGATCAATACAAAGCGGTGGTCATCGGCGGCTCAGCAGGGAGTTTTCAGGGAATCACCAAACTGCTCAGTGCTTTGCCCGAAGATTTCCCTCTTCCGATTATTCTTTGCCTTCACCGTTTGAAGCATGTCAGGAATGGATTTGTAGAGGCTTTGGATATTAAAAGCACCAAGAAAATCTATGAGCCCCTGGACAAGGAGCCGATCAAGCGCGGGAAGGTTTATTTGGCACCGTCAAATTATCACCTGTGTGTGGAACTGGGTAATTATTTTTCATTGTCCACAGAGGAGATGATCAACAATTCAAGGCCAGCCATCGACATCACCCTGGGCACTTGTGCATATGTATATCGGCACAAACTGATTGGGATTTTGCTCTCTGGCGCCAACCGTGACGGCGGTGCAGGCATGGCCAAAATTGCGCAGAAAGGTGGACTGACGATCGTACAAAACCGCGCCGAATGTATGATTCCGACCATGCCACAGGCTGCTTTGGACATGAGCCCGATAGATTACGAATTGACCATTAACGAAATAACTGATTTTTTAAACCAATTGCACAAAACTTTGAAGGGATGAAACAGCGAAAACGAAAAATTATCGGCATCGCCTTAGTGTGCTTGACCATCATTGCTACATTGCTTAATGCTGTGTTGGGTTATATGCTACCTGCTACATTGGTTGAACAGGTTGGTACACTGACGCTCAATGAACTGCCACAACTTCAGGAGATCATTTTGCCACATCAGGTACTGACGGTTGCCAACTTGGTATTTATTGGACTGACACTGCTTTACTACCTCTCAGGAGGAATTACAGACACTGAGCAGCATGTCGTTTATATTGAAAGAGAATCTGAGGAAGATGATAACCAAATTGATGCTTCTGCCGAGCACCGTGCTTACACCTGGGAATCAGGGCAGATGGAAAGATATTATAATCAATCGAACAATAATAAAGAACGATTGAGTGCCATTTTAAATCACCTGTGTAAGGATCTTGAAGCCGGGCAAGGCGCCATTTACCTTACCGACACCGATTTAGATGCTGACCAAAACCAAAAAGCGACTTTCCAGGCAGGATACGCCTTTACTTATACCGACAATTCCAGACTGGAAATCAATGCAGGCGATGGGCTGTTGGGGCAATGTATTAAGGATGGACAAGAATTCAACCTGGCCACGATCCCTGAAGGCTATTTGAGAATTTTATCAGGACTGGGGGAATCCAGCCCAACATCATTAGTGATCCTTCCGATCAAAAACAATGAAGCTGTCGTGGGGGCAATAGAAATTGCCAGCTTCACACCATTTACTCAGCACGACATAGATTTTATCAAGGAACAGATGTCGGCATTGGGGCGCCTATTGGGCTCCAACTCGCTCACACCCCAATCCTAACCTTTATCAACCATGTTAAAAGATTTAAAATTCGGTTCTAAAATCGCTGTCATTATCTGTGGGATGATGATCCTGGGTGTTGGACTGATGGGCTTTTTAGGCTACCAGCTTACAGAGACCACCACCGTAAACCAATACCGAAAGACTTTAGAATCGCACAACCAGCTTAAAGCCTTGCAAATTGCATCGCTCTTCAACAACCAGTCCAATTGGCTCGAAGCATTAGAAACCAACTGGCAGGCTGCATATACAAGTGAAGGTGCCTTTCCCACAATGGAAAGTATCAAAGGATGCTTGCCAAAATACACTTTCACCAATCTGATGTTGATCAACAACCAGGGCGTTATTGTTTCTGCACTTGATGAAAGCACACAGGGCAACCTGATCTCAGACCCTACTGGAGGGATCCTGTCTTCACTGTCGAAAAACAAATTTGTGTCGCCAGTCTATCAGAAAGGAAGTTTGCATGTTTACGCTTTGGGTAAAGCTATTCAAACGGAAGAAGGCGCCTTTTTCATTATTGCTGAAGCGGATGCCACCCCTCTTTTCAGCATTGTGCAAAACAATGAACAACTCGGGGAAACGGGCGAATCTATTTTGGTTTATAAGCACAACAACAAAGTTTATTACAACAGTCCGCTACAGGCAGAAAATGTAAAGACAGCCGTCAATATCGACCATGAAAATGTTCAGCATATTCTCAGCGCTATTGCAGGCCAACAAGCAACAGGCTTTCAGGTCGATTACCGAAACAAACCTGTTTTAGCCACCTGGGAGCGCATCAATGAAAGCCCTTTGGCGATCATCACCAAAATAGACCGTACTGAAATTGCCCAGCACACCGCCAAGCTTATCTGGCAGTTCATTGCTGCGGGTATTGCGGTTTTACTGATTGCGCTGATCATCACTACCATCTTCTCGAGAATTATCACCAAAGCATTGAACAGGCTACGCGTAACATTGCAGTTGGTAGGTAATGGTATTCTTCCTGAAAAAATAGAAAATTCAAGTGCTGATGAAATCGGCATGATGGCGCAGGATGTTTCTCATCTGGTGAACGGATTGAAAAGAACAGCCTCTTTTGCCAGCAATATTGGTAAAGGGCAGTTTGACTCTGCCTTTGAGCCACTCAGCGACAAAGATTCCCTCGGGAACTCCCTCATCAATATGCGGGATAACATTCAGGAGGCAGAAGCCCGCGACCGAGAACGAAACCAGATTGTACATGGATTAGCAGAGATTTCTGAAATCCTGCGATCACATGATGAACTTGACCACCTTGGCAATGAGATTGTCCAGTTTATCTGCGGAAAGATTGATGCCATTCAGGGCGCTTTCTATACGGTAGAAAAAGAAAATGAGCAAACCGATGCAGAAGCAGAAGTGTTGATGCGTGCAAGCTTTGCCTACAACCGCAAGAAATACCTCAAATCCAGGTTTAAATTTGCGGAAGGACTTGTTGGGCAGGCAGTGGCAGAAAAAGACATTATCCTGCGTACAGAAATCCCTTACGATTATGTAACCGTAACCTCGGGATTACTCGGTGACCAGCGACCAAGCAGCATCCTGATCGTTCCATTAATTACTGAAGAGAATGTATATGGCGTGTTGGAGTTTGCAAGCTTTAAAAACTTCTCTCCTTCGGATGTAAAGTTCCTGCAGGAAATCTCCGTGATCATTGCACGAACAATCTCCAATATTAAGGTAAATGCCACCACAAGGCGCCTGTTGGAAGAATCCAGGAGCATGTCCAATGAGTTGCAGGAAAAGCAGGAAATTCTTCAGCAGAATGCCGAAGAAATGCAAGCTACTCAGGAAGAACTTGAGCGTACCAACGCACAGCTGAATGAGCAAATCGAAGAGGTGAACCGTGGGCAGCGACAAATGCAGCTCTTGCTTGAGAACGCCTCTGAGGTTATCACGATTTATGAACGAAACGGAAACATTAAATATATCTCCCCTTCTGTGCAGCGGATCTTCGGTTACACACCTGAAGAACTGATCGGAAGAAGTGACCGCCAGTTTGTACTTGAACACTATCGCGATGATATCGCGCAGGTATTTGAACAGCTGATCGCTCAGCCAACAGAGAACCGTAACCTTCAGTTTGAATATCAGCGTAAAGACGGCACCACCATCTGGTTGGAGGCTACAGGAAATAACCTGTTGAATGATAAAGCCATCAACGGCCTACTGTTCAACTTCAGGGATATTACTGAAAGACGCCGAGCGGAACAGGAAGAGAGAATGCGTTCTAAAATGCAGTCCTTATCGGAAAATTCACCCGATTTGATCACCCGTTTCAATGCCGACAAAAAGGTATTCTATATTAACCCAACCATTGAGCAATATACAGGCAAGCAACCAGAGGTTTTCGATCAGAAATCTTTTGACGAAGCACAGTTGCCAGAAAATATTACGGCGCAGTACGATCAAATCATTGATGAGGTGATTGGCCTTGGCAAGCAGATTGCCACAGAAATCAATTTCCCTTCTGACCAGCTTGGGGAGCGCATCATGCAACTCAGGGGTATTCCCGAGTTTGATGACGAGGAACAAATTGAATCGGTATTGGTGGTATCGCATGATATTACTGAGCGCAAGCAGATTGAGATGGAGGTGAAAAATCAGCATAAAAAAATCACCGAATCGATCAATTACGCCAAACGCATCCAGTGGGCTATTGTACCAGATGCGCAGGTGCTTGAAACCCACCTGCCAGAGTCTATGCTTTTCTATAAAGCCAAAGATGTTGTCAGTGGCGATTTCCCTTGGTATGCTGAAGTGGGCGACGATGTTTACATTGCTGCCGTCGATTGTACCGGGCATGGTGTTCCTGGTGCGTTAATTTCACTCATTGGCTACTTCCTGCTGAACGATATCGTGAAGTCACAAAAAGTCAGCGACCCAGGAAAAATTCTGGATTTACTTGATGAGGGCGTAACGACTACATTGCGTCAGGACCGTGGAGATTCCATGTCGAAAGATGGAATGGACCTTGCCTTGCTGAAAATCAATAAGAAAACCAATAAGGTCGCTTTCGCTGGCGCACACAGGTCGCTTTACAAAGTACACCAGGGCGTGTTAGAGGAAATCAAAGGAAATAAATTTGCGATTGGCGGAGGAAAATACCGCAATCAGACCGATTTCACTACACATGAATTAACCATGGAAAAAGATGATCTTTTGGTCTTCTGCTCCGATGGTTACCCAGATCAGTTTGGTGGACCAATGAACAGAAAGTTTGGCCCTAAACGCCTCAGAGAATTAATTCAATCTAATTACAACCTCCCAATGCCGCAAATGCAACAAGCTTTTGAGGACGCCTGGGAAGATTGGAAAGGAGAATATAAACAAACTGACGACGTATTACTGATAGGAATTCGCTTTTAGTTATACTAAATCAATATAATACTGTAAAAATTGTAGGCAACTATTTTAATTTTACATAGTATTATAAAATTATACCGTTAATCAATAAATTTGTTAATACAACTTGTTTTCAAACCGTTCGTCCTATGAAATTCATTTTTGATCTACACAAGACCATGCTCGAGAACAATCTCATTTTGGTTTATGAAGGGGAATTTACCCAAGAAATTACCAAGTCGGTTCTGGCAATGGCTGAAAGAAATATGGATTCGATCGGAGAAGAGTCGAGTACCAAGCGTAAAGTTTTTAATGTGATGGTCGAGTGCTTGCAGAATATTGTCAAGCACGGAGACGAAGAAAGTTCTGTCAGTAAGCAGGCCATTTTCATGATTGGAAAGAAAAATGATAAGTATGTTATCACTTCTGGAAACCCAATTAAAAAAGAAAATGTGGAAGGGTTGAAGTCCAAATTGGAGGAAATCAATTCCTTGGACAAAGATGGACTAAAAACTTTATACAAAGAAATCATCCGCAACACCTCGATCTCTGATAAAGGGGGCGCGGGACTTGGTTTCGTTGATATGGCTCGTAAATCTGGTCAAGAATTAGAATATGACTTCAAACCTTTGGATGAAGAATATTTTTTCTTTTCGCTAAAGACTACCATTAAGCGCATTTAAAAAATTTAAAGCATTTAATTCCAACACAATGAATATTATTAACCTAGAAGGAGCAGAAGATACCCCAAAAATAATATTAGATAAGACTAATGGTATTTTTGAAATCTCAGGAAGATCTCTTCCTGAAGATTCTCAGGGTTTTTATCAGCCAATCCTGGATTGGATTGAGGAGTACGGAAAAGATCCGAACCCAAGCACTGAGTTTATTTTTAAATTGGAATACTTCAACACCGCTTCATCAAAATTAATCCTTGATGTACTGTCGGCCCTTGAAGATATCGATGGCGCCGTTATCCAGTGGTATTACCTTGAAGATGACGAAGACATGCAGGAAGCTGGGGAAGAATTCTCGGAACTTGTGGATCTTACTTTTGAATTTCAGGAGTACTAATATAATTTTCTCTAATTAAGGATAATCAGAAAAATGCAGGGAGATTCTCTGCATTTTTTCGATCTACGCTAAGCTAAACATCAACCTATGAGTGAGGAGATACTAAAAGCGCTCACCCAACTTTTTGCCATCATCACCAAACAAGATGGCGGAGTGACAGAAAATGAACGTCAGTACGTTTTGCGCTTTTTCCAGCAAGAATTAGATCAGGACAGCGTGGCCAACTATTTGACCATGTACGATGATTTGGTAGGCTATGGAAAGGTAGAAGAAGCTGAAAAAGATGCCAACGGCGAGGAGATTGCAGTAAAGAAACCCCGCAGAACTTCCATGAAGGACTCGGTGCGTACTTTGGGGATCTGTAAAAAGATCAACAAGACCCTTACCCAAAAGCAGAAAGTCGTTGTTTTAATGAAGCTGATGGAATTGGTCGCTTCGGACAGCAACTTATCCCCACAAAGGATGGAAATCATCAATACGGTTTCTGATGTTTTTAAAATAGCCAATGATGAATACCGCGCCTGTGAAGCCTTCATTCTTCTTGAAGATGAAATTGCCCTGCAACAGGAGAATATCATCAGCCTTTCCAAAGAAGACCCGCTTCTTGACAACAACAATATCCATGTAGACATTAAAGGACACATGCATTTTCTCCGCATTCCAAGTGTGGAGATGTATTTTGTGAAATATGTCGGTACAGAGGACATTATCCTCAATGGCTTTATCCTCAAGATCCGTGGCGTATATCTGTTCTCCAACGGAAGCACCATCAAAACCCCTAAGGGGATGGCGCTTTACTATAGCGACCTGATCAGGAACTTCTTCCACGAGGACAACCTGACTGCCCTGAGTTTCAATGCAGACCAAATTGAGTTTAAATTCCCTTCTGGGGATGTTGGGCTGCGAAATATCAATATCTCTGAAGGGCCAGGAAAGTTAATCGGTATTATGGGGGCTTCTGGCGCAGGTAAAACCACGCTGCTGAATGTCCTTGCGGGCCTTAATGCGCCCTCATCGGGTACCATAAAAATCAACGGTTTGGACATGAACTCCCCTGAAGGAAAAGAAAACCTGAAGGGCGTTATTGGCTACATAGCACAGGATGACCTGCTCATTGAAGAACTGACCGTTTACGAAAACCTGTACTATAATGCCAAATTATGCTTTGATGACATGTCGGAAGAAGACCTGCATCAAAGGGTAATGGATGTACTTACCAACCTTGGTCTTGAAACCAGAAAAGACCTGAAAGTAGGAAGTGTCCTTGATAAAACGATCTCTGGAGGGCAACGTAAACGCCTGAACATCGCTTTGGAGCTTATTCGTGAGCCTGCGGTTTTGTTTGTTGATGAGCCTACAAGTGGTTTGTCGTCCCGTGATTCAGAGAATGTCATCGATTTGCTGAAGGAATTGTCGTTACGTGGCAAACTCATTTTCGTGGTGATTCACCAGCCTTCATCGGACATTTACAAAATGTTCGATAAAATGATTATCCTCGATACTGGCGGTTACCAAATTTTTTATGGCCACCCCGTAGAGGCGGTAAATTATTTCAAAAGAGAAACCAATCAGGTGGATGCCGAACGTGGTCAGTGTCCTTCCTGTGGTAATGTAAACCCTGAGCAAATCTTCAATATTGTAGAGTCTTGCGTGGTGGATGAATACGGTGAGTTCACGAAAAAGCGAAAGGTAACCCCTACGCAGTGGAAAGACCGCTATGAAGATAATTTTGAGCATCAGCGCATAGAAGATGTTTCGGTAGTACCAGAAAAGAGCCTGAAGATTCCCAACTATTTCAAACAGGCAAAAATCTTTATTACCCGCGACGTTTTATCAAAAATATCGAATAAACAATACCTGTTTATCAACCTGCTCGAGGCCCCTATTTTGGCCCTGGTACTGGCCTTTATTATCCGATACAAATCGGCGCCAGACCTTTCAGGATACATTTACAGGTTCAATGAAAATATTCCAATCTTCATCATGATGGCCGTCATTGTCAGCCTGTTTATGGGACTGACCGTGAGTGCCGAGGAGATTATCCGCGACAAAAAAATCAGGAAGCGGGAATCCTTTTTGAATTTGAGCTGGAACAGTTACCTGATGTCCAAGATAGGCATTCTATTCAGCCTGTCCGCCATTCAGGCCCTGGGCTTTGTGCTGGTCAGTAATACCATTCTTGAGATCCGCGGCATGTACTTTGAATACTGGCTCGTGATGTTTTCTGTGGCATGCTTCGCCAATATTCTCGGCTTGAATGTCTCTTCCGCCTTTAACTCTGCGGTCACGGTCTATATTCTCATTCCGCTGGTAATTATCCCTCAAATGGTATTGAGTGGCTTGCTGTTCCCTTTTGAGAAAATGAATGAGGTGATCAGTACGAAAGGAAAAGTGCCTGTCATTGCTGATGTGATGGTATCAAGATGGTCTTATGAAGCTCTGGCGGTAAAACAGTTCCGCGACAATGCCTATGAGGCCACTTACTACCCGATGGAACAACAAGAGCGACAAGCGGACTTCAAGGCCAGCTACTTTATTAAAGAGCTGCGGGCAGAAGTGCAATACATCAAAAACAATCTTGGCAAAGAAGACCCGAAACTGCAACAGCAAATTTCAGAGAACCTGCGCACCATCAAGAATTCTATTGAAGCCGAAGCGTTCAAGGGTGTTCTGAAAGATTACGACCTCGCAGTATTGCTGCAAGAGGACAAGGTGAATGAAAGTACCTTTACGGTGCTAAATGAATATCTTTCGCAGCTTGAACAAGAATACCTGAAGGTGTATAATGAGGCGGTTTCCAAAAAGAATTTTTACATTCACGCTTTGGAGCATGCCGAAAATTCAACTTACAACCTCAACGACTACAAGAATAAATATTCGAATGAAAGTTTAACTGACTTGGTTAGAAACTTAACCGTTCAGGATCGCATTCTGCAATATAACGGCAGGTTACTACAACAATTGGATCCTATCTTCCACTTGCCAGAAACCCCTGCTCATGCTTTAGATTACAGAACGCATTTCTTTGCGCCAAAAAAACACCTTTTCGGTCAATACTTCGATACCTATTATTTCAATATTCTTGTGATATGGTTTATGAGTGCTTTGCTCTACCTTGCACTCTATAAAGAGTGGCTTGCAAAGCTCATGGAAAAAGCCTCCTCGGGCAATCTTTTCAAACGTAAAGGGTAACATATAAATTAATCCAAATATCAATTAACCTTTTAGTCGATATTTGGATTTGATTTTTTTTATTATCTTTAACAATAAAATTGTATGTAATGAAAAAACTACTTTTAGGCCTACTGCCATTCCTTTTTTGGGCATGTTCTGAAGAGAAGCCCAACACCAAGGATTTAGATGCAGAATTTGAGGCCCAACAAACAACCAGTGCGCCGAGTGTTTCTCAGGAAGCAATATCAGGCATCATCCAGCAAATCCCTTCGCCTTTAGAGATTTCATTTCTTTTAAAAGATCAGGGTATTAAGTATGACAACCAATTTTTGAATGACCCCAAGGCCATTTCAAATTATAATAGCGATTTCCAAAAAGCCATTAACCTCGGTATTTATGGTGCGGATTTAGGGTACACCAACATCTATGAGCAAAATCAGGATGCGGTTTACTACCTGCAATCTATTCAGAAATTGTCTGAAGGGCTGAACATTGGCCAGTTTTTCAATTTTCAGGAAATCCGCCGTTTGGCAACCAACAGCAGCAACCTTGATTCGCTGTTGTTAACCACCACACGAAATTACAACAGCATCAACGAATACCTGCAGAAAAAGCAACGTGCAAATTTGAGCGTTTTGCTGCTGACAGGAGGATGGCTTGAGGCGCTACATATTACCACACAGGTGGCGCAGCAGAATCCTTCCAACCAAGGTTTGGTTGATAAGATTGGAGAGCAAAAATTGGTTTTAGACCAAGTAAAATTGCTGTTGGATTTCTACAAAAACTCAGACCCAAATATCGGGCAGCTGAGAAAAGACTTCGAACCACTCGTACAGGCATTTAACAAGGTAGATTTTATTTATACCTACAAAGAGCCTGAAATGAAAGAGGTAGATGGCGAAATGGTAATCATAGACAACTCCACCACTGAAATAAAAATCACCCCTGAAATCCTTGAGGAGATCAAGAGTGAAACGACCAAAATCCGTTCTATCGTAACCAAATAAGCCCTATACCTATGAAAACCATTTTGTATATTTTTCTATTATGCATTATTAGTGTTGTGGGCACCACCAATGCCCAGGCGCAGTGTTCAAGTGATGCTTATACTGAAACTTGTCTATCGAACTTAAAAGACGGCTTTACTTTTTTGAAAAGCTTTAAAGTTGATGGCCAGGGTGGCGCAAAACAAAAAGTTGAGTATAGCTACGTTTTCAGTAAAGACACCAAATACTACATTAATGTTGCTGGTGAAGGAGGCGTTGACGGCATCGTAGTAACGATGTACAACTCTAACAGAAAATTGGTAGCCACCAATTATGCCAATGGTAAATTTTACCCAGGCATCACCTACCCTTGTAATGCCACAGGCATTTACTACATCACCTTCACCTTTAAGGATTCTAAAAATTATTGTGGAGGAAGTGTCTTAGGTTTCAGTAGATAGCCATTGATATTTCTCAATAAAAAAAACCTATTCAGCTTTTGAATAGGTTTTTTTATGCCCAAAAATTCTTTTTGCCCCTCAGGTTGCCGCTTATTCCTTGGGCAAAAGGGATTTTTCGTAAACAGGGTCTTTTATATCTGTATTTTGAATATCACTCTCTACCAACCCGTCCCGCAACCTGACGATACGGTGGCTATAATGCGCAATATCATCCTCATGTGTTACCATGATAATAGTGTTGCCCCGATCGTGCAGTTCTTTAAAAATCGACATAATATCATAAGAGGTTCGGGTGTCGAGGTTCCCAGTAGGTTCATCAGCAAGAATAATACTTGGATTGTTTACCAGCGCACGGGCAATTGCAACACGCTGACGCTGCCCACCAGAGAGCTCATTTGGGCGGTGATCAGCCCGAGAGCCCAATCCCACATTTTTAAGCGCCTGAAGCGCCCTTGCTTCACGTTCTTTCTGCCCAATGCCCGCATAGATCAGCGGGAGGGCAACATTTTCAAGAGAGCTTGCCCGAGGCAATAAATTGAAGGTCTGGAACACAAAACCTATTTCCTTATTTCGTACCTCAGCAAGTGAGGCCTCGTTCATCTGTGCTACCTGATGCCCATTTAAAGCATATGAGCCACCTGTGGGCGTATCGAGGCAGCCTACAATATTCATCAGCGTCGATTTACCAGACCCTGAAGGCCCCATGAAGGAGACATACTCCCCTTTGGAGATTTCGATTGATACGCTCTTTAATGCAGAAATGGTTTCGGAGCCCATCTGATACAGACGGGAAATATTTTTGGTCTTGATGATTGGTTTCATTGTCGTTATATTTATCCAAAAGATGGAAAAATATTGGCTAAAAACCGAGTTTTTCGACGACAATTGGCACTAAAATCAGTTTTGATGGATCTTTAAAAAGTGCTTCAGACAGGGGTCAATCAAACAATACGAAGTTTCGACGATCCGATCAATGACGGCCGTTTCGCGGTCTTTCCACACCTCAATGTAGGAAGTTCCGACGCGGTACAGTCGGATATCCAAAGTTCTGGCCACCACACAGGAAATACAAACGCCCTCATCGGCTATAATTTTGGCTTGTTTATCGAAACTCAAGCCTCTTAGTTGAAAATAATTCATAGCAAAATCATATAGGTAACACTCTTTTGCTTACGAATATTTATTAAAAGGTTAAATATTTAACATTTCAGCAGATGTAAGTAAGGATATTGATTAAAACATTCAAAAAGCCAACACTACCATTGCTCATCCGTCTTTTCTTTTTCCGCAACTTCCTGTTCAAATCTTGATTCTAATTGTTTAAAGGCTTCAGGGCTTGTATAAGGCATTACGTCCTCTATTGCTGATAAGCCATAATCGTCCAAACCAACACTTACGCTCTGTAAGGCATAGCCCTTAGTCAGTGGAACGGAATATTGATTCTGATTCAGGTAAGTAAGAAACAGCTGGTAAGTGTCATCTTTTTCAGGTAAATCTGCCAAATACTGGGTCGCAGATGTCGCGGCTGGTGCAAAGTAAGGGTTACGTTTCAAAAGCTGATGATAATCGCTCATGGCCGTAGTGTCTTTGTTGGCAGCTTTAATACTCGCTGCTGCCAATAATTTCCAGTCCCCCTGAAGGTGAGGCAATGCTTTTTGCAGTTTAGGAACGTCGTGTTGATACACTGCCAGAGACAATGCCAGATCAACCGCTTCGTCGCCAAGAGATTGTAAACGCGCTATAAGCGGGCTAACATGTTGCCACTGGTCAAATTTCATGGCCACCTGCCATAGCCAGCGCAATGCCTTTACCTGATATTGTTGATCCTTCATCTGATCCACCACTTTAAGCTGCTGCTCAAATTCCCATTGGGTCTGATGGAATCGCATCTTCAGAAAAAGCAAATCATCAGACCAGCCCTTTGCTGAAGGGCCTTCAAGCTTGGCCAACAGCTGCTTTTGTGGTTCACGATAAGCAAATTCCGCAGCATCTTTTGCCCTTCCTGCTTCAAGCAGTACATTAAAGGCCAAATCCGTAGCGACAGAATCTGCAAGGTTCAGTCCCTTGGTTACATGCGGCACGGCTGCCTGAGGCTCACCGAGGTCCACCATCCACTTGCTCAACATTTGCTCATAAAAGGCCCGATGAAAGAAATAGGTATCACTCAAGACCTTCATCTCCTGCACTCCCTGACTCACCTGCCCTACTTCATAATGATAGATCGCCTTGCCGTAGCTGAGCAACTCCTGAAAATTATCGTTGGCCGTAGCCGTAGAGATTGTCGCCAGGCGTTTTGCCCATGCGGTATCCTGATGCTGCATGGCATAAAAGCTGTAGTTATAGACCTCTGCCAAAGTGGGCAGATCCGCCACCGTATTCGTCTTGGGTGCGATAATGTTACTGTTCGCCACCATCGGCGATATGGCCAGTAAATTAGCCTTCACCCCAGTGTTATTTGCAAATTTAAGACCGCTAAGCTCTTGCGCAGACAATTGACCTTCTGGCCCCTTAAAAGCAAGCCAGTTTACGGTATTAATGGCACCAACATCGGCGTCATTCTTCAGCACCGCTAAAAAGTCTGCTGCTTGTTGCTTATTGGACTTTTGATAAACCAAGGCCAGATTCGTTTTCAGCTGCTTATTTTCAGGAAACAATTTCAGTCCTTCTTCCAAAGTAAAAACGGCATCGAAATACTGATTTTGAGACAGGTAAATATTACTGATGTTTACATATGCAAAAGGGCTTGGGTGCTTCACGTTAGCCGACTCATAATACATCAAAGCCTTGGCCAACCGGCCTTGTTCATTCGCCAAAGTTGCCAAACCATAAAAGGAATGGTGGTTCTTCCAGCCATACTGAGCTCCTTTATTGTAATATCCTTCCGCTTCAGTGCTTTCATGATGCGCATAATTCAGATCAGCAATACCATTATAATAGGCTGATAACAGTTGATTCTTCTGCACAAAACGATCCCGTGCCATGATGGTCATCATGGTCGCCAAGCCAAAAATATAAACCGTACCAAGGTTCATTTTATTCCCTCTGAAGACCACACTTGCGGCATCCTTTCCCATTCGAATGACTTCAGAAAAATTGACAAACAAATAAATGAAGAACATCCCTGACACGCAAAGGTGTGATAAATAGATCAGCTTTGAGAGCATTTCAAGCATGACATCACTGCCGACAATGAAGTAATGTAAGACGGTTGTCCAACAGATCAACATCAGGGCGAGATACATCAGGGCGCCCAATGGGCGAAAAGGGAGCCAATGACCCCATGCCAACTCTTTGGCCTGAAAAGCCCAAAGCCCCACCACGGAAGAAGCGAGCAATAAAATAAAGGGGCTGTAAAACAACCACTGATTATCAGCATTACTGTTTTGCTGCCAGAAACCGATACCGAGAAGGCTAAGGTAAACCAGCGAAACCGCAATAAAATGCCCAAAATTATTACCAATCGCTTTCCGGCCCCCAATGAGCCTGAACAGCAACCAAAAGTTATCGAGGCTCACCAAAAATATAAACAGCCCCGCCAAAGCTACCCACGGCAGCACGCCGAAAGTCATCACGCGTTCTAAGGGATAGGACTCTGTGGCAGCATAATGTAACATCCCGATGGCCCCGATGGTCAGGATCAGAAAGGTCGCAAATCGGCCAAGCATAGCCATTTGCGTTCGATAAACCTGAATAAGATATGACACCCCCATGAAAAGCAGGAGTGTGATCAGCAGGGCGAGGTTATCAAACCGACCGAAGGGAATGATGACATCCAGCTGAAAGCCCCACAAACAGGCAGACAAAAGCGTTGCGCCAATATAATACAACCTGCGCGGCAGTCCACTAACCACCGCCCACAACATGCTGTAGCCCGTAAGACACAAAAGCCAGAAGGTTATATTTCCCAACAGGGAATATTGAATGCCTGAGCCTTCAAAATACTGATTCAGTAAAAGATAATTGACGGAAATGGAGGTATGGCCCAAACCAAGTTCTATCTGACGAAGCGTAATGGGAAGCTCAACGGTTTTGGAAATCACATTCCAGTCCATGGCAACAACATTGCCCCCCAAGTAGAAATATAAAAAGGCGCAAAGCACCACGCCTACCATCAGTGTAAAAGCCCAAAACAATCCTCGCCATGCCGCTGGCCATTCTTTCCAAAATTTTATCATCGCTGTTGCTGTCAAGCTGTCGTTAATGTTGATGGACAAAAATAACACTTTCCTGCCCCGATATAAACAAAGCCGCAACATTCTGTGCTCAAAAAGTAAAATCCTTGTACATTATATTGATGTGCCGTTGTACTATTTGCAGGCGCCATCAATATCAAATGATTTTTCTATCCTCAGGATTGGGTCAGATGAAGACCGATTTTGAGGGTATCGAAGATCGGATAGCTGTACAGATACGGCTGAATGAAAACAGGATGTAAAGGCAAGGGGCTTTGAATGCTTCCCTTAGGCTTCTTTGCTTAAATATGCCTCCTTATTATAGGCTTTCAGGTCGGCAGCAAGCAAGGCCTTAATTTCTTCCTTCAGGCGTGGAATATCATCATGAGTCAGTCCTTTGGTAGGAATAGGGTCATGGATAATCATCAGGGATTCATGCACATGTACAGAAGCCTTGTCACGGGGAAGGATTTTCCACGAATAAGGCATTGAAACGGGAACTAAAGGCACTTGGGTATCGATGGCGACAATAAATGCCCCGTCTTTGAAAGTCCCCATCATAGGTGGGTTTTTAGTGATCGTCCCTTCAGGGAAAATCGCCACATTTTGCCCCTTGTTCACTACTTCTTTACACATAGCAATGGCCTGCTTGGCACTGCTCATACTTCCCCGCTTTACAACAATGCTAAATCGGCGGTAAATATAGCCAAAGATCGGCACCTTGGTCAGCTCGTGCTTTCCCAAAAAGGTCGTCAGCATAGGTCCACTGCCCAGCACAGGAATATCCAAAAAAGAAGAATGATTGGCCACAATCACCGCATTTTGCCCTTTAGCCAAACGTTCCTTCCCTCTCCATATCACTTTGGTAGGCACACCCGCCATAAACAGGGAATATTTACCCCAGACACGATACAAACGCAGGCCCCACTTCTGCCCAGCAGGAAAGTAGGATAACACAGCAAAACAAGGGAGGAAAAGCACCATTAACAGTGCAAATGAGCCGAAGCCCAAAGCGGTGAAAATTTTATTTTTAATCATTATAAGAATTTCGCAATACTAAACTGACAGCCAACAAAATTAATGCTGTAAAGGCATTATTCTAAAATTTAAACAAAAAAAAGCCAACCTTTAGCGGGTTGGCTTTTCAATTTTTATAAAATCAGCGATTAGCTGTCTTTTCTCTTCTGGATTGAAGTGTACAACACTTTCAATGCATTAGCGTCTTTTAGCGATTGCTGAACGTCTGTTACAATACCCATTTTAGCTTCTTTATCCACTTTCATAGCCATTGTAATTTGATCACGTTCGTAATCTGCCAGTTTATCTTTCTCCTTAGCAACATACAAGATCAAATCTTTTGGTTCTGCAAAAACATCATTGATCTGGATTACTGGTTCAGTACCAAAACGTGATGTTTCTTTCGGAGCTCCTACATAAATGTAAGACACCAAAGATTTTTTCTCAATCTTACTTAATTGCGTCGCCGCAGGAAAACGTTGCTGAACTTTAATATCGTCCGTACGCATCGTTGTTGTTGTCATAAAGAAGAACAACAACATAAAGATAATGTCAGGGAGTGCCGAAGTAGGGATGTCCTGACTTGCTTTCGACTTCTTTTTAAACTTTGACATTATTAACTTCCTGATTTAGTTGGGTCAGCAATAGAAATACTCATAGGAATCTTGTTACCATCGCGGCCAATCTTCGAATCCTCGTACATTTTTTTCTCACGAGGTTTCTTACGATCAAGCTTTAAGTACTGTTCAACGGTCAGTCCGACATTTGCCGCATAGATTTCGTTGTAAGCACCTTTCAGGTTATCCAAAATTTCAATGTAAGTAGCGTAGCTTGTACCACGGTCTGCCTTAAATGACACAACCGCATCTTTAGGTGACTCTGACAATTTTGGATCACGGCCATAGTTCATGACGAACTCTTTCACTAATGGGCGTAATTCATTTAAGTCAGTCATTGGCTCATTATTCACCAACACACGGTCGGAGGAGTTCACCAATACCTTAAAGATGTTTCGTTCATTCTTCCTCACCTCATTCTGCTGTGTATCAGGAGCTTTTGGTGGTAAACGTAGCGAAACACCTTTATCAGATGCAATCGTGGTCGTTACCAAGAAGAAGATCAACAGCAAGAACGCGATATCCGCCATAGATCCAGCATTTACTTCTGGGGTTCCTCTATCTCTTGCCATAATAAATTATTTAAATGCTTTTGCGAACTCTGTAAAAATCGCTAATACAAAAGCACCTACCATGAACACATAAGCTGTGATCAGAGAAGCACCTACCATTTGCGAAATAAATGGAGTTACATCAAACTTAGCGTAAGCAGCAGTTACTTCACTTCCAGCAAGGGCAAAACCCACACCAAAAATACCTGCAACAACCAACACGCCAACTAACGATTTCATTAAGCCCTTAGGATTGTCGAGTGCTTTTAGCAAAGGTAAGACGATTGCCAAGACAGTCGCTAACCCCGTAAGAGCATACCCAATGTAAAGGGCGATATCTACAATTTCCATTATTAATTACGTTAAATTAGCCAAACAATTGTTCTAATTCAATCATGCCTCATGGGCGATGATTATTTTCTGTATTTCACCAACAAGTCAATCAATGAGATAGAAGCATCTTCCATATCATTAACCAAAGCGTCGATTTTAGACACACAGTAGTTGTAGAACAATTGAAGGATAACAGCAGCAATCAAACCTGCAACAGTAGTCAACAAGGCTACTTTAATACCAGAAGCTACAACGGTTGGAGAGATATCACCAACAGCCTCAATCATATCAAAGGCTTGGATCATACCCAATACCGTACCCATGAAACCAAGCATTGGCGCCAAAGCAATAAACAAAGAGATCCATACAAGACCCTTCTCCAAACGACCCATTTCTACAGAACCGTAAGCCACAACAGACTTCTCTACCATTTCGATACCTTCAGAAGAACGCATCAAACCTTGTGTAAAGATAGAAGCAACAGGACCACGAGTGTCACGTGTAACTTCCAAAGCAGCTTCAACACCACCTGATTGAAGCGCAGCTTCAACTTTCGCCAACAACTTCTTAGTGTTAGTAGTCGCAAGGTTCAAAGTAATGATACGCTCAATAGCAACGGCCAAACCGATGATCAAACACAACAATACGATACCCATAAACTCCCATCCACCTTCGATGAATTTTTGTTTTACGGCTTGGTGGAACGAAGTGTTCTCTTGTGGAGCAACCTCTTCAACCTGTCCATTGTCTTGAGCAGCAGCTGGTGCTTCCTCAACAACTTGGTTTTCATTAGTAGTAGCTGCAACCTCCTCAGTTTGAGCGGCAGCATCATCCGACTGTGCATACGTCTTTACGGTTGTACCGAAAGTGACCATACCAGCGATCATCAACAAAGCAAATAACTTTTTCATAGTTCAGTTTCTAATTAATTCTCTAAGTGTAGAATTTAACTGTTAAAGTGTAAGAAAAAATTTAAAGTTAGAAGAAAAGCGAGGTGACGAACCTCAGAATCTTTATAGACTTCTGCCTTTTGGGCTAAATTACCATCAGCTTAGTAGGGCGTCTCTTCTCTGAAATATTCTACTGTATCGCAGTATCACGAACACAAATAAATCAATAAATATCTCTCAATGCAAGAATAATATGTTTTTTTGAAACCTTTTAAATGATCGTCATTTCGCCACAAAGCGGTACTTGGAGCATTTTCCTCACTAAATCAGTGCTTTTCTGATTCCCTAACAAAAACATTAATTTTACCATGGCGGCTTCGGAAGTCATGTCATATCCACTCACTACCCCGATTTTTTCGAGTTCGGAGCTGGTCGCATAGCGGCCATGGATTACCGTCCCCCCGAGACATTGGGTAACATTCACTACCGTGATTCCTTTTTTAATCGCATTTTCAAGACGATCGAGGAACCATTTTACCGTCGGTGCATTTCCTGACCCGTAGGTTTCCATCACGACCCCTTTAAGATTGGGGATATTGAGGATGGCGTCCACATAGGCATCACTCATAGAAGGGAATATTTTAAGAAAAGCCACATTAGTATCGAACTTCCACTGAAAGCGCAAAGTATCCTGTGGAATCCATGGCAATACCGCCGAACGGTTGTACTCAATTTCCGTCCCGACAACCGCCAGTGCAGGATAATTCTCCGAATTGAAGGCATCGAATTGCGAGGAGCGAATCTTTTGCACCCTGTTTCCACGGAAAAGTTTGGAGTCAAAATAGACGGCCACTTCTGGCACCAGCGGCTCATGGTTTCCGTCGTGTGCAGAGGCCAGTTCAAGGGCAGAAATCACATTTGCCCGGGCATCGGTACGGCGGGCACCAATCGGCAACTGCGCCCCAGTAACGATAACGGGCTTATTACAGCCTTGCAACATAAAGCTGAGGGCTGCGGCAGTGTAGGCCATGGTATCGGTACCATGCAAAACCACGAAGGCCTCGTACTGATGATAATTTTCTTTGATGATGTACCCCACATCCTGCCAGTTCTCAATTTTAACATTGGAGCTGTCAATGGTGGTCGGGAAACTGATGACCGTCAGGTCAAGGTTCAGGGTATTGATTTCAGGAAGCCTTTCAATAATCTCATGAAAGCCCACAGAAATCAATGATCCCGTCCGATCCTTTACCATGCCGAGCGTCCCTCCTGTATAAACAATCAGGATTTTGGCTTTGGGCTCATAAGGAGCGGCAGTATTCAGTCTGGTGATTCTATATTTGGGTGTCATTTGTTCTCAGAATTTGGCACTTATCCTTTAAAAAGGTTCAGTGCATTTTGGGTGGTGATTTTAGCGACTTCAACAACAGAGATTTGTTGGAGGTCAGCGATACGCTGTGCAACAAGCGAAACATAGTGCGGCTGGTTTCTCTTCCCCCGATGTGGCACAGGCGCCAGATAGGGAGCGTCCGTTTCCAAAAGCAAATGCTCACAGGTAAGGTGCGGCAACAGTTTGTCCATGCCACCATTTTTAAAAGTACTTACCCCACCAATACCGAGCATCATGCCTGCCGCAATAGCGCGTTCGGCATCTTCTACACTTCCAGAAAAGCAATGAAATACGCCCTTCAGGTTGCCGTCCTGCAATTCTTCGACAACAGCGACGGTTTCTTTGAAGGAATCTCGGCAATGAATCGCGATGGGGAGGTCAAACTCTTTCGCCCAGCCGATCTGAATCTTCAGGGCTTCAATTTGGCGATCGAGCGCAGTCTTGTCCCAGTACAGATCGGTCCCGATTTCTCCCACCGCTGCAAAAGGAAATTTCTTCAACCACTCGTACATTATAGCAAGCTGCGATTCAAAGTCCTCTTTAACATCCGTAGGGTGAAGCCCCATCATGGGAATACAAAAGTCGGGGTATTGGCGATGAACATCCATCATGGCATCAATGGAATCCACATCAATATTAGGCATGTAAATTCGACGAAGACCCGTAGCTTTACTGTCAGAAATGACCTGTGCCAAATCTTCTTTAAAATCCTCTACATAAATATGCGCATGTGTGTCAATAAATTCCATATCCCCGCTTGTTCACAGTTTTTTTACCCTATTTTTCTCTTTTCTAAGGACAAAAATATTAAAAAATTCACAAAGCGCAATAAATCATAATCCGCCCCTACCACTGATCAATAGATCGAAAAAAATTTCAGATGCGAATGAAAGGCCATATCCTTGGTTTCTTTCAAGAGATCCGCTAAATTTTAATGAATTTTTACAAAGTCTTAAATTTATAGCCCTTTTTTGAAAAGTGAGAAAGATACCTCGGTAATACAAATTTTATATTTTTTTCTGATTTTAAGCTATCGTGAAAAACAATTACACTCCCATTTCGGGATAATTTCACGGATTTCATTAAAATCTCTTCTTTGGAAAGGCTGCCATCGTAGTCACAAGAAAGGACATCCCAGAGGATAATTTCATAATGCTGTTTTAATATCCTTGCTTGCGAAGGACGCATTCGGCCATGAGGT
Organism: Persicobacter psychrovividus; assembly: GCF_036492425.1. Lineage (NCBI taxonomy): Bacteria > Pseudomonadati > Bacteroidota > Cytophagia > Cytophagales > Persicobacteraceae > Persicobacter > Persicobacter psychrovividus. Next base: position 2,284,999 of record NZ_AP025292.1, read on the forward strand.
GGACGAAATAAGGGGCGCGATCGTTCGGGAAAATCCTCCTCCTCAAGAATATGCTGACACTTATCAATATTCTTTAAATAATCCTCTTTTTTGGTTTTCCAACCTTGTAAATGATTGAAGGTATGATTCCCAACAACATGCCCCCGCTCAAGGAGTTGCGCATACACTTGAGGGTATTTCCTGACATTGTCCCCTACAACAAAAAAGGTGGCTTTTGCCCCATATTCTTCAAGGCACTCCAACACCCATGGGGTTACCTCAGGTATTGGGCCATCATCGAAAGTCAGGTATATCACTTTCTGATCCGTTGATTTTCGGAAGGTATAGTCAGAAAACCAACGCTGAATACAATCTGGTATCCGATGCGGTTTTATCAATCCCATTTCTTGATCGTCAACAGAGAAATATCATCTGCAAAAGGGACTTCACCGCGAAAATCATTCAGTGCATCCATCATGATCTGGTTGATCTCATCAGGCTTTTTGCGGAAATTCCTACGCAGGCACTCTTCCGTACGCTCCTCCCCAAAATCTTCCTCTGCAGTATTGAAGGTTTCTGTCAGTCCATCGGTATAGCAGAACAGGGTAAACTCAGTCAGGTTCTTTACCACCCCTTCGGAGATAAATGGTAACGGATCCATAATACCAATTACCGTAGAACCCTGATCAAGGAGCTCCAGCCGCCCGTCTTCGCGAATCAGCATCGGCTGATTATGCCCAGCATTTACATAATTAAGCTGCTGTTCCCGCTGGTCGTAAATTGCCAAAAACACGGTAATAAATTTATCCTGACCATTTCGGCTATAAATCTGATGATTTACGGCAGCTACTGCTTCTTTCAAATCTGTGGTATGCAAAATAATGGTCCGTAGGGAAGCCTGAAAATTGGACATCACCAAAGCGGCGGGCACCCCTTTGCCAGACACATCGGCCATACAGATCAAAAAACGGTGATCGTCAAGGGAGATATAATCATAATAATCGCCACCAATTCCGTGATGTGGCACATACTCTGCTGCCACATGAAATTTATCGCCCTGTGGTAATTTGGTTGGCAACAAGCTCTTCTGCACCTGATGGGCAATCTCCAGCTCACGGCTCATCAGCTCTTGTTTCATCTGCTGACGGGCAAACTTTTTGTTTTCAATTGCCACCGCCACCAGGTTTGTGATTGCCTGAATAAACTGCAGGTTCATATCATTCACCCGCCCGACTTCTTTCTGCGCCACAAACAACATCGCCAGGCGCTGGTCTTTATGCGAAACGGGGATCAGCACATCAAATTCCTGAAAGCTTTCGTCGACATTGGGGCCGAAATCTTCTTTCTTGGTAATTTTAGTAATATCAAGAAAAGCCTCTGGTAGGGGCGCCTGCGTGTAATTCTGAGCGGTATTAAATTGCGCTTTACAATTCATGGTCCGCGCATTCGTTTCCTCCACAATGAAAAGCGCCAAACGGCCAACACCCGCGGACCCCATCAAAGTAAACTGATAGGCCAGCACCAGCTGACTTTCTTTTATATTATCGTTGATCGCATTGGAGAGCTCAAGCAGGGCATTGATCTCCATATTCTTCAACTGATATTCCTTTTGATAATCTATCGTTTCCATTTTGAGATCTTTCATCATCACTTTATGCGTTTAGGATCGAGCACATCCCTGAGTCCATTACCAAATACATTAATCGCTCCTACCATCAGCATGATCGCCAAACTTGGGAAAAGCACTAAATGAAGGCTGTTATTGGTGCCAATAGCGCCGAAACCCTCCATAAGCATCGCCCCCCAAGAAGGTGTGGGAGGTTGCACGCCCATCCCCAAAAAGCTCAGGCCTGCTTCCAGTAAGATTGCCGCAGCAAAATTCACCGTAGCCATCACGATTAATTCTCCTCCAATATTGGGTAAAATATGGACAATAACAATTTTATAGTCAGACAAACCGATGGACCTTGCCGCCTCCACAAAAAGACTATGTTTCAAACTCATCACCTTGCCACGTACCAAACGCGCAACATCCACCCACATGGTCAGCCCTACGGCGATCACGGAGACAAACACCCCCTGGTGATGCAAAGCCATACTGATGGCTATAATAAGCATTATTCCTGGAACAGACCACACCACCGACATCAGCCACCGGAGGAAAACATCCTGCCACCCTCCGAAATAGCCTGCTACGCTGCCGACCAGCACCCCGATTAACAAGGACACCAGCGCGGCAAAAAGCCCGATAGTTAAGGACGCTCGTGCACCGAAAAGCAGCCGACTGAGTAAATCCCTGCCTGCGCGGTCGGTTCCCAACAAAAAACGATGGGTTTCAATATGTGATTTGAGTAATTCTTTCAGCTTGATTCTGGAGACGAACACATCGCTGCCATTGGCCAACAACACTCGGTAGCCATTTTTTTCTTTCATATAAGGCCTACTGGAAGGAAAGGACATCGCCTCCAAAGGCCCAACGTATAAGGGCATGACAATATCGCAAAGGTGAAATCGCTTCCATTGATTACGATGAGAACCAAAGGGTAAAATCATCACCAGGTCGCCGGCTACTTTCAGGGAATCGTAGGGTTCGAGCAAAAACGACGACGGTGTTCCCGACCACCATGAACGCCACAGACTCGTGTGCTCCTGCTCCACATTTTTTCGCACCTTCAGCATGGGAACCGTAAAATTCACCCCCTGCTTGCGCAGCTGAATATTCCCTCCGTTTACATCAGGGGTGCTGTCAGGAAGCACCCAATAACCTCCCAGGACTACCGCAAAAGCACACAGCATCACCAGCCCACTGTAACGGCAGGCACGGTTACGCCAGATTTGCTTCAGCAGACCCACTTCAGCATAAATACTTTGAACAGGAGGTTGGGCAACCATATTTTAGGAGTTAATAGGGCAAAAAAAATTAATGTCCATGCAAGGCCAGCATGCCTTGTTTCGACGCCAGAAAATACAGCGTTTTCATGTGATCTTCAATATAGGCAATTTCCAGTGGCTCACCATCTATCTCGCTGAAAGCCTTCACCCACTCACGCTGAATCAGGGACAACAACCCCTGCTCCAGGTCACGCTCCGCACATCCAACTTCTTCCAAAAGCTCATTATAGGAAATCACGAAAAAGAGTTCCTCTAAAATTTCATTTTCAATATCCGACATCATCAAACTAAGCCATGTTTAGAAAGATAAATTTACAATTCAAAATTCAATTTACCTGCATAAATATCCTAAATTACAGCTATGAAAAAATACCATGGCAAAACACTATTCCTGCTCCTGACCACCCTCCTGCTGAGTACCTGTCAGATAGCAAAAGCACAGGTTCAAATTTTCAATACGGTGCGTGGCGTTATTTTGGATGAAAACCAACAACCCCTTCCCTTTGTGCATGTAATGGCGATCAAAGGTCGATTTGGAGCCACTACCGATGAAAAAGGGCGTTTTGTGGTAAAATCCAATGCGACAGACACCCTGTGGTGCTCCTTTGTGGGCTACCAAATGCAGCGAATCCCTGTACAAATCCCTGACGGGGCTGTTTCTATTGACCTGAGCATCACCCTCAGCCCGACGACCTACAAACTGAAAAATGTGGACGTTACGCTGCTGCCCGAAAACATTGAAGATTTTAAGGATGAGGTGATAGAACAAGACCTCAAGGAAGGATGGCAAATTGACCCCAAAAATAATTATGAGGCCTATATGAAAAGTCGACGCCAACAGGCGGCGCTGCAAAAAACACCTATTCCGGGTTTCGACCAACCCGATGCCTTTAACTTTTTAACCCTCGACCTGAAAAAAGGAAAACGCATTAAGCGACGGGAACAAAAGCGAAAAAGACAGCATATTGCAGCCAATAAATTCAACAAGAACTGGGTATTGAGCCTGATTGGGCCCGAGAACGAAGCAATTGTGGAAGAGTTCATGAAAACCTGTAAGTTCAGTGAAAGCTACCTTGTGGAGACGGATCAATATCAGATTGCCAAAGATGTATTGAACAACTGGGATCTGTATCAGGATCAGCAAAAAAGAAATTAAGTGTTTTGCGGATAATAATAAAAGGTGTCTGAAGTATCCATCGGGCACCTTTTACTTTTGATATACCCGCCCCTTCCATTCATAGCTTGACCGCCACGACAGCAGGCCAAAATAAACCGCATAAAAAGGGTAAAGAATAAACATGACCACAAAAGACAGCATGTCCCACGGCCGTTTGGTTTGATAATGAACCCCAGCGAGCAACATCCCTTCGGACACAAAACGGACCATCAGCACCATTAAAGCGGTTTCGCCAAAAGAAGGCCAGATCAGTCCCAAGACCAAAAACAAAAGGGTTAAAGCATGCAAAGAAAAAACAGCCACAGCGGGAATGGCTTCCAGCCAGCTTTTACCGACATTCCACTTACTTGACCACCGCAACCGCTGCGCCACAAAAGCGCTCCAGCGGGGCATTACATCCGCCAGGACTACCGCCTGGGCATTCTTCTGAAAAACAACACTGTTCTCTGAAAACTTCAGGCACTTTCGCATCAGCAATTCGTCGTCGCCCGTAGGAATCTGATCAATCCCCTCAAAACCTTTAACAAAATCGAACATCGATTTGCGGTACGCCAGATTCGCTCCATTGCAAAAAATAGGCTTACGCCAGCCGCTCATCCCTCCGGTAAAACCCATGAGGCTCGAAAATTCCATTTGCTGAAAACGGGCAAACCAACGGCCATCGCCCTGCAACATCACGGGCCCCATCACCATTTCCACCTGCGCCGACACAAAGGGCCGCACCATAAGGTCGAGCCAATCGGCGTTCATCGTGCAATCGGCATCCGTACACAAAATTACCTGCCCACTCGACTGTGCAATTCCCTTGGCAAGGGCCGCCTTTTTCCCTTCCCCCTCCACCAAATCAAGCACTTGAATATTCGCCTCCGGCACCTGATAGGCTTTCAATTGCTGAAAGGTATCATCTGTGGAGTGATCATTAACAAGTACAATTTCATAATCAGAATAATTTTGCTGAAGTAAGCAGCCCATCAGGCGATCAATCACTGCGGGTTCATCTTTGAGTGCCACCACCACACTGACTTTACCCGAAAACCCTTTTTTGAAATTCGGGTTCCGATGCCAGGAGAAGGCATTCAGCAAGACGATCAGGGCATAAACAATCGCAATAATCAGGAGGAAGAATTGAACCATTTCCATTTGAAAAGAAAAAAAGAGCCCAAAAGAGCAGGTATAAAAATGTTAAAGCACCACAATATAAGCCCCGATCCGACAATAAATCCTATTTCCGCAACTTGATCATGAAAAAAGCTCCATAAGGCAAACTCACGAATGCCCAGATCCCCCAGTAAGTGTACTGCGGGAATCACGGATTTGGCCAGGAACATGAAAAACACCCCCTGAAGTTGCTCGCTAACAGGAAGCGCCACCCCAAGCCAATGCATCAGTAATAATAACTGAAAACAAAACACCAGATAACGCCCCAGCGACAACAGCCAAATCTTGAGCAAATCTCGCCTACTGAAATAGCGACCAACAAAGCGCAACCTTTGCTGCCAACGCGGGTGCTTCCGGATATACCGCCACCCCATCACCAACGCCACCACGACCATCATCAGTCCCAAAAAGACATAAACCCAAAAATCAACCGCCATATTCTGAAGAAACCCCCAGAGCCCAACCAGCCCAAACAACAGCGTCCAGCTCATTTGCGCTACCTGCCCCATGAATATCGGCAGGATCAGTCGGATATTCCGACCCGACTGCAGTGATAATATTCGACCTAAATGATGCCCGAGTCCCATTGGCCCAACCAAGGAAAAAGCCAAAGCTGACCATACCCCTGCAAGGGCATTAAAAAAGCTGATCTTACGATGCTTACGAACAATCCATTGCCATTTCCACGCTTCCATCGACCAGTTAAGAACCATCAATAATCCTAAAATGAGATAACGGAGGGGCATGGTGGTGATCTCCCCAAAGCGAAAATAAATTTCTGAAGCCGGAAAATTATCCTTTATTTTGCTCCACAATACATACATTAAAGCCAACCAAAGCAGTCCTTTGAAAAACAAAAAACTTTGCTTTAGGCGCTTTTTGGCAATTGAAAACGGAATGGCATCGAACACAGAAAAAATCATTCTTGGTTTGGACCCCGGCACCCAGGTAATGGGCTATGGGGTAATTCAAATTAAAGGTAGCAAAATGTTTTGTCTTCAGTATGGAGTAATTCATTTAAAAAAGTACAGCTCGCACGCTTTAAAACTCAAAAAGATTTACGAAAGAGTGTGGGGCATTATTGAAGAATATTTGCCCGATGAAGTAGCCCTCGAGGCGCCATTTTATGGCAAGAACGCGCAATCCATGCTGAAGCTCGGCCGTGCGCAGGGCGTGGCAATGGCTGCGGCACTCAACCACGACATCCCCGTAACAGAGTATGCTCCCCGAAAAATAAAACAATCCGTTACCGGCAACGGAAATGCCTCCAAGGAGCAAGTGGCCAACATGCTCAAGAGCCTGCTCAGCCTGAAAGAATTGCCGGAATACCTCGATGCTACCGATGCCCTCGGCGTAGCCGTTACCCACCATTTTTCCGGTGGTCAGCAGGTCGCAAAATCGGCTTCCTGGAGTGCCTTTCTGAAAGATAATCCAGACCGCAAAAAATAAGGAGCGAGTTTCCTTCGCTCCTTGAAAGTGTGTTTCAAAAATTGTTCCGCTGGCGGCAACACGTCAGCAATAAATCTACTCCTCGTCCATCTCCATAGGTGGCATAGGTGCTTCTTTCATATGGTCGGGGTCCATCAGCAAAAACTTCGCGCCATTGTTCAGCATGCCCATTGGCCCGCCATGATGTGGACGCATATGCTTGGCTTTTTTATTGGGCTTCTGCCCTTTTTTCTTGCCTTTGGATTCCGTAGCAGGTGTTCCTTTAATTTGCTGCGCACCTGTTCTCCTGCCGTCTTCTTCCATCATTTTCTCATGCCATTCTTTCAGCTTGGGCTCAAGGCTTACCAATACCTGGTCCAAATCCTGTTCATGTCGGTCGGCAATTTCCCAAACACCTTGCATAATTTCCCGCTTGGATTTTTCCAGCTCACGCATAGCTTGTCGCTGTGCCGATGAAGGCAACTCAAAATTTTCGCTATGCTTAGCCGGTAGTTCTGCCCTCAGCTTTTTTCCTTTCGCTTTCAGCGCCTCAAGCTCCTGTCGGTATTGTGCAATTTCTTTCTGTTCCTTGGCACTCAGTTTAGCATCGAATGCCTTTCTGGCATCTTTCATCACAGGCATCACCTCATTTTTCAGGAAAGCCCTCATCTCTTTCTTTTTAACCTTCTGATGGTGGGGCTGTGCTATTCCCGAAAAGCTTATTGCAAACAATAAAAATACAAGTCCAATGGATTTTTTCAATTTTATCTGATTCATAACATTCACGTTTTAATGACATTATGAAGGACGACAATCAGCAGTAAATGATCATGAAAAATCAATCAACGGCAGCATTCTTTCTACCAACAAATGGAAACTGATGAGTTTGGGCGGGAACGGTTGGAGGTGTGGCAGGCTGCTGAACAGCGGTATCTTTTTGTTGAAGGCTTGAAGTGGCAGGCTGTTCTTCTCCAAATTCAAACAGATCAACAAAGTGATCGACCATGGCACTTTGCAATGATGTAATCTGCCCTTCGATCGTTGTGAAAGCAATGTGCCCCCAATAAGCCACCCCTTTGCGCACAATCGGCTGATTGGTGCCGTGCCAATCCTGTTGCCGCATTTCCACATCCTGAATCACCTTCAGCTCGAAAGCGATGAACAGGTCAATGCAAATGAAGAGGCATATCAATAAGCAGGTAGACTTCTTTATTATCATATCATTCTTAAGTAGGCAATATTTGCAGAATTTAACACTCGCCAAAAAGAATATTCAAGGAATAATATTTCGATTTTGGTTTATTTTTTAGTTATTTCAACTACCAAACCTATTATCCCTAAAAACATCTCCTTCCATGACGTCCCGACTGTTCAAAGTGCTGTGTTTACTACTGATCAGCCAAACCGCCTTTTCGCAAGCGTATCTGCACTTCGATAATGCGTATCAAAGTCAGTACCAAATTCAAGAAAAAAAGAAAAAAAGTGGCCTTTTGGCCCTAAGCCCACCAAAAAACAGTGAAAAAATAGTAATCTACCACCGAAAATTTCAAGAAGTAACGCTTAACCCATTTGCGATCGCCACTTCAGGCCTATCTGAAAATCAAATATTTATAAAACAAGGTGAGCAAAAATTTCAACCCGCAAGTGTTGTTATGCTTGAACAGGCTACGGGCAAACAGGAACAATACGCGCATTACTACCGTCAGATTCACCGACTGAAAACCGCTGAAACCGCCAGCATTCTTCTTGGCGCAGGCCTGATCGCTTCAGGCATTTTACATACCGTTACGACCAATAATATTGAAGGGAAAACGGCGCAGTACCGGACCTCCCCGATGTTATATATGGGAGCCACGGTGGGTTTGTCTTCTTTAATTTGGCGAGCGATCCGAAAAAAGAAGATCCGTGCGCTGGTCGATGATTTCAACCAGCATGGCGCTGCACAAAGTATTTCAGGACTATAAAAAATAAGGCTGCTCCAAAAAAAATTGGAACAGCCTTATTTTTATCTATTGAATTCATGCCCGCAGGCCATTACATCTTTACATCTTCTCCCTGATTTTATCTGCAGCGGCAGCAAGCTCGGCTGCTGAAGGGTTCAGTTTTTTCCTGCTGAAATTAATATCATCCATTTTATTCAAAGGAACCAAATGAATATGGGTATGGGGCACTTCAAGACCAATCACTGCCACACCTACCCGCAGACAAGGGATACCGGCTTTCACCGCTTTGGCCACTTTCTTGGCAAATGCCTGAAGCGCCAGGTAATCCTCATCAGCCATATCGTAGATATAATCCACTTCTGCTTTCGGCACCACCAACGTGTGCCCTTCCACTAAAGGGTTAATATCCAAAAAAGCAATGTGCTTATCGTCTTCTGCTACAATCTGAGCGGGAATTTCACGCTCAATAATTTTGGTGAATATCGTGGCCATAGTCCTGATGATTTAAGTCAATTACATGGTAATTTCAAGCACTTCAAAATTCATTTTTCCTGCTGGAGCAGTTACCTCAGCAACTTCCCCAACCTTCTTACCTACCAAACCTTTACCGATAGGCGACTTGATGGAAATTTTCCCCTGCTTCAGGTTCGCCTCTTCTTCGGAAACCAAAGTATATTTCACTTCCATTCCGTTTTTCAGGTTCTTGATTTTTACCGTTGAAAGGATGGAAACTTTTGACGTATCGATATCCGACTGGCGGATCACACGTGCATTGGCTACAACATTTTCCAACTGTGCGATTTTAGCCTCAAGGTGCCCCTGAGCATCCTTAGCAGCATCATATTCTGCATTTTCACTCAAATCACCCTTGTCACGTGCTTCTGCAATTTGCTGCGCGATGTCGGCACGGCCACGTAATTTCAAGTCACGCAATTCATCTTTTAGGCGCTGAAGGCCCTCTTCGGTATAGTATGATATATTACTCATCTTTTAATTGATCCGATTTTATTAAAAAAAAGAATAACGACCCCTAAGTGAGATCGTTGCAGATCGGGAAATGTACATGCGCAAGCCAAATACCGAAAGCAAATCGGCCGATCAAGCTGCAGGCATTCCCCCTTAACGCTAACAAAGATAAACATTTTTTTAAACCGCCCAAAAGAGAAAAGCCCTTGAAGTCAATCGCCTACCCTCAATTATGACACATTTATGTTGAAATGAGAACAAAAAAGCATCCGCAAAAATCAGATTTCGCAAAAAATTAAAGTAACTTTACCAAGATGATTTTTGCGATTTTTCAATCTTAATTAATGAAGTCAACCCTCATATATCTACTGTTTTTTTTAAGCCTAACCGCCTTCAGTTCCCTTGATGCTCAACCGATATCAATGGATAGTCTGAACCAGTTGAGCTTTGACGCCAAAATCAACCTGGCCGAGAAGATGGTTCATGACGAACCGAATTTCGCCTATCGTGCGGCAGAAAGCGCCTGGCTGCAGGCGGAATCCGAAGGCAATAAAAAGCGAATGGGCAGGGCCCTTCCTTACATGAGCCTTGCTTCATTTTATCAGAATTACAAGATTGACGAGCTCAAACATTGTCAGGATGCGGCAGAGTATAATCTTGGCGCCAAAGACACCCTCGGGCTGATTATCACCAGAAAAACACAAGGATTAATTTCTCAGGGAATAGAGGACTATAGCCGAGCGAAGGGCTTTTTTGAAAACGGCCTTACGCTTGCCCAGGCAATTGGCGACCTTTATTACGAACGAGAGATGATGGGGCTGCTGTTAAGTGTTGAATCAATGCTCGGCAACCGGGAAGTTACCCTTGAATTGGCCAACAGCCTTCAGAAACTCCACACCCAAGATCCCAACGTTACTGTTGTGAAGGCACTCCCAAATCGGCTGGTGGCGAAGTCTTTTCTTGAAATTGGCAATGCCCTACTGAGAATCAATGAAGAAAACAATGCCGAAACCTACCTGAAAAAGAGTTTGCAGGTCGCGGAGGAATATAATCTTGCCAAAGGCATTTATGACAGCCAGCAAAGTCTCGGAAAAACTTTTGCAAAAAAGGGAAGCTACGGCATGGCCTTGGTGTATCTGGCAAAAGCACAAGAATACGAACGGCTGGCCAATGACAGCACCGCTTTAGCGGCCAACCTGTTACTGATGGGAGAATACAGCTTCAGGCGACAGGCAAAAAACAACTATGAGGACACCAACCTGAATAATCAGGCCATCGGTAAAATCCGTGAAGCTTTACAGATCGGCTGGGCGAAAAACCTCAAATACACCCTTCGGGATGGCTATGAGTTGCTTGCAGAAGTTTATAAGGAGCTGAAGGATTATCCCAAAGCGCAGTCGGCATTGGAGAAACAATGGGAGATCACTTTGCTGATTAATTCTGAGACGCAAAATGGACTGATTGCAGAGCTTGAATCCAAGACGAAAATCGATGAAATGAAGCTCAAAATTGCCAAGGCTGAAAAAGATCAGCGGGTGATGGAAAAGGAGAAAAACTTCCAGCTGATGATCTTCATTGGTATTTGTATCATTCTGGTGATGATCATTTCAGGGGTTTCGCTGGTGGTTATGGGGAAAAACAAGCACAGTAAAATTCTGCTCGCCCATAATAAGGAAATTGAAAGAAAAAACGCACAGCTTGAGGCGCTGAACCAAACCAAAGACAAGTTCTTTTCCATCATTTCCCACGATGTTAAAGGTCCGCTGCACAGCCTCAGGTCGTTCTCCAATATTCTGATGAATCACCCAGAGCACCTGAGCATAGATGAAATCAAGATGTTGGCCAAAGATCTCGACGGATCCCTCGAAAACCTATTGGGCTTGCTGGAAAACCTGCTAATATGGGCACGATCACAAACGGGGGCCATTCAGATAACGCCAGAGGTATTTTCCATTCAGGAGTTGGTGGATAAAAACCATCGCTTGCTTGGCAATACGGCAACCAATAAAAATATTCAGCTGAAAAAAGGGCCCACGGCTTCGGTCAGTGTTTTTGCTGACATCAAATGTATTGATACCGTGCTCCGCAACCTGATTTCCAATGCCCTGAAGTTCACTAAAAAAGAGGGTGAAATTTACACGACCATTACCGAACGGGATCATGACGTGGTGATTGCTGTGCGGGATAATGGTGTCGGTATTCCCAAATCAGTACAGTCAAAGCTGTTTATCCTCGGAGAGAAACATTCTACCATGGGGACTGGCAATGAAAAAGGCACGGGCCTTGGACTGATTCTCTGCAAGGAATTTGTGGAACAGAACAAAGGGAAAATCTGGTTCGAGAGTGTTGAGGATCAGGGCACGACTTTCAGCTTTACTTTACCCAAAGCCAAGGTCAGCGAACTTCCGACGCAGCCTGCGCAACTTCCCGAGCAAGTGGCCCATAAATAGCATTTTTATGGCTTTTACTGCAATACTTGTCGGGCAGCAGATCATTTATTCTTCCTATTTTCATTAATTTAACAACAATCATGCGCTCTATTGTTAGATGCCTCATGATCTTGAACAGGAATTAAGCTGAATAATAGTATTTTTCATACCTACCTCTTAATTTCGCTTTCTTACAATTTTCAACAATCACATCACGATTGACCCGCTTTCTATGATTGCACATTTAATCAGCCTGATGGTATTTCTGCCGCTTGTATTTGCGGTAGTATTGCTTTTCATTCCGAAATCTAAAGACCTGCTCTATCGCCCTTTGGCCCTGGCAGGCGTTGGTGTACAGTTACTGCTTTCACTGCTCATGCTTGGGAATTACCTTTCGGGTAAAGATGCCCCAATTGGTGTGAACCAGATCAGTGGTTATCAGTTCGTCGAACAGTACGACTGGATACACCTCAAGCTTGGCAGCTTGGGGCAATTGTCTGTACAGTATTTTGTTGGCATCGACGGGATCAATATCGCCATGATCCTGCTGAGTGCGCTGGTCATGTTCCTTGCTATTTATGGCAGTTGGGGCATTAAGCAGCAGACCAAAGGATATTACGCCCTGATGTTGCTGCTTTCGAGCACTATTATGGGCTGTTTTGTGGCCCTGGATTTCTTCCTCTTTTATGTATTCTTTGAATTCATGCTGTTGCCGATGTACTTTTTGATCGGTATTTGGGGAGGGCCGCGCCGAGAATATGCCGCCATCAAGTTTTTCCTTTATACCCTCTTTGGTTCAGTCCTTATTTTACTGGTCATGATTGGCCTGTACAGTTCGGTCATCGACCCACACATGACCGCTGTGGCAATGGGTTGGGCACAGGATTTTAAAAGTGTAGATTCGGCCACCCTGCTGAAAGTTCAGCAAGCGTTGAGCAATCAGCTGATTCCTTCGCAGCAAATGGTCCGAAGTTTCAACCTTGTACACATGATGGACGGGGCCAACTTCATTCCTTCGGCGATTTTCACGCTGGGAAATTCCGCAACCCTGCTCGGGCTGAGCTATCGCCTATGGGCATTTTTATTGCTTTTCATTGGCTTTGGCATTAAACTGCCGATGGTTCCTTTCCATACCTGGCTGCCTGATGCGCACGTTGAGGCTCCAACGCCTGTATCTGTGGTGCTTGCGGGTATCCTGCTGAAAATTGGTGGTTACGGTTTACTCAGAACAGCTTATTCCATTTTCCCTGATGCCGCTATTCATTGGGCCTGGCTCGTTGGTTTTATGGGGATGCTGTCGATCATATACGGTGCCATGAATGCATTGGCGCAAAAAGACCTTAAACAACTCATTGCTTATTCGTCGGTTTCACATATGGGATTTGTACTGCTTGGCCTTGCCTCAGGAACGGCTGAAGGGGTCAGTGGTGCTATTTATCAGATGTTCAGTCACGGACTGATTTCTGCCCTGCTTTTCCTAATTGCAGGTTTCATTTACGACCGTACCCACGACAGGATGATTGAAAATTACAGCGGCCTTGCCCAAAAACTACCGTACTTCACCACCTTCGTGATTATCGGTTTCTTTGCATCACTCGGCTTGCCTGCTTTTTCAGGATTTATTGCAGAGGTGTTCGTATTCCTTGGTGCATTCTCCTCTCAGGGCATCAATGGGTTAATCCCACGTTGGATGGCCATCGTTTCACTGCTTGGCTTGTTGCTTGGCGCCGCTTATTACCTGTGGACCTTACAGCGGATGTTTTTCGGTAAATACTTTGTAAGAAAAGCCGCCTGGGAAGTGCAGATGACCGACATGACCCTGAAAGAATATATCGTAATGACACCGCTGGTCGTTTGCGCATTACTATTCGGAATATTCCCTTCATTACTGTTAGACCTGATCAATGGCAGTGTTGCTGCCTGGGTGCACTTGGTGATGGGGGCTTAATGGCAGATTTATGAACGTTGACGTTTTAAATAAAATCATCGATGCCCTGCCGATGATTCTTCCGGAGTCGATTTTAGTGCTGACGATTGTTTTTTTGACGCTGCTGAGCATCAGTCCGTGGAAAAAAAACAATGGCTGGTCTATCCTCTGTTGCTGGATTGGGGGCATCGCTTATCTGCTGGCCGCATTTTATCAGCTGGGAGAATCCTTTAATATCGGTTTCTCAGGGATGATTTCACTGAATGATTTTGCTATTTATGGTAAGCTGCTCATTGGTGGTTTGTACCTGTGTGTGCTGCACCTGAGTGCCATTCACGTCACGGGGCATAACAACCAACACCACGAATACTGGATCCTGACGGTCGCCATTTTACTCGGCGGCTCTACCCTGCTGATGTCAGAGAGCTTATTGATGATCTACCTTGCGGTAGAGTTGCTTTCCTTCTCTGCCTATGGCCTGACGGCCTTCAATCAGCATAAAGAGGGCCAACAATCAGCGATTAAGTACTTGCTTTTTGGTGCTGTGGCCTCCGCCATGACCGTCTATGGGATGTCGCTGTTATATGGACTGACAGGCACACTCAGCCTTTCCAACCCGCAGTTTTGGTTACACCTTACCGATGTGCCAACACCCATTTTGGCATTTGCCGTTTTCCTGGCCACCTGTGGACTGTTATTTAAAATTACAGCAGTACCCTTGCACCCCTGGGTGGATGATGTGTACCAGCATGCACCAACACCCGTGGCGGCATTTTTCAGTACTTTGCCAAAAATTGCGGTGTTCTTTTGTCTGGTAAATCTTGTGCAGATTCTGCAACCTTTCAATGCACTGAATAGCCCTTCTTTAACCTTGCTGATTGGCATTGTGGCGATCATGTCCATGACCATCGGAAACTTGCTGGCGTTGTGGCAGAAAGATGTCAAAAGAATGCTGGCTTATTCGTCCGTTTCGCACGCAGGATTCCTGCTCGCCATTGCGGCAATTCCCAACAAAGCAGCCTGGGATGCTGGCCTGTTTTATGTTGTGGTATATGGGATCATGAATTTAGCCGCCTTTGGAATGGTACAATATTTTGAAACCCGAAAGCTTGCGGTTACTTATGCGGACTTCAATGGATTGGGAAAAAAATTACCCTTGTGGGGGATAGGGCTGGTTATCGTAATGATTTCACTGACTGGCTTGCCACCAACAGCTGGCTTCAATGCCAAATTGATGGTCTTTATTGCTTTTTGGGAGCAGTTTGAAAGGTCGGGGATGAATATCTATCTGTACCTGCTGATTGCGGGTGTGCTGAACACCGTCATTGCGCTGTTCTATTACATTAAGCTGCCCTATCACTTCTATTTCCAAAAACAACTGCCAGAAGATGATGACTATGAGGAACGACGACTGAACGTCATCACTACTCCGCTGCGCTGGTCCTACGGGATCATCACCATTATCCTCATCATACCGCTATTGGTCTTGTTTTTTGCCCCGCAAATTATCTTATAAAATAAAAAAGTCGTGATGCTCAACATCACGACTTTTCATCTTTTAGGCCCTCAGGACACCAAGCAATTAGTCTTTATACAAAGGTAATTTTTCAACAATGGCTTTCAGTCGGCGTTTACGCACCCCGATAAACACCTCAGAACCTGCTTTTGTATGGCCTTTCTTGATATAGCCCAAGCCGATCCCTTTATCAAGCATAGGAGAGATAGAACCCGAAGTTACTCGTCCGATTTCATTATCCTCAGCATCAAAAATCGTGTAGCCCTGTCTTGGAATACCCTTTTCTTCCATAATGAACCCTACCAAACGCTGACTCACCCCAGCTTCCTTCTGTGCTTTAAGTGCTTCCGCATTGGTGAAATCTTTGGTGAATTTAGTGATCCATCCCAAACCGGCTTCAAGTGGCGAAGTGGTGTCGTCAATGTCATTTCCATACAGACAAAAGCCTTTTTCCAGACGAAGGGTATCACGTGCACCTAAACCAATAGGCTTCACCCCAAGATCTTTCCCCGCTTCAAAAATGGCTTCCCAAAGTTCTTCTGCATCTTCGTTCATTACGTAAAGCTCAAAACCTCCAGCGCCCGTATAACCTGTGGCCGAAATAAGGACATCCTCCACACCACCGATGGTATCCATGGCAAAAGTATAATAGTCCATTTGGCTCAGGTCGCGCTTGGTAATGCGCTGGCAAAGCTCCAGTGCTTTTGGCCCTTGTACAGCAAACAAAGACATCCCTTCAGAGATATTCTCCATTTGTACACCTTCAGTATTGAAAGAAGAAATCCAGTTCCAGTCTTTTTCAATATTTGAGGCATTCACCACCAGCATATATTGTTCATCAGCCAGTTTATAAACCAAAAGGTCGTCAACAATACCACCATCTTTATTTGGCAAGCATGAATATTGCGCTTTGCCGTCAAAAAGCTTACTCGCATCATTAGAGGTAACGCGCTGAATAAGGTCCAGAGCCTTAGGACCACGAAGCATGAATTCCCCCATATGGGACACATCAAAAACGCCTACGCCCTCCCGCACTGCTTTGTGCTCTTCAATATCTGAAGAATATCTTACGGGCATGTTATAACCCGCAAAAGGAACCATCTTGGCATTCAGTGATTCATGCACATCGTTCAACGCTACTTTTTTCAATTCCATATAAAAAAATTGGTTTTAGTTTATCAATTTAGCTGACCTCAGCTGAGGCAAATGTAACAAACTAATTTGAGAATTAAATACTCTTGACAAGCCGATCATACATTGAATTATATATTTATTGACTTGGCTATTTTAGACAAAAAATCATGAATTTGATTGAAAAAACGAGAAATAGCATTGAAAAACATCAATTTTAAGCTAATTTTCTGTTATCGGCGAAAAATTTAAGGCCGATAGATCAAATTCTAACCTTTTATTTAAAGGATCAACCTTACCATTTACCTATCTCAATGTTGCAATCAGCGAACGATTTCCTCCTACTTATAGACAGCTACCTTGGAAGCTCCCTTTGGTTTGTCTTTGCCCTTTTATTTACTGGGTTATTTTTCACCATCTACCTCGGTTTTCCACAAATTCGGTACTTTGCACACGCCTTACGCATTTTGGGTGGGAAATATGACAAAGACACCGATGAAGGCGACACCTCCCACTTTCAGGCCTTAGCCACTGCTTTAAGCGGCACGGTGGGTACTGGGAATATTGCTGGTGTGGCATTGGCCATACACCTCGGTGGACCTGCGGCTATATTCTGGATGATCGTTACGGCCTTTTTCGGTATGACGACCAAGTTTGTGGAGGTGACCCTTTCCCATAAATACCGTGAAAAAACAGCGGATGGCACCATGGCAGGTGGTCCAATGTATTATATGAAAAACCGCCTCAGTATGCCCAAACTGGCGGCAGCATTTGCGATTTTCACCATCATTTCTTCTTTTGGAACAGGATCACTACCGCAAATCAACTCGATTTCGAATGCTGTTTTTTCTACTTTCAGCATCCCCCACTGGATTACTGGGGCAATTTTGGCTGTCGTGCTTGCGGCGGTAATTATTGGTGGTATTAAAAGAATTGCCGCAGTAACCTCTAAACTGGTTCCTGCAATGGCTTTCATTTACATCATCGGGGCGTTCGCGGTAATCATCTACAATTACGAAAACATTATTCCGTCGCTCAATCAAATTGTTGCTAACGTATTCACCGGTTCAGCGGCCACTGGTGGCTTTTTGGGGGCTACCCTATCATTTGCCTTCACCAAAGGCGTCGGTCGTGGTTTATTCTCCAATGAGGCAGGACAAGGTTCCGCCCCAATTGCCCACGCTTCGGCAAAAGCACATGAACCTGTATCCGAAGGAATGGTCGCCATTCTTGAGCCTTTCATTGACACCATCGTAATTTGTTCAATTACAGGATTGGTTTTATTGTCTTCAGGTGTCTGGAAAGAGAAACATCAAAATGTATTTCAGGCTACCGACCTTGTGGTTTTGCAAGATTATTTTGAAGAAAGCAATCCTGCCGACAAAGAGCGTGTGGAACAGTATTTAACATCAACGACAACGCTACCTCATTATTCAGGCACATTGCAAGTGGTTGATGGCCGTATTCAAGATCGGGTAACGATTCTCCATAACCGATCATGGGCCGAAAACATCCTCCTTACCAAAACCGTTAAAGGCACGGTCACCAATTACAATGGTCAGATCAGCGTAGAACACGGCAATTGGCTCAACAAAAACAACCTCACCATGTCGGGGGCTTCCCTTGTGCACTCAGCGCCATTAACCGCATTGGCCTTTTCGAGAAGTTACTTTGGGGAGTACGGCAAGTATATCGTTACCATTGGTCTGTTGCTTTTTGCATTCTCTACCGCCATTTCCTGGTCTTACTATGGAGACCGCGCAGTTACTTTTCTTTGGGGTCCCAAAGCCGTTATTGGCTTCCGGGTGGTTTATGTTATTTCTTTCTTTGTAGCTTCCTTCACCGACACCACCATCATCTGGACTTTCGCCGGCATTTCTATTGCGCTGATGACACTCCCGAACCTTTTCGGAATCCTGGTGCTCCACCGTGAAATGAAAAGTACCATTAAGGATTACTGGGAGGATTTCGATTCAGAGGTAAAAAATAAAGTTACTGTTGAACAGTAAAAACCCGCTTTGAACTGATATTATCGCCAAGCGTAAAAGAGAATATGTTAATATTCAAATTATAACTTATATTTTCGTAATTTAACACCACGCTATTTCGATAATCATCATGAATAAACTTCAAGCACAGCTTACCCTCTTATTTTTGCTTTTGCCTGCCGTGGTATTTGCGCAGGTTGATGGCCGGCAATATTTTCGTCTGGCAAAGGCAAAGTATGATCAAAAAGATTACAGCCAGGCTTTGGAGTATATTAACCAGTCGGTAGAAGCCGACAGCAGCTTTCTTAACGCTTTTCTGCTCAGGGCACAAATCTATGAAGCCCAGAGGAAGTACGCCAAGGGTATCAAGGATTACACTTTCATCATTGACCAAATTGGTAACAACAGCTCACAGAGTTTCAGTTATCTGTTTGAGCGCGCCATACTGAGCAGAAAACGTAAAGATTTTAAAACAGCACTGAAAGACATCGACCAGGCGATAATGCTGAACCCCACTTATGCGAAAGCACATGCGGAAAAAGCCTATATCCTCTTTATGGAGCGAAAACCAAAAATAGAAGCCCTCCAGGTGTTGGACGATGCCATTGAGCTCGATCCCAACAACCCTGACTTTTATCAAAAAAGGGCGTATTTTAATGCCACGACCTTGGACCTCCGCCTCGGCGAGCCCGATCTTTCTGCCGCTATTGTGGACATCAACAAAGCGATTGAACTTTCTCCCCGCAACAACGAACTTTACGCCTTCCGAAGGAAATTATACCAGCAGTCCAATCAGGACGATTTAGCGATTCAGGACCTTACCCGCTCCATCAGTTGGGGGGATTATGATGAAACCCAGCTTTTCGACCGTGGCAAGCTGTTCATGAAAAGCGGCAAGGCTGATTTGGCCATCAAGGATTTTAATGCGGCCATCAAAAAAAATGACCAAAAAGGACAGTTCTACCGTTACCTTGGCCTGGCCCTGCACAATCAGGCAAAATATCAGGAAGCCATCGATATGTTTACCTCGGCAATCAACCGTTTCGAGGGGCAAATAGACACCGTTGACCGGCAAAATAATCACGACCTGTATTACCGCCTTACACAGTTATATGCCCAGGCTTACATCGAGCGAGGCATGTCGCGTATTCAACTGAATCACAACAATGAAGCATGCTTCGATTTCCGCCAGGCATTGAAGTACAATGAAAAAATCGCCAACAGATACCTAAATCAGTACTGCGAACCGTAATTTTGCTGCGACCTTAAAATAGCGAATAATTTTTTATGGTTCATATTTTTCATAATTTGCGCTCCGTTTTAACATTCTACTCCAACGAGTATTTTTAATGAAAAATTATTTAAGAGTATTAGGTTTCGCAAGACCCGTAGGAATGAAGGTACCCGCTTATGTGGTATTCACTATTTTCCAGACGATCTTTAGCTTAATCAATTTTACATTATTGATCCCGGTGCTGAATTTGCTTTTCGACCCTAAAAATGCGGCGGCAAACCCAGTAACGGCTTTACCTTCCTTTGCTTTTACAAAAGATTATTTCCTTGATCTTTTCAATTATTATTTCACCCACTTCATTCAGGTTTATGGCCCTGCGGGTGCATTAAAGTATGTTTGTGCGGTACTGATCGTTTCGAACTTACTGGCCAACCTGTTCCGATATTTAGGCGCACTGATATTGATCTCCATGCGTTCACAGGTGATTTACAACTTGAGACATTCGCTTTTCAAGAAAATCAACCAGCTTCATTTAGGCTTTTTCACCCATCACCCTAAAGGGGATTTGATCACCAGAATTACCTCGGATGTTACGGAAGTGGAAGCCTCGGTAGTCAATACCATGACGGTGGTTTTTAAAGAACCCATCCTGATCATCAGCTACTTCTTCTTGCTTTTCAGCATGTCGTCCAAGCTTACCCTGACGGCTTTGTTGGTACTGCCAGTTTCTGGGGGAATCATTGCCAGCCTGGCCAAGAAACTTAAAAGTGTTTCGCAGGATCACGCCATCTCTTTTGCCTCTATCATGAGCCAGCTGGATGAATCCCTTGGAGGGATCCGAATCATCAAAGCATTTGGTGCTGAAGGCTTTATTGGCAAACGATTTGACACAGAGTTGAACCGATTCAGAAAATTGACCATTACCTATGCCTCCCGCAGCGAAGGCGCCAGTCCACTCTCAGAATTCCTCGGTGTTTTCGTGGTCATAGGCTTGTTGTACATTGGCAGCTCGATGATCCTGAAGGACGAACCAGAAATTTCCGGATCGGTATTCATCTCATTCATGATTATCTTTTCACAGGTACTTACTCCTGCCAAAAATATTTCAAAATCTTTCTCCAACATCCATAGGGGATTGGTTTCCGCCAACAGGATTTTCACTTTACTGGACACTGACCCAGCCATTAAAAACACGCCTCAAGCCATTGAGAAAGGGAAGTTTAATGACAAAATCAGCTTTAACAATGTCCACTTCAGTTATGATGACTCGGAAGAAGAAGTTATAAAAGGGGTCTCTTTTGACATTAAAAAAGGGCAAACCGTTGCATTGGTGGGACCTTCCGGAGGAGGAAAATCTACCCTGGCCGATTTACTGCCACGCTTCTTCGATATTCAGAAAGGAAGTATCACCATTGATGGGCAGGACATCTCTAAGCTGACGATCGAAAGCCTGAGAGAAGAAATGGGAATTGTATCGCAAGAGTCGGTGCTCTTTAATGATACCATCCATAATAATATTGCATTCGGTATTCCAAACACCTCGAGGGAACAAGTGATGGAGGCGGCAAAAATTGCCAATGCTCACCAGTTTGTTTCTGAAATGGAAGATGGCTACGACACCATTATCGGTGAACGCGGGTCAAAACTTTCCGGTGGCCAGCGCCAGCGCATCAGTATTGCACGCGCCGTTTTGAAAAATCCGGAAATCCTGATCCTTGATGAAGCAACAAGTGCGCTGGATACAGAATCTGAAAAACTGGTACAGGATGCGCTGAATAAGCTGATGAACAATAGAACGGCCTTTGTTATTGCCCACCGACTGAGTACCATTCAGCATGCACATCAAATTTTGGTGGTGCAACATGGTACCATTGTCGAGCGAGGGACACATACTGAACTATTGGAACGCGACGGGCTCTATAAAAAACTGCAAGACTTGCAGGCGACCTAAAATATTTGTGTAATACTCACAAAAATGATGTATAATAGGCGAATATTTTATATTTTTCGTATGAAGTAAGGAATTGGCTGCTTTGCCAAATCAATTCTTACCCATATAAGTTATCTTACCTATAGATTTAGCACCTTAGTATCACGATGAAAGGTTTTGCCCGAATAATACATATACTTTTTTTCCTAATCATGTTGGTCATGTTCTTTTTTGGACTGCGCGCCGCAGACTATGCCCTGCATTTTCTGGAATACTTTGATTATATATGGATAGGGATGACCTTCGTCTTTGTCATTTACCTGCTGGCCGCTGGGGCGACCATCAGTGCGTTTTTCCGCAAGAACAAAGAAATTAAGGCCCTGAAAAAGGAAAATACTTCACTGAAAGCTAAGATGTTTGATCTGCATGAAGAGAATAAGGAGCAAACTGAGCAATTAAAGCTCAAGAGGGAAAACCCGCCTGCTCCTCCTCTTGAGGAATAAAAGACAAACTTAGCCCAACCCTGCATGCTCGCAACAACCTATGGCAGCGCTGTATATGGAGTAGATGCCCAAATTATTACGATTGAAACAAGCGTCGGTGACGGCGCGAAATTCTTTATTGTAGGACTTCCTGACATTGCCGTTAAGGAAAGCCAGCAACGGGTAGAGGCCGCCCTGAAATACAATGGCTTCTTTATGCCACGAAACAACGTGGTGGTCAATATGGCACCCGCAGACTTGAAAAAAGAAGGTGCCGCCTATGACCTCCCCATCGCCCTGACCATCCTTAATGCCTCGGGGCAGCTCAATGCATCCATTGCTGATTACCTGATCATGGGCGAACTGTCGCTCGATGGAAAGGTACGCCCCATAAAAGGTGCCCTACCAATGGCTGTGGCAGCTCGGCAAGCAGGATTCAAAGGATTTATTCTCCCAAAATGTAACGCCAACGAAGCTGGAATTGTCAATCAGCTTGAGGTGATTGGCGTGGACCATATCAGTGAGGCCGTTCATCATCTATCAGGCAAAAAAATCATCCCCCCGACGATCATAGAAACCCGTGAAGTATTCTACAATGAAAACACGGCTTTCTCGGTAGATTTTGAAGAAGTTCAAGGCCAGGAAAATGTAAAAAGGGCACTGGAAATTTCTGCCGCTGGCGGACACAATTTAATCATGATTGGCCCTCCGGGAGCAGGAAAAACCATGCTTGCCAAACGTTTACCGACCATCCTCCCGCCATTGAACCTCTCTGAAGCACTGGAAACCACCAAAATCCACTCCGTAGCGGGAAAACTCAAAACTGATTCAAGGCTCATTGCTCAACGACCATACCGTGCGCCGCACCACTCTATTTCAGATACCGCATTGGTGGGCGGTGGTACCATCCCGCAGCCTGGGGAGATTTCCCTGGCTCACAATGGCATTTTATTTCTTGATGAACTGCCAGAATTCAAAAGGACAGCGCTTGAAGTCATGCGCCAGCCGTTGGAGGATCGAACGGTTAATATTTCAAGGGCAAAGCTTAGCGTAAGTTTCCCTGCAAATTTCATGTTGATTTCTTCCATGAACCCATGCCCCTGCGGGTATTTTAATCACCCAGAGAAAGAATGTGTCTGCAATCCTACGCAAAGATCAAGGTATCTGGCCAAAATCTCTGGTCCCCTACTCGACCGCATCGATTTACATGTAGAAGTTACTCCCGTAAATTTTGATCAATTGACCTCCAAGCGGAAAACGGAAAAAAGTGAGCACATCAGGGAAAGGGTGTTGAAATCAAGGACAATACAGAGCCTGCGTTTTGAGAACATTGAGCATGTACACTGCAATGCCATGATGTCATCAAATATGGTTCGGAAATATTGTGAAATCGATGATCAGGGAAAAGCCTTACTCAAAAATGCGATGCAAAAACTCGGTCTTTCTGGTCGGGCATTTGACCGGATCCTGAAGGTGGCACGAACGATTGCGGACCTTTCTGCCAGCGAAAAAATAGCCGTCAATCACCTTGCTGAAGCCATACAATACCGTAGCCTCGACCGCAGTATGTGGACTTCATAAGCACTCTTCAGGCTATTGCGGCAAAGCTGTTCACCGATGATTCCATGCTTATATCCATAATAATATAAGTATATCCGACAAGCCTTCATCGCAATCAACTGGAGTAATATATAGCCGTTTTTTATCACAATTAGGTGATAAAAAACACAACATGCGACAACTCTATTCTACATTAATATTAATTCTTTTCATTTTTCCCACTTTTGCCATTGCGCAAGAAGGTGTAATATTGAATGGAATTATCTATGATGCACAGACCAACACCCCTGTGCCCTTTGCACATATTATTGTAGATGAACAGCGGAATGTGATTACCTCAGATGCCGTTGGTGCTTACAACTTTACGGGTCAGCTGAATCAGCTTGTTACCATTCAAAGTATTGGCTACAGTTCAAAGACCCTCCGCCTGGAACAAAATCACCAGATATACCTTGAGCCACAGACGACCCAACTACAAGAGGTGGTGATTACCGCTCAAGAGCAGGAGATCAGTCGGCTAAATCGGCCAAGCAAAGAAATTACGATTGCAGAACTTCAGGAGCTTCCTCAGTTTATGGGAGAGGTGGACATCATTAAACATGTACAAATGCAATCGGGTGTTTCGCAGGTAAGTGAAGGCTCTTCAAGCTTCTTTGTACGGGGCGGAAGTTCCGATCAGAATTTGATTCTTCTCGATGGCGTACCCGTCTATGAGGTTTCTCACCTTTTTGGTATCATTTCGGTGTTCAATCCCGACATTCTGGCCTCTTCAGATCTTTACAATGGTGGTATTCCTGCACAGTTCGGCAGCCGTTTGTCATCGGTGCTTGACGCCAAAACCACTCGACCGGATTTAGAGCGTTTCACGATGAAAGGCGGGATTGGCGTTTTGGCTTCCCGACTCAATGTATCTACACCCATCGTTAAGGAAAAACTGGCCATCAGCATGAGTGCAAGACGTTCCTATATTGACTTGTTCCAGAAAAAATTAGGGCCTCCGGAAGCGCAAAAGAACTTTATTCATTTCTCAGACCTTTACGGGCAAATCCTCTATCAGCCTACAGATAAAGACAAGATTCACTTCTCCGCCTATTATGGGCAGGATCAGTTTACCTCTCAAGAAAATTTCGCCTTTTCATGGGGAAATCAATTGATGCAAATCAGCTGGGAGCATTATTTCAACAGTGGCATATTCTTACGTTCAGGGATCAACCATAGCCGTTTTGGTTTTCAAATGGATAATCCTTCAGACCCTCAACTCGCTTTCCTTTGGGAAAATGAAGTTTCAAAAACGCAATTGTTTACAGAATTGAATTGGGAGTTTTCTAAAAGCAGTTTACAGGTCGGCTTACAGGCCAATTACAGCCATTATAAACCCGGTGAAGTCAGCCCTATTTCGACCTTCAGCCAGTTTTTGGAGTTCAACCTGCCACAGTATCACAACACGGAATATTCACCATATATTCAGCAGCAGTTTCAGTGGAACAACGTGCAGCTCGCCATGGGCGTTAGAGCCTCCATTTTCCAGCACATTGGTCCCTGGGAAGATCCAAAAAGCAATCAGTCTACCGCAATTAAAGACTTGGTGCCAGTTCATAACTACTATCATCTTTCGCCACGGGTAAATTTACATTATCAGCCTGCCAATGAACTGGATTTGTTTTTTACTTATCAAAAAATGTATCAACCAGTACACCAGATCACCAACGGAACCATCCCATTGCCTTTCAATACCTGGATTCCAAGCTTTAAAGACCTTGCCCCTCAAACAGCAACACAGATTACCATTGGCGCAACACAGAAAATCAGCCAAGGCTATGAATTAAAAGTCGAAAGCTTTTTTAAGCTGATGAGGAATGTCAGTGAATTTTCCGACAACGCACAGACGATTGGAAATCCAGAATTGATTTATGATGTCAGACAAGGTAATGGATACGGCAGAGGCATAGAAGCAAGTTTGTCAAAAACCAGCGGAAAGCTAAAGGGGCAAATTAACTACACTTACTCTCGAAGCAGCAGAACAATCGAGGGGGTAAACCAGGGAAAACAATATCGGACTTCTTTCGACAGACCGCATATTTTAAACCTGTGGATGAGCTATAAATTTAACCCACAGTGGAGTGTCGGCGCTACTTTTCAGTATGCCTCGGGGCGTCCAACGACCCTGCCATCAGGGAAATACAAATTCAGAGGTTACAGCCTGAATTTCTTCCCGCAAAGGAACAACTACACGATGCCAGACTTTCATCGTCTGGATCTTTCGGCCACCTATCGACCAAAATCCAACGATAAACACCGATTCAAAAGTTCTTTCAGTTTATCGATTTACAATACCTATAATCGCAAAAATCTCTTTACCATTTTTGCTTCCCAGGACAGAAGCGGCCAACCAGTATTCAAGCAAATTTATTTGTTCCCTGTAATGCCTACTTTAACCTATAATTTTGAATTCTAATGAGATACTTATACCTGATCATTTTACCCGCTTTGTTAACCCTGTTTTCCTGTGAAGAAATTATTGATATCGATATTCCTCTGGAACAAAATGTACCCATTATTGAAGGTTTGATTTCTACACAGGAGAATGAATCCTACTTTAAACTGAAGTATGCCTACAACTTTTACGAGGATGAAGACAGTGTGCCATTCATTAAAGATGCGCAGATTGTTGTAAAAGAGGTGCATCAGGGGCGTATTCAAGAATACCCATTTGTTTGGGACGAGGATTTGGAGCGTTATATTATCGATTACGAGGGGACGTTTACAGGTAAAGTGGGTGCGGAATACCAAATGTATATTCTGTGGCAGGGAAAGGAATATATCGCACGGGATAAAATGCCTACCAATGATGTAAAAGTAACCCTGAGAACGGAGGTGAACCAGCACCGCCTGAATGCCCTAATCAATTTTCAGGGTAGTGGCTTTGGCGATGGCCGTATATTTGATTTGTTTGTAAATTTCAATGAGCCAGCAGATGAACGAAATTACTATCAGATTCACTTCCCGACAAGTGCCAATGGAGTAAAAACATCTATCATCTATTTATATGACGATCAGCTTTTCTCTTCTTCCCTAAAGGATTTTCAGGCGCCACAGACCTACACGCCGAATTCCAGGGCAACTATTGATGTATATTCCTATTCAGAAGAAACCTTTGCTTTTTTCAAGGATGTACAGGGAGGGATCAACAATCCTGGAGGGCTATTTTCAGCCATCCCCTCCAATCCACAAACCAATATTCAGTCTAACAGCGAAACCCTTGGCTATTTTTTGGTGGCCAATGTTGTTTCTGAAAGCATTGTTGCGGAAGCCGACTCCGTGACACTCGAATTATATAATCAGGCGATTGAAGGCTACGAGGCACCATAAAGTAAGTCAGATAGATAATTCGGTGGCCAAAAAAGGAAAGTATCACATCCCAATATGAGGTTCGTATTTGAATCTGATAAACTTTCTTTTAGTTTTGTCTTATACTACACTGTAGACAAAACATCAATCTATGAAATTCATTATTACCTTATTTGGCATTTTTTTGCCACTTTTCGTCTTTGGGCAAAATAGTGGCTCCATGAAATTCAACTTACAGCGGCTGGGAAAGAATGTAAATTCCACTTATCATGAGTCCGCTCCATTGGTGGCACCCGATGGAAAAACGCTGTATTTTGTCCGTACAAACCACCCTGATAACAAAAAAGGGGAAAATGGTGGACAGGACATCTGGTTCTCGGAAATGCAAGCGGATGGTTTTTGGGGCAAAGCCCAGCATATGAAGTCTCCGTTAAACAACAGAAGATTCAATGAAGTGATGTGGATTTCTCCCACAGGGCAATACCTGCTCGTTCGGGGTGGTAACAGTAAAAAAGAAGATGGTTTGGCCATTACCACCAAAACCTCCTCAGGTTGGAGCAGCCCAAAGGCGATCACGGTTAAAGGATACAACAAAATGAAAAAAGGCCGCTTTTCTGGTGCAACCATGAGTAGCGACATGGCCGTACTGATCTTGTATTTCAGTGAAAAGCCCGACGATAAATTCTCTGACCTTTATGTGAGTAAAAGAATTGGTGGCACGGAGTATTCCGCTCCTTTACGCCTGACCAACCTCAATACCCGTCGGGATGAATTTGCCCCTTTCCTTTCACTGGATGACAAAACCCTGTATTTTGCCTCCAACCGACCTGGCGGAAATGGCGGTATGGATATTTACCGATCAGAAAGATTGGATGATACCTTTTTGCGATGGTCGAAACCAGAAAATGTAGGTCCGCCAGTAAATACAGTTGGTTTTGACGCCTACTTCTCCCTCGATCAAGAAGGAAAAGCCTACACCACCAGAACTTACCCGGGCACTACGGGAAACTCGCTGGATATTCTTGGACTATTGCCAAAGCCTCCAGTATTGACCCTCTCAGGGTCGATTACCAATGAGGATGACCAGATGCCACTCGAGGCCTCCATCAATGTGCTCAACGTTCACGCTAAAATAGACACTTTCTTTTACAGCAATGCAGGAGGCTTTTATGAAATTGCCATTCCTGACGGCCATAAATACGATCTGAAAATTGCCATTGGCACTAAAGAATATGTTTCCACAACCTTTAAGGCGCCAAAAATCAAGCAGGACTCTACCATGTATTTTGATTTTGCGCTGAAAGCACCCCGAAAGCTTGCGGAAGTTTATGGCGTGGTCATGAATAAAAAAACCAACGAACCTATTGAAGCAGAGATAAAAATTACTGGCGCCGAGGAATTCCTGACCAACAGCGCTGCTTTTGATGGGGGCTACAGTGTTGAAGTCGCAAAAGAAGGCACTTATGAATTCAGCATCAACATAGAAGGTTTTATTGGGCTCTCCGTCCCTGTTGAAATTGAAAAACACCATTTTGACGAAGGCTACCCGCTTGATTTTTATCTTACGCCGCTTGAAGTAGGAACCACAGTCCGCCTGGACAATGTGTTCTTTGACTTTGACCGCGCAAGCCTGAAAGCATCCTCTTTCGAAGCTTTGGACAAAGTGGTACAGCTTATGGAAAAGACGCCAAATCTTCAGATTGAAATTGCAGGACATACCGATAATGTGGGAAATAACAACTACAATAAAACACTTTCCAGAGACCGAGCGGCAGCAGTACGGGCTTATTTGGTAGAACAGGGGATTAGTGACTGGCGAATTACCAGTAAAGGATACGGCGCAGAAAAACCTCAGGTGGCCAATGACTCCGATGACAATCGGGCGATCAATCGCCGTGTAGAGTTTACTATTTTAGATATTTAGGCTGTTTTGATATTGAAAGTCGCCGAAGAGTCACGAAATTACCACCATAACCTTTACCAACCAAAATGAAACAGATTCTATCAATACTATGCCTTGGGATCATCATGATTTCCTGTAATGGTGAAAAGAAAAAACAACAACAGGAGTTAAAACAAATCTATGACCAAGTCATTGATATTCACGATGTAGCGATGCCCAAGCTTCAGCCGATCGTCAAATATCAGGCGGAAATTCAGAAACAGCTGGCCAACGGACAGGATTCCCTGGATAAACCCACCCTCGACGAGCTGAATAAGATGAACATCAATTTACTCAAATCTGAACGGGCGATGATGGACTGGATGCACAACCTCAATACCCAATATGATACCCTTTCTTTTGAAGATGCCAAGCAGTACCTGTTAGAAGAAAAGGAAAACATCACGCAGGTAAATGAAATGATGGATCGTGCCGTGGAGCATGCACGAACAAAACTTCAATAATTAAAAAAGGAACCCTAATCAGGGTTCCTTTTTTTTGCCATGTTGTTTAAACGAAAATAGGACTTGAAAACTATCTTGGTGCCATTTCCTCTTTCGGTTTTGCCTTTTTCACCACAATATTACTCCCCTCAAAATACAGCTCGTTGGTTTCAACAATTGCCATATAAGCTTCTGGGGTGTTCGGCATTTCTACAAAACCGAATCGCTTAGACATACCTGTCTCACGGTCAAAAATTACACGGGCAAAAGCCACTTCGCCGTATTGTTCAAAAAGCTCACGGAGGGAATCGCTGGATGTGTCAGCTCCTAATTTGGCAACAAAAATGTTCATCACTAAAACAATTAAAGATTAATAAGTCGTTCAACCGTACATGAATCAAAATACTGAACCCACCAATGAAGGATTTCAGCATGAAAATCAAAAACCGAAGAACTTATAAGATAGAAATTAGTGATAAATATTAATTATTTCAATAATTATTTGACTTTTTAAGAAATAAATTACCTTCTCATTGTGCTTTAATCCACAGGCTTACACTGACTTAAAATCTCATTGACCTGATCCACGGTTACTCGCTGCGATCCGCCCCCCCAAGTGATGCTGATGAAGGTCGCAATCTCAGCAATATCCAACGGCTTCAAGGTATTCATTGCGGGCATTGGCTGGTCGTATAACTGGCCATTCACCATAATTTCGCCTTTAAGCCCATACCTGATTGCGCAGATGGTTGCCGCTTGATCCTTTAAAAAATCTGACCCATTCAATGGCGGATAAAGCTTGCCCACTCCACGGCCATCCGCCTGATGGCAATTGGTACAATACTGCATATACAGGCGCTGCCCATTAACCACATATTGTTTGGTCTTGGTCTGTTCGGGATCGCAGGAAAACAACATCAGCAAACTCAGCCCTAAAAATAAATACTTCTTCATATTATCGATCATTATGCCCTAAATCACGATCTGGATCGATATGATCTCGGATCAATTTTTTAATCTCTTTCGGTTGTGGAAATCTTCGGGATACCTTAAAGCTGAATATCAGTTGATCGTCAATCAAAATTTCATAAGTGCCCCCCGTCGCAGGCATCAGCTGCACCCCCTCGAGGTCCGTTTCAAAGGTTTGCAACAACTCTTGCGCCATCCACCCTGCGCGTAATAGCCATTTACATTGCGTACAGTACTTGATCGTTATTTGTGGTTTCTTCAATTTAGGTTTCTGTTTTGTGCTTGATTTTAAGACTTCAAGTTACAAAAGCAGGAGTAATTTTGTGATAAAATCGTTAAAAAGGCAGAACTTATATCACCATCAAACTCAAAAATCATGGAAATAAGGCCAAACTGTGAAAACTGCAATAAACCCCTGCCCTACGACAGCGAGGAAGCGATGATTTGCACCTTCGACTGCACCTTTTGTGCCGATTGTGTAACAGGAATCCTTGAGGATGTTTGCCCTAATTGTGGCGGCAATTTTGAACGTCGACCCATACGTCCGAAATCACTGTTAAAAAAATATCCCATCAGCAAAAAAGCCGTGTTAAATCCAATAAAAAAAGCCACATTTGAAGAAAAAAAACGACAACTCAAGCCTATCGCTCCCGCAGATCGTTAGACTCGAAAACTAAAATTACTGTTCACTGAAAAATCCCTAAAAGCGACTACAAACATCACCTTTATGAACATTGAGAACATAGAACTGCAATACCTGACCCTGAACGATTATCAGGAATTGAAGTCGGCAATGATCGAGGCATACGCCTCCTTGCCTGATGCCTATTGGCTCGAAGAGCACTTGAAATCACTGATTGACAAATTTCCTGAAGGACAAATTGTACTGAAGGTGAATGGTCAGTTAGCGGGTTGTGCCCTCTCGATCATCGTTGATTATTCCGAATTCGAGGATCATCATACTTATCAGCAAATCACAGGAAATTACACTTTCAACACCCACCGACCTGACGGAAATGTGCTCTATGGTATTGATGTATTCATTAAATCAGAATATCGTGGCCTCCGACTTGGCCGACGCCTTTACGATTACCGCAAGGAGCTTTGTGAAAGGCTGAATCTGCGGAGCATCGCCTTTGGCGGACGGATCCCCAATTACCATAAATATGCTGAAGAAATCAGCCCTAAAGAATACATCGAAAAGGTGAAAAGAAAGGAAATTCATGACCCTGTACTGAATTTTCAGATTTCGAATGATTTCCACCCCTCCAAAGTATTGAAAAAATACCTTGATGGCGACACCGACTCCAATGAGTTCGCCGTGCTTATGGAGTGGGACAATATCTATTACCAAAAGCCCAACAAGCAGGCTTCCCAACAGAAGACCGTCATTCGACTGGGACTGATTCAGTGGCAAATGCGCCCCTACAATAATCTGGAAGAATTGATGCAACAGGCCGAATTCTTCGTCGATGCCGTGTCAAGCTACAGGTCTGACTTTGCTCTATTTCCTGAGTTTTTCAATGCCCCACTGATGGCAGGTAACAACCACCTGCCAGAATCGGAGGCCATTCGCGAGCTTTCGAAATACACGGATCGGATTGTTTCAAAATTTTCGGAATTGGCAGTGGCTTACAACATCAATATTATTACGGGCAGCATGCCAGAAATTGTTGATGATTTGCTCTATAATGTTGGCTATTTGTGCCGTCGGGATGGATCTACGGATCGATATGAAAAATTACACGTTACCCCTGACGAAGCGAAAGTGTGGGGAATGCAGGGCGGACGTGAGCTGAAAACCTTTGATACTGATTGTGGGAAAATTGGAGTACTGATCTGTTACGATACGGAATTCCCAGAGCTCGGCAGATTGCTTGCTGATGAAGGGATGGACATTTTGTTTGTCCCATTCCTGACCGACACCCAAAATGGTTACTCGCGGGTTCGCCATTGCGCACAGGCTCGGGCCATTGAAAACGAGTGCTATGTTGCCATTGCGGGCAGTGTCGGTAACTTGCCCAAGGTACACAATATGGATATTCAGTATGCACAATCGACCGTTTTTACCCCTTGCGATTTTTCATTTCCCGCAAACGGGATCAAGGCGGAAGCTACGGCAAATACCGAAATGATTCTCATTGCTGATGTGGATTTGGGTTTGCTCAGGGAGTTGAATCAGTTTGGAAGCGTAAAGAATCTGCAAGACCGCCGAAAGGATCTTTTTGTATTGAAAAAGAAAAAATAGAAAGCCGATATTGTTCTTCGGGACACTTAGGGACATTTCGAAAAACAAATATATTTTGGTCGTGGACAGCTGTCTACGACCGCAATATTCCTAAAAATGCCTCCAAGCCCGCACGCAGCGGCATGGCTTCCTCGGCGGTTTTGCCGACCACCCGCAAGCCATTGAAATAGGTCAGGATCAAATGTGCCAAAGTCGCCGCAGGCACCGTTGATGTTACCGACCCATTCTGTTTCCCTCGCTCAATATAGGTGGTAAAATGTGCCTCCACCTTCGATGCATTTTCCTGCAAAAGACCACGAATGACCTCATCAGCATTAGAGAGTTCGGTTGTAACATTGACCACAAAACAGCCCTTGTGTTGCGGGTCGGTGATGATATCATCAATCACCATACTGAACAGCGACCGAAAGCCCTCCACCACATCCTCATGCTTGACCAAAATCGTCGGCAGCTGATCGACATTCTGCTGTTGATACAATTCAAAAGCCTGCTGAAAAAGCAGCTCCTTACAGTCAAAAGTAGCATAAAGACTTGCCCGATTCACCCCCAAATGATCGACCAATGACTGTATGGACGTTGCATGATAGCCCTGCGTCCAAAAAACCTCCATGGCTTTCTCAAGCACCTGCGCCTTATCGAATCCCTTGTTTCTCCCCATCTATCGTATTCTTTTTGCAATGCCCCGAATCACCGACCCTCTGCCGATATGTCCTGCCCCTTCCTGTAAATCAACGGTCACTTCTTCGAGCAAACTGAAATCAAAAGCAGGAAAATCAGCCCTCATTTCTTCTACTGAAAAGAGCATTGACGGGTCTTTCGGCCCTCCAACCTTCGGGTTCATTTCCTGATACTGAAGGTGATTACTGCTGAACCCCTCAAAAATCAACTGCCCACCAAGGCGCACCAACTGACCAAGGCTCCTGAAATATTCCTGCCGTTGATCCGCAGAAAAATGCGCATAAATCAATCCCAGCGCATCGAACTGCTGTCCGTGGAAATTTAAAGCCGATAAATCGCCGACTTCATAATGAAGCTGAACCCCATGGCGTTGGGCAAGCTGTTCCGCTTTGTCCTTTGCTGCCGAACTCCAGTCAAAAGCCCTCACCTGCCAACCCTGCAAGGCGGCATGAACAGCATTTCGCCCCTCGCCCTCTGCAGGCAACAAAAGCGTGTCCCCTTGTATTTCTGCCAATGCTGATTTTAAAAAAACATTGGGAGAGGTCCCATAAGCATAAGCGGCCTGACGGTATCGTTCGTTCCAAAAATCTTTCATAAGTCCATAAATTTCAGGGGACTGTTGCACAAGCCAGTGCTATGAATTTAGCACAAAAGTTTATTTCGTAAGCTGTACGGATACACCTGAGTGTATATCCAAAACACACAAAAATTATGATGATTCGGGCAGACACATCGATCAGCCCATACAGCGGCCAAATAAAGTTTCGTGGTATTACATAAAATTATGGTTCTGCAACAGCCCCTGTTTTATTATAATAAAATAGGATTGATATTGATTCCTCCGTCCACATTATACTCCCCACCTGTAATAAATGAGGCCGCATCCGAGGCCAGGAAAGTCACCAAATGCGCTACTTCTTCAGGCTTGCCAAAATCATTCAGCGGAATCCGCTTCTGTAGTTGCTCAGCGAACCCACTGATTTGCGCCTCATCCATACCTGTTTTCTCAAATATTGGCGTACTGATCGGCCCAGGATTCACGGCATTAACCCTGATTTTCCGACTGGCAAGCTCAATAGCCGCTGTTCTTGTGTAAGAATTCAGCGCTGCTTTTGAAGCTGAATAAATCGAGGTGTTCGGCATGCCCGCATAAGCATTTACCGACGACAGGTTAATGATTGATCCGCCATCTTTTATCAGTGGCAAAAATTTTTCAATAGTAAAAACGGCACCCTTAAAATTGGTCGCCATCTGATGATCGAAAAGCTCCTCACTGACTTGCCCCACAGGAGCAGGCTGAAAAATCCCCGCATTAACAAACAGCACGTCCACATGCCCAAATTCTTCTTTAACCTCTGATACCAACTGATCAATCGCGGCCAGTGATGTTACATCTGCCACCTTCCCCACGACACCCAAATCCGCTGCGGCTTTTTGTACTTTCTCCTCTGATCGCCCAGTGATGATCACCGTTGCGCCTTCAGCCTTAAACTCCTCCGCTGTGGCATAGCCAATACCACTGTTCCCACCTGTAACGACTGCAATCTTTTCCGCTAACTTACTCATTGTCTGATTTGTATTTAAATTAATAGTTGATTTTAGAACGACCGTTCCAGTATTATGTTTTTAGGGGTGGGATGATTGCTGAGCCAAATGTCTTTTCAATTACCTTTTCTACAGAAACCTTGAACAAAAAAATGGACTGGAAAATCAATACCTCAAAGAAGGAAGATCTGCCGACTATAATTCCTCCTTTTAAAAATGGGTTTTAAAAAAGTCAAGCGAATCGATTTCACTAAAGACGGTATCAGTATTCTTCATCATCATTTGATAAAAACAGCAATTGGACTATAAGTCAACATGTGAAATGATGGCGGAAACATGGTTGATTTCTGGTTTTCATCAAGTCTGCTCGGGACCAGGCAATTCAATAGCAAAAAAATTTTGCCCTTCCGCCTGTACTTTCAGAAATTGAGTAAAAATCAACCGCACCATTTATGCAAATAAAAATCGACGACCTTCAAGGCGACGCCATCAAAGCTCTTCTGAAAGAACACCACACTGATATGTATGCCACCTCCCCAAAAGAAAGTGTACATACCTTGGGCATCGACCATCTCAAATCAGCAGACATCACCTTTTTTACCGCCTGGGAAGCGGATCAGTTATTGGGCTGTTTGGCGATCAAAGCACATTCTGAAGATCAGGTGGAATTAAAATCTATGCGTACTTCAAAAGTGGTCAGAAATAAAGGGGTGGCCAGTCAATTGTTACACCATGTTTTGAGGTTTGCCAAAGAAAAAGGCTTTAGACACGTGCATCTTGAAACGGGCACCCAGGATTACTTCAGTGCCGCACGACAGCTTTACAAAAAATTTCAGTTTACCGATTGCCCTCCCTTCGGTGATTATCAGCCCGACCCCAACAGTCATTTTATGTACCTGGACTTACAGCATTTTCCTGTAAGAGAAAACCAGTAGGAGAACTTGTAGCCAAATTCCAATCCTTGGCATATCCATGAATTTCTCTTTAAGATAGATCAGCACTCAATAGTAGAATATTCATTTTTTATCCTATATTATCCCACATTAATCACCCAACATCTTTATGAAATACAAAAATTTAAAGCATCTGACCGTTGCATTTGCCTGTGCAGCAACGGCATGCCAATCACCCCCGAAACACGAGAATATGCAAACCTTAAAATATCCCGATACTTTCAGAGACACGAGCGTTGTTGATGATTATTTCGGCACAAAAGTTCAGGATCCTTATCGTTGGTTGGAAGATGACCGTTCGGAAACCACTGCAGCGTGGGTTAAGGAAGAAAATGCCGTTACCCAATCTTTTTTATCCCAAATTCCTTACCGTCAGCAGTTGGTTGATCGCCTGACGACCCTGTGGAATTACGAGAAATATTCCTCTCCATTCAAGCGCGGCGATTATACTTATTTCTATAAAAACGATGGGCTTCAGGCACAGTCGATTGTTTATCGAAGCAAAGGCGCAGAGCAGGCGGAAGTGTTTTTGGATCCGAACAAATTTTCAGCCGACGGCACCTCTTCTTTGGCTGGTTTGTCTTTTAGCAAAGACGGCAGCCTTTGCGCTTATCAGATTTCTGAAGGTGGATCGGACTGGCGAAAGGTGGTGATCATGAATGCTGAAAGTCAGCAAAACATGGGCGACACTTTGGTGGATGTAAAATTCTCAGGACTGAGCTGGAAAGGTCAGGAAGGGTTTTATTACAGCAGTTACGACAAGCCGAAGGAAGGCAGTGATCTTTCAGGAAAAACACAATTCCACAAGTTATATTTCCACAAATTAGGCAGTGCACAAAGTGAGGATCAGCTGATTTTTGGGGGAGAAAAAACACCTCGCCGATATGTAGGCGGACAGGTTACCGAGGATCAAAATTACCTTGTCATCACTGCGGCGGTCAGTACCACAGGAAATGAATTGTACATTCAGGATTTGAGAAAACCCAATCAGCCGATCCAAACGGTGGTGGATAATTTCGACACTGAAAACTATATCGTTCATACCGAAGGCGAAAAGTTGTTCATCACTACTACCCTTGACGCACCAAACAGCCGATTGGCAACAACTTCTCTTCAGAAACTGGATCCGAAATACTGGGAAGACTTCATTCCTGAAACAGAAAATACCTTGTCGGTTTCAACAGGCGGCGGCTTTTTCTTTGCCAACTATCTGGAGCATGCGACCTCGAAAGTGGTTCAGTATGATTTGGATGGAAAAGTGGTTAGAAACATTGAGTTGCCTGGCGTAGGTTCTGCAGGTGGATTTGGCGGTAAGTTCACGGCGGAAAAACTATACTACACCTTCACCTCTTATACCAACCCCGCGACGATTTTCGAGTTCAATCCAAAAACTGGAAAATCTGAGCTTTACAAAAAATCGGAGGTACAGTTCAACAGTGCGGATTTCGAGTCCAAGCAAATTTTCTATGCTTCAAAAGATGGTACCAAGATCCCGATGATCATCACCTACAAAAAAGGATTGAAGTTGGATGGCAACAACCCAACCCTGTTGTATGGCTACGGTGGATTTGGTGTGAACCTGACGCCTTCGTTCTCTACGCCGATGGTGGCGTGGTTGGAAAATGGTGGCGTTTATGCCGTACCGAATCTTCGTGGTGGTGGTGAATATGGCGAAGAATGGCATTTGGCTGGAACAAAAATGAAGAAGCAAAATGTCTTTGACGACTTCATTTCCGCAGCAGAATACCTGATCGAAAATAAATACACGAGTTCAGAACGTTTGGCGATCCGTGGTGGCTCCAATGGTGGTTTATTGGTAGGTGCTTGTATGGCTCAGCGTCCGGAACTGTTCAAAGTGGCTTTACCTGCCGTTGGGGTGATGGACATGTTGCGTTATCACCAATTCACTGCCGGTGCAGGTTGGGCGTATGATTACGGAACAGCTGAGGACAGCAAGGAAATGTTTGAGTATTTGAAGGCATATTCGCCTGTACATGCACTCAAAAAAGGGACAGCTTATCCGGCAACGATGGTTACCACGGCCGATCACGACGACCGTGTGGTACCTGCACACTCTTTCAAGTTTGCCGCAGAATTGCAGCATTGCCACGAAGGAGAAAATCCTGTACTGATCCGCATTGAATCCAATGCTGGGCACGGCGCAGGAAAACCAACCGATATGATCATCAAGGAGTATGCTGATTTATTTGCTTTCACCCTTTGGAATATGGGTGTTGAGCAGTTGGAAGCGACAGAAGAAAATAGTTAAGAATACCTTATATCGCACTTTGGTTCAAGCACCACGCTTGGATCAAAGTGCATTCTCTCCAATGCCTACTTCCCAAAGAATTATCTGCCCAAAAACCCTCCATACCACAAATCCTTTCTCTATATTGCCGACCGAAAAAAACACCCCTTCCAAAGTAGCAGATATTCAATGCCTCAATATATATATTCCTTCAAATACGAAGCTCATCTATTAGATTTGTGCCAATTAGAAGCACGCCAATTGTTCGGTCAGCAACAGCAGGACAATATTTTATTTTCTGACATAAAAATTGACCCATCGATCAGCCCCTTTATTTTGGGTCGATTTGAAGTGATGCGCACTGCTACTGACTACCAACAGTTACTGAAACTGATCCGCATGATGAATATTCAGACCGATGGTTTCAAGGTAGATTATTTTTCCCTCGAAGGCGATGGCGCCCGATTTGAAGAGCGCCAGAAAATGATGAAAGATGTTGGCTACAGTATATTTGCAGTGCCCGACTTTAAACAGCCCTCCGTGGTATATTCCATTTGCACGGATCAGAAACAGTGGTATTTTGGAAAATTGAAACGCCATGACGGTGACTGGCGAAAACATAAAAACAAGCCCTTTTCCTTCAGTAATTCCATCGATATTCATACTGGGAAAACACTGGTCAGCCTGGCCTCAAAAGGCAATAAAGCCCACGCTCTGCTCGATGCCTGTTGTGGTGCAGGTACGGTGCTGTTGGAAGGTGCTATTGCAGGATTCAACATTTCTGGCTGTGAGATCAATCCCCGCACTTTTTATCATACCGTCAAAAACCTTAACCATTACGGCTACGAATTGGACATTCACCTGTCCGACGTCGCCGAGCTCGACAAAACCTACGACGGCATTATCATCGACCTGCCTTATAATTTGTACAGCGCCTCCACTGACGAGGTAACCCAAAACATTATACAGTCGGCCGCACGTATGAGTACCCGTGTCGTGATCGTTTCGATCAGTGATATTGAAGAGGTGATCGCCTCCGCCAATCTAAAAGTGGTCGATCAGTGCGTAGTAGAAAAACGGGGATATTCGAAATTTTCGAGAACGATCTGGCTTTGTGAGCATAGGTGATTTTTTTGTCCACAGAGGACACTAATGTCCACAAATTATTATTGAGCATTGGGGTTTCGGTGAAGGTTTAATTTATGACATTTCACCTTTTGATTGGCCACCGACAACTAATCCTTCGACAGGCTTAGGAACTAAGCAGTGGCCTGACAAATGGCCCCATCACAAATTCAATTGATCACCTCGCCCCACGACCTATGCATGACAATCAATTCAATAAATTTGACAAAACACTTTTTTTATATAATTTGTAAAGGTATATCAACCTTACATTTTTTAGATGGAAAACGAAACACAGGAAGTTCCAAAAGAAAAGGCACAGCCTTCAACAAAACAGCGATCACCTCATCAGCCAAGTATGGCATTTGTCGGTGCCTCTTGGATCGCATTTTTCACAGGTGCTATTGCTTACAATATAGGGCTCTACAACGCAGAAATGCAACTTAACGAAAAGGGCTACTACTTCACTATCTTACTTTTCGGTTTATTTGCTGCAGTGTCTGTACAGAAAAATGTACGTGACAGAATGGAGGGAATAAAGGTTTCTGACCTTTATTACGGCATCAGCTGGGGAGCGACCTTGATCGCAATCGTCTTGTTGGTGATCGGTCTTTGGAATGCCTCGCTTACTTTAAGCGAAAAAGGCTTTTATGGCATGGCCTTTACCCTTAGTCTATTCTCTGCCATTGCGGTTCAGAAAAACGTGCGCGATGGGCAAATTAATATAGAAGATTAATTTTTTAAACTAAATATACTTATGGTAGAAACACCTAAAACTGGAAGAGCTACTATCAATGACAATGGCTACGACATTTCAATCATCATTCCTGCTAAGAAATGAAAAGTAATCTCTTATTACTCACAATAGGCCTTTCAATATATTTTGGTTCTTCCACAGTAACCAAAAAATCAATTCAGACTGAGGATGAGACCCGAATTGAGGGCAAATATCCACGTGATCTAAATTCCAAGGTATCAATAATTGACACAACACTGAATCCTTTCACTAAGGAGTTGCTATTCAGCCAGAATGATTGTGAAAATAGTAACGAAAAAATTAATTGTGTAATTTCGAAATTCCCATCTATATCCTGTCTTCGCCACCTTTTTTGGCTGATTTTCGCTA
Organism: Persicobacter psychrovividus; assembly: GCF_036492425.1. NCBI lineage: Bacteria > Pseudomonadati > Bacteroidota > Cytophagia > Cytophagales > Persicobacteraceae > Persicobacter > Persicobacter psychrovividus. The sequence goes on from NZ_AP025292.1 coordinate 2,325,364, forward strand.
CACCCTAAAAATCAATCGATTACAATAAAAACAGGTCAAAAGTGGGTGTCCCGTTTCTAAATTTTGCCTAATTTAAGGCATGTTTGTGCGTGAAAAACTCAATAAAAGTGGTACCATTAGTGTCCAAGTCATACTGAAATCCTCAAAAAAGTACAAAGTTGTTAAGACTTTTGGCTCATCGGCTGACCCAAACGAGATTTTAGCACTTAAAAATGAAGCAAATCAATGGATTCATGGTCAGACTGGTCAGGTTGCCATTAATTTCGATAATCAAAGAGCCGAAACTGAACAGGTCCTTGACAAAATAGATCAAGTCAAATCAGTTGGCATTGACCTTCTACTAAATTCTATTTATGACGAAATAGGCTTTAATCTTGTCGGTGATCTCTTATTTCGGAGATTAGTATTTTCTCGCATTGAATATCCTGTAAGCAAGCTAGCGACAACAGAGCATTGGTCGTTAAATCATGGGATGAATGTCTCTGTCAATACTGTTTACAGGCTAATGGATAAGGTTCATTCAGAGTATAAAGAGATATTACAACATCTTAGCTTCGAACACTCGAAACAAGTTTTAGAAGGCGAGGTGAATATTGCATTTTATGATGTAACCACTCTTTATTTTGAAACAGATCATCAAGATGATTTAAGAAAAACAGGCTTTTCAAAAGAGGGGAAACATCAAAATCCGCAAATTGTACTGGGCTTATTGGTTAGTAGAGGAGGCTATCCACTTGCTTACGAAATATTTGAAGGTAATAAGTTTGAAGGGCATACCATGTTGCCTATCGTGGATGAGTTCTGCAACAAATATAATATTACCAAGTTGGTAGTTGTTGCTGATTCAGGGCTCATGTCTAATAAAAATGTAAAAGAACTACTTAATAAAGGCTATGGATTTATTCTCGGAGCAAGAATTAAGAACATGAACAAAGAAGTCAAAGACCAAATATTAAACTTGACTTTGGGTAATGGAGAGTCTGCTGAAATAGCTCAACCTGATGGATTAAGGCTGATTATTACATATTCTGACAAAAGAGCCAAAAAGGATGGTAAAAACAGACAAAAAGGGCTTGATAAACTCAAGAAGAATATTGCATCAGGTAAGCTTACAAAGTCCAATATCAATAACAGAGGCTATAACAAATATTTAAAACTTGATGGCGAGGTAAAGGTGCAGTTAGATGAAGAGAAGTTCAAGGAAGATGGTAAATGGGATGGCCTAAAAGGCTATTTAACGAACGTAGAGGGTAATTCTGATGAAATCATTGCCAATTATGGAGAACTATGGAAAATTGAAAAAGCTTTTCGTATCTCGAAGACAGACTTAAAAATTAGACCTATATTCCATCGGATTCAAAAAAGAATTGAGAGTCATATCTGCATTTCCTTTGTTGCATATAAGGTACATAAAGAGTTGGAGAGACAGCTCAATATTAAAGAGGCAAGGCTAAGTCCTGAACAGGCAATCAAAATTGCTCGGAGCATTTACGAAATTCAGGTTCGACTACCAGATGGAAGCAAAATAAACAAAGTACTTTTGTTGCAGCCCGAGCAGGTGAAATTGGCGGAATTATTCAATTTTTGACTTGGGTGTCCCGATGGCGAAAACAGGAAAAAATTAATTGTGTAATTTCGAAATTCCCATCTATATCACTACCGATGCATTTTGGTCCAATTCCTAAAATAAAATTAAACTCAAATCTTCAACTAACTGACAGCCTTTTTATTACTGAGGCATTACAAGACAAAATCTACTTCTCCGAAGAGGAACGCCAATACAGTTATTATTTGGGAGTGAATATACCAAGTGGAAACAACTTCAAGACTGTTGTTATCCCAGAACGGTTTAGCGTAGGCAAAAGCTATATTCTGTTGACAATATCAAATTCAGGTGAGCATATCGACAAAATTGTGGTAGGTTCTGAAGCTTCAGATTGGGGATCTGTTTTTGGAAAAATAGAAAGCCTGGATAATATTGAAGTAACGACAAAAAAGATGGGGTATGATCAGAAAAAAGACGTCCTCTATTTCTCGTCCAGTGAATGTGAACAGTACTTTATTAACGAAAAAGGCCGGATTTTAAAAAAATAAAAAAGGAGCCCCAAAAGGCTCCTTTCTCATTCAAATATATCTTAAAGACAGATCAGCTTAGGCATTCACCTTTTCCAACCATGCTTCTACTTCTTCTTTGGTAGGATTTTTAACATCCTTCAACTTCAATTTTTTACGCATTCCGCAAACGTCTTGGTGAAGTTTGTTGGCTTGCAATTCTTTGAAGTTTTCTTTTTGGATCAGGTTCAATTTCTGAAGTACAGGAATCAAATCTTCGGCTACGCCTAATTCGATATAGTCTGCGTCAGACATGTAAACAGGACGTTTTTCTGGTTTCATTTGAGGGAAGAACAATACTTCCTGGATAGAAACGTTATTCGTCAGCAACATCACCAAACGGTCGATACCGATACCCAAACCTGAGGTAGGTGGCATACCGTATTCCAATGCACGCAAGAAGTCGTGGTCGATAAACATCGCCTCGTCGTCTCCTTTGTCCATCAATGCCATTTGCTCCTCGAAACGCGCACGCTGATCTACTGGGTCATTCAACTCAGAATAAGCATTGGCGATTTCTTTACCGTTCACCATCAACTCGAAACGCTCGGTCAATTCAGGATTGTCGCGGTGACGCTTACACAATGGAGACATCTCCACTGGGTAATCGGTGATGAAAGTTGGCTGGATGTAGTTGCCTTCACATTTCTCGCCGAAGATTTCGTCGATCAATTTGGCTTTACCCATGGTTTCATCCGTCTCGATGCCCAAGTCTTTACAAACGGCCAACAATTCAGGAACATCCATTCCAGTGATATCAACACCTGTATTTTCTTTGATCGCATCGATCATCGATACACGACGGAAGTTACCACCGAATTCGATCTCGGTACCATCCACAGAAACTTTCGTTTCGCCATTATGAACTGTTTTCACGATGTGTTGCAAACAACGCTCGGTGAAGTCCATCATCCAGTTGTAATCTTTGTAAGAAACATAGATCTCCATGGCGGTGAACTCTGGGTTGTGCGTACGGTCCATTCCTTCGTTACGGAAGTTTTTGGAGAATTCGTAAACACCGTCAAAACCACCAACGATCAAACGCTTCAAGTACAACTCATTGGCAATACGCATGTACAATGGAATGTCCAAGGCGTTGTGGTGCGTGATGAACGGACGTGCCGAAGCACCACCAGGGATTGACTGAAGGATTGGCGTATCCACTTCCAAGTAACCTGCTTCGTTGAAGAAGTTACGCATCGCATTAACGATTTTGGTACGCTTGATGAAAGTGTCTTTTACATTGTCATTGACGATCAAATCCACATAACGCTGACGGTATCTCATCTCTGGATCCGTAAATGCATCGTGCTTCACGACATTTCCTTCCGCATCTTTGGTTTCCTTCACTACTGGAAGTGGACGCAAAGACTTGGTCAAAAGCTTGAACTCAGTAACGTAAACAGAAAGCTCACCTACCTGCGTTTTGAATACATACCCTTTGATTCCGATGATATCCCCCATATCCAACATCTTCTTGAATACCTGGTTGTACATCGTTTTGTCTTCTCCTGGGCAGATGTCATCACGACGGAAGTAAACCTGGATTCTTCCTGTGCCATCTTTAATCTCTGCGAAAGACGCATTCCCCATAATTCGACGAGACATGATGCGACCTGCAACAGTGATCTCCTTAAAATCATCAGGGCGCTTGTCGAAGTTTGCCTTGATCTCTTCGGCAGTTGTACTTACTACAAATTCTTCGGCAGGATAAGGGTTGATCCCCATCTGCATGAGCGCTTCACGCTCATCACGTCTTCTGATTTCTTGTTCGCTTAAATGCATGTTATTTTGTTCGTATAGAATGTTAGGCCATGCGGATAAAATTCTCTCGCACTTACCTATCGACACTTTTCGGGTGCAAAAATACAGAAACTAATGTGAAGAACAAAGAGAGACCGACGGATTGGCAAGATATATGACTTATAAATCATTTCTAAGGGAATTTTTATTTCCCCTATCCGAAAAAAGTTTAAATTTCGACTCAGAAAAACGATCGTATGTTATGGAAAAAAGATACCTGCACGAAGATGAAACTTTTCAAGACTGCATCGAGCGCCTACATTTACTAAACAAAGACAGCCTGCCCACCTGGGGCGCCATGAGCGTGGCACAGATGTTCTCGCATTGTGCTGAAGTACAAGAGGTGTGCAATGGCAGTAAATTACTGAATGGCACTTCTTTGCTTTCGACACTCTATAAAGCATATATAAAAAAGGAGAGTATTTCGCCTACCCCATACCAGCGGAATCACAAAACGCATCCACAATTTGTACAATTAGAAGAAAAGGACTTTGACAAGGAAAAAGCACGCCTGATTAAAGCGCTGACCCAATTTAAGAAGAAGCTCGACACGGCTTATGGTGAACACACGCATCCGCTTTATGGGTTAATGACCAAAGCGGAAATGGGCTGGGCAATGTATCGGCACCTGCACCATCACTTGCTTCAGTTTGAAGTCTAAAAAGAAAAAAAGGGGAAACCATCCCCCTTCTTTCACCTAATTAACTAACTATAACCCACCATTAATCTTCTTGTTGTTCCATCATCTCGTGAATAGACTGAACATTCCAGTGTGACATTTCATAATTGATATCCTCATCGGATATGTTGGTAACTTCATAACCATATGTGGTACCCTTTTTCTTGTCCTTCCCATTCATTTCCATAATGAATCCCGTAGGGGCATCCTTGAGGTCAAAGGTTTTTGAGCGCTTCTTCGACTGCTTGGCAAAGGTGCTGAAGAAGGGCGAGTTGTCGTGCTCAAAATCTGGTGCAATCCAAAATTCCCCCTGATGTTCATCGCTGTCAAGCATATAATGCTCACACTCATAGCCGTGAATATTTTTTGTTTTCCCCGTCTTCACAAAAGCTACTTCAGTCCCTGGGGCTTCCCCTTTTTCCATCGCCTCCTCATATTGGGCATCAATAGCATCCTGTGTCATCTGATCCATATCCATCGCCATGGCCACGCCTGATTTCTCTCCCCGCTCTTCGTTCAAGGAAATTACTGCCTTATTATTGGTGTCATATATAAAAACACTGCGGTCGTCTTTCTTTTTATTATTCGGCGACAGCATGGCCATTCCCCAATGGGTTGCATCATCATGAGGAATCAATAAATGCAGGTGATTTTCCTCCACTTTCCCTTTCTTGGAAGTATTGGTCACCTTCATTTCAACCTGTCGGTCAAAGGCATAATATTTCTGATATTCCACCGGCTCATTGATGGCCTTCATCATCCCAAAAAACTTCCCCGCCTTCTGTCGGTCATAAGCCTGCTCTTTGGTGGCATCTTTCTTGGCTTTTTTCTTTTTACCGAAGAAAAAGTTCCCCACTTTTTCCAGCCCAGTGTCTATACTGTCATCGGTTTTATTGTCGGGATTTTCAACACGATCCCCCTGCGTTTCTGTATTTCCTGAATTATCCTGTGCATAGCTATTCATCGCCAACAGCGAGACCACCACCACAACCCAAAGCTTTTTCATGATCCTAAATTTTGCTGGTTACAACAGCATAAAACTTAAAATAGCCCGAATGTTGCCGATTTGCCCCAACAAAGTGCACATTCAAAACATAAGACAATAAAAAGCCCCAATTATCCCCGATAATTTTGGGCAAATAAAAAAGACGACCTTGCGGATCGCCTTTAGCTGAACGGTTTTATAAGTACTCTCTTCGACCCTTGATCATCGACAAGTCAAAGTCTTCTTCATTGCCATCATCCTGATCGAAATAGCTCCGTTTGGATTTTGGCACTTTGTTTCTTTTTGAAGCCTGGCGTCCACCATCTTCATTTCCATACCATTGGGCGTCTGTTCTTTTTTTGCCCGCTTTATTTTTCATGCTGGGGGAAAAATTAAAAAAAACTATAAATATGTTTAAGTGTCAAACACTCCTCAATTATACATAAATAATCCTTTTACAAAAACAATAATCTGACAAAAATACGCCTCTTTTTTAGTGGCTGAATGATCGCTACAATCTGTACTGATGACCTCATTGAAGGGGTCTTTCAGCCTAAGAATAATTTTTTGTCAGAATATATTACATCAACCTTACCTGGTCGGGGTGCTTAGATTTGTGTGTGTCGTAATTTCTGCTGAAAAGCCATCTCAAGATCTCCAACGGTTTTCATTGCAAAGTCACTTTCTGGATCGAGGTTAATGCCGAAAAGTGTTTCCAATTTATGGATCACCCGATTGAGCGATTCCTCTCCCAAATTACAATCTTCGCTAAGGCTTAATTCTGGGTGGATTTTTTCCAAGTCCCAAAGCGTTTCCTGAGAAACGGTCAATTTTACGCCATAAGATACATTCATAGGTCTGTGTGGTCAAGTATAAAAATTAATTACGTTAGCATTAAAATGCAAAATAATTATTAAAACATCAACATCGACCTATAATTATTAACAAAAACACAACCGCTCGTCATATATTGATCATCTTGAAACCAAAAAAAACCGACGAGTTGCTACCCATCGGTTTTTAATTAAATCTTGATGATCGTATTTTTCAGGCTTAGAATTGCGCACATTTGGCTTTCAGCCAGGCTTGTTCTTCCGCATCAAGCAATGGCGAAAGCACTTCCAACACCTGCTGATGATATGCATTCAGCCACTCAATTTCTTTGGCCGACAACATCGAAACCTCGATCAGTTTTGGTTCAAATGGTGCAAGGGTAAGGGACTCAAAACCTAAAAACTGCCCGAATTCATTGTTGTAAATCTCCTTCACGGTAATCAGGTTTTCAAGTCGGATACCATAAGCATCCGTTTTGTAGAATCCTGGTTCATCAGAAACCACCATCCCGACTTCAAAAGGAGTGCCTCCAGTTACGCCTTTGTTTCCAAAACCTATTGGTCCTTCATGAACATTCAGGAAGGCGCCCACGCCGTGTCCTGTGCCATGGCCATAGTTCATGCCTTCTGCCCATAATTCATGACGTGCAAGCACATCAATTTGCGGACCAGCATAACCTGCAGGAAAAACGATACGCTCTATCCCTATGTGTCCTTTCAACACCAAAGTATAGGCTTTTTTATGTTCAGCCGCAGGCGTTCCGATATAAAATGTTCTGGTGATGTCCGTTGTGCCGTCTTTATACTGCCCACCAGAATCAATCAACAACATCCCTTCACCACGCAGGCTTTTGGCTTTTGGGTCTTGTGGTCTGTAATGGACAATAGCCCCATTCCCCTGATAACCCACAATCGCTGAAAAACTTTCTCCAACATAGCCGTCCTGTTCCGCCCTGAAGGCTTTCAGGCGTTCTGCACATTGCGCCTCCGTTTTTCCTTCGGCAGCCGCTACCTTTTCTACCCACTTGTAGAATTTAGTCAGGGCAACGCCATCTTTAATCATCGCATTGCGCATCCCTTTCAGTTCTGCTTCATTCTTGATCATTTTCAAAAACTGAACAGGAGATGGTGCCACACAAACCTCTTTGCCTTCTTCAAGCAACTCATAATGATGAATAGAGAAACGGGCAGGGTCAATCCATAAATGCTCAAAAGTCCCTTTCGACAACCAGTTAAAAACTGCGGTGTAATCTGCGACCGTTACCGCTGCCTCTTGCAGGTGCGCATTAACTTCTTCCGTAATTTTCCCTGCTGCGGTATATAAAGTGGCACGATCGGTTTCTATGCTCAAATAGGCATATCCCACAGGGTTGCAATCCACATCGGCACCACGAAGGTTCAGCATCCAGGCGATTTCATCAAGCGCCTCAACCATCAGGGCGTCGGTTCCTTCAGCCTTCATTTTTGCTCTGATAGCGGTCAGTTTTTCACTCACCGACTGCCCAGCATACGCCATTGGGTGAATAAAAAATTTGGCTTCAGGCATCTCAGGGCGGTCCTTCCAGATCACTTCAAAAGGATCGAATTGCGCATTAACACAAATGTCTTTCGTCTCCAGTTGCTCCATCAGGGCCTGATACACATTCAAGGAGAACAATTGTCCGTCGATGCCCACAGTATCCCCCTTCTTGAGGTTTTCAGCAAGGAAATCGATATATTCTGGGGCTCCCTGAACTTTTAACTGGTGTTGCTCAAACTCGCTTTCCGACAGTTCTTCCTCCGCCTGAATCAGGTAGCGGGAGTCCGTCCACAGTCCAGCATGGTTCATCGTTACCACCACGGTACCCGCAGAACCCGTAAAGCCAGAAATCCACTCGCGGCAAGCAAAACGGTCGGCAATATATTCACTTTGATGGGCATCGTTGGCAGGAACGATGATCGCACTCACGCCAGCAGATTGCATCTCTGAACGTAAAGCTGTTAATCTTTCATTTATAGTCATTTCTCTGTTGCGTTTACTCTAATGGCTAATTTAATGCGAATAATTCACGAATCAAGCCCCTGCAGGCGGGAAAATGAACTTTATATATCAAGAACAGCGGATTCAAGGGGGGATCAAAAATGGCCTTCTTTTTTGTTGCAGCCCAGTACACACCCATAAAACCAAAAATCCCGACCTGTACAGATCGGGTTTGTTTTTCAATATAAAAAAGTAGGTAAGCGTTGGGTAAAAAATTATTTCGCTTTGCGGCGATCGAGTTCTTCCATGATCAGGTTGAGCTCGCGGCTGCTTTGGCCTGCGACGGAGGTGTTTTCTTCCGCCCTTCGGAATAAATAGGGCATCACCTTCTCTACAGGGCCATAAGGCACATATTTGGCCACATTGTAACCATGATCCGACAAATTATAGGACAGGTGGTCGCTCATTCCATATAACTGTGCAAAGCAAACCCGTGGGTCATGATCTTTCAGGTTGTGGCGCTGCATCAGGTCGATCAACAACTGTGCTGACGCTTCATTATGCGAACAGGAAATCAGCCCAATACTGTCAAGGTGCTCCATACAGTACCGAAGCCCATCATTATACATATTGTCTGTGGCTTCTTTCGTTGGGTTGATGGGGTTTTCATAACCATACTTCTCTGCGCGTTCAGCTTCCTTCTCCATATAGGCACCGCGCACCAGCTTTGCCCCAAAATAAGCGCCAGATTCCTTCACTATTTCGTGCAGGCGGCGCATTCTTTCCACCATGTTTTTTCGGTACATCTGAAAAGTATTGTACACAATCGGACGATCTTGATTATGGGCGACCATCATTTCTGTAACCAGGCTATCCACCGCATCCTGATACCAACTGTCCTCAGCATCAATCAAAATGGGCTTTCCTGATTCGGAAGCTGCTCGACACAAACCATCGAACCGCTGGCGAATCGCTTTGAAGGATTGCTTCTCCACTTCGTTGAGGGTTTCCTTATTGGAGATCTTGGTCCATAGCGCAACATCCCCCATACCTGTGGGTTTAAATACACAAAATGGAATTTTATCATTCTCTGCCGCTTCCTCAATGGTCCTGAGCGTTTCCCTATAGGTGGCATCAAAAGCTTCTTCGGTTGATTCTCCTTCAACAGAATAGTCTAATATTGTTCCAATTCTATATTTATTTAACTCCTCTATTGTATTTTTACTATCTTGGATCGATTCTCCACCACAGAATTGTTTAAAAAGCGTCGCTTTTACTATATTTTTAACGGGTAATCGGAACTTCAATGCTACATTTACAAAAGAAGTTCCTAAATTTACAACTGTGGGATAGTTGATCGTTTTGAAAAGCATATAACTGCGCCAAAGATCTGTATTTGATTTTGATCTAAACGCTTTATATGTATCACTGAAATTAACTGGATTTATTTCCACCATACTTAATTAATTTAGACAATTATATATTTTGATACGTAAAATCAGCCTAATATAGGAGATTTTCTGTATTTTTCAACAACAATACACCATGCAAATCGAACGACTTAGTGCTTGGAATGACCAAGGAGATCAGCCATTGATTATTGCTGGACCTTGCTCAGCAGAAACTGAAGAACAATTATTCAACACCGCTACCGAATTATATAACAACGGAATCAGAATCATCCGTGCAGGTGTTTGGAAACCTCGTACCCGCCCAGGTACTTTTGAAGGTATTGGTGAAGACGCTTTGCAGTGGATTCAGAATATCAAGAAAAAATTAGATGTTAAATTTGCCATTGAGGTAGCCAACGCGCAACACGTGGAATTGGCATTGAAATATGGCATCGACATTCTTTGGATTGGTGCACGTTCAACCGTGAACCCTTTTACAATCCAGGAGATTGCCGACGCATTGAAAGGAAACGATGTTCCTGTATTTGTGAAGAATCCATTGAACCCAGATTTGGCGTTATGGATTGGTGCTTTGGAGCGCCTGAATCAGGCAGGAATTACGAAACTTGGTGCAATTCACCGTGGGTTCTCGACTTCAAAAAAAGTAAAATACCGCAACTTGCCACAATGGCAGATTGCTTTGGAATTGAAGCGTAAATACCCTGAGATGCCAATGATCTGTGATCCTTCTCACATCGCTGGTGACCGTGAGTTGATCCAGTCGCTTTCTCAAAAAGCAATGGACTTGGTTTATGATGGCTTGATCATCGAATCTCATATCAACCCTGCAGAGGCTTGGTCTGATGCTGCTCAGCAGGTAACTCCTGCCGCTTTGAAAGAGATTTTGGAATCATTGGTGATCCGTAAATCAAACACGGACAACCCTGAGGTTCAGAACCATTTGGCAGAGATGCGTGAGCGCATTGATGAGATCGACCGTGAGATTTTCGATACGCTTGCAGAGCGCATGAAAATTGTTGATCAAATTGGTGAGTACAAAAAAGACAACAAAGTAACGGTATTTCAGGTGAACCGCTACAAAGAAATGATGCAGGCTCGTACTGAGTGGGCAGAAGATTTGAACCTGAATCAGGAATTCATGGAGAACATCTTCTCATTGATCCACGATGCGGCGATCCGTCGTCAGACATTGATCATGAGCGAAACTGAGAGCAAAGCCTAAGCTGCGCTTACCAAAGATAAAGAGGGTATAGGTTCAGCACCTGTACCCCTTTTTTTTATCAATAACCTTTTATTGGATATGTTGCCAAATACCATTGATATCACCTCTGACATACAGCAAAGTTTAAGGGGATTTTTAGATGCAACGACCTTCAGCCAGCTGGCGGTTCTGGTGGATGAAAACACCAAAGAACACTGCCTCCCGCTGATTCAGCCTGTCCTTCCTGACAGCACATTAATCATTGAAATCAAAAGCGGCGAAGAGCACAAAAACTTCGGCACCTGCCAGCATATTTGGGAACAAATGACCTCGGCAGCCTTCGACCGAAAAGCCCTGTTTATTAATTTAGGCGGAGGTGTAATCGGCGATATGGGCGGTTTTTGTGCGGCAACTTACAAACGGGGCATTCGGTTTCTGAACTTGCCCACCACCTTGCTTGCGCAAGTTGACGCCAGCGTTGGCGGCAAACTCGGAGTTGATTTTGGGCCATATAAAAATCACATTGGGCTATTTAAAGAGCCTGAAAGTGTCCTCGTTTTTACCGATTTCACAAAAACACTACCCTCACAGGAGATCCGTTCTGGCTATGCGGAAATCATCAAGCATTGCCTCATCCGTGATCAGCATTACTGGCTTGAGATTCAAAAACACGCCCTCGAACAGCAGGACTGGAAGGCGCATGTCGCGCATTCTATCGGGGTAAAATATGCCGTGGTACAGGAAGACCCTACAGAAAAAGGGCTGCGGAAAATATTAAATTTCGGACATACCATTGGACATGCTGTAGAGAGTCATTTCCTCAATCATGATCAGGGCCGCCTGCTTCATGGGGAAGCAGTAGCGATCGGTATGATTGCCGAGACTTACCTTTCGGCAGAGCAAGGCTACATCAGCAAGGAAAATTTGGCCGAAATTGTGAACTACACATTAAAAATTTACGACAAGGTAGACCTCAGTAATGAGAATTTTAATGTGATTGCAAAACATGCTTTGCAGGATAAAAAAAATGACACGGGAAAGATCAAAGCCTCGCTGCTATTGGCGGTAGGCGATTGTGGCTTCGATATTGAAATCACCACTGAAGAGATCATTTCTGCCCTAAAATACTATCAAACGCTATAACCTATGCTTTCATTAACCAAGAAGTCGCTGACCAAAGGGGCGACCGTCCCGATGGAAGCCTCCAAGAGTGAGTGCAACCGTGCGCTGGTCATCAATGCTTTGGCGGAAAAGCCCGCCAAACTGAATAACATTTCCAATGCAAGGGATTCACAAACGATGATCCGCCTGCTGCGTGAAGATCAGGAAATCTGGGATGTCCTTGACGCTGGAACCACCATGCGATTCCTGACGGCATACGCTGCGATAACCAACCGCAAAAAAATCATGACGGGGACTGCCCGCATGCAGGAGCGCCCAATTGGAATTTTGGTAGATGCCCTGCGCAGCCTGGGAGCAGATATTGAATACCTGAAAAACGACGGCTTCCCGCCTTTCAAGATCAAAAGTTTTGATCAGCAAAAAGCCGATACCCTCGAGATGCGCGGCGATACCTCTTCCCAGTATATCTCTGCTATTTTAATGACGGCCCCTTTACTGCCTAAAGGACTGAAATTAAACCTCACTGGCGATGTAAACAGTCGTCCGTATATTGAGATGACCATCGATTTGATGCGCCAATTTGGCGTAGAGGTGAAGGAAATCAACGAACGCAGCTTTGAAATCAGCCCTCAAAGTTATACCGCTTCAGCTTTCTCTGTAGAATCCGACTGGTCGGGAGCTTCCTATTGGTTTTCAGCCGTGGCACTTCAAAAAGACAGTGAACTATTTTTAAGAGGACTGAAGGAACACTCCACGCAAGGCGACAAGGCCATCATTGAACTGATGAACCCACTTGGGGTATCTGCTCGTTTTGAGGAGGGTGGTTTACGCATCTGGAACCATGGCGAAGTAACCAAAAACCCTGTGGTTTTTGATTTCAATAAATGCCCTGACCTTGCGCAAACAGTGGCCGTTACTTGTGCGGCGCTTAATGTTACCGCACACTTCAAAGGCGTGCAGTCGTTAAGAATTAAAGAAACGGACCGCACCCTTGCTTTGCAGGAACAGCTGGCCAAGTTTGGTGTAACGGTGAGCCCAATCAATGACCCTTTCGAGTTTATGATTACACCAAATGCTGATGGTTTCCCTACCAAAATCAAACCTGTGATCAACACCTATGAAGATCACCGAATGGCGATGGCCTTTGCGCCTCTTTGCCTTTTGATGGAACTGGAAATTGAAGAAGAGGAAGTGGTGAAAAAATCATATCCTGATTTTTGGCAAGATTTGGAAAAGGTGACGGTATAAATCCCACTCCGTTTTATTGCTTATTTGCATGAAAGTGGCTGATGATCAGTGACAGGCAACAGACAGGGTTCTCCCTCGATTAGCCGATCACAAATCAACAGCCACTTTTTCTATTATAGCCGATCTCACTTGTTAATTTTTTTGATTAATTATAGATACATTTGTCTATTATTCGCATCATTACAATTACATAATGTGTATTTTTCAAAAAAATAACTTTTTCATCTTATTGATCTGTGTCGCTATTACGGCCTGTAATCAAAAAGCATCCGAACAATTCTCTGTGCCCAATACGGCTATTTTAAAGCAGCGCATCCTTCCCCCTGAAGGGTTCAAGAGAGCAACACAGCCCAGAGATTCCTGGGGAGAGTTCCTCGAAAATCTGCCGCTCCAACCAGAGGGCAGCGAAGTGATTCAGTATAATGGCGTTCCTATCAGTAACCAAAACAGCCATATCGCCATCATCAATTATGATGTCGGTAAAAGAAACCTCCAACAGTGTGCTGATGCTGTTTTGCGCTTGCGGGCTGAATATCTATGGAAAACCGACCGTAAAGCCGAAATTGAATTTAAATTCACCAGTGGGCACAATTTCAAATGGTTGGATTATGCCCAAGGGATTCGGCCGATTGTCAGTGGCAACAAAGTGAAGTTTAAAAAAACAGCCTCCGAAAATCATTCTTATCAATCGTTCAGAAAATACCTGGACATTATCTTTATGTATGCGGGGACAATCTCGGTGGAAAGAGATTTAAAAACCGTGAATCGGGCGCAAGGAAACTATCAAATTGGGGATGTTATTGTGAAGGGCGGAAGTCCTGGCCACGCGGTCATTATCGTTGATCGTGCAAAAAACAGTCAGGGGAAGTTCGTCTATCTCCTTGCTCAGAGTTATATGCCTGCGCAGTCTATTCATGTGATGGATCAGGGAGGAACCTACGGCCCTTGGTTCGATATTCCTACCGAAGGTCCATTCCACTCCTCAAGATGGTATTTTACCAATCCAAAAATCCGACGGTTTTAGCTTGCGCGAAGAAAAAAAGCCCACCATATTGGAGGGCTTTTCTATGCTCATAAATCACGAAACGATTAACTGAAATATCGGAAATCGTGCTTATCCTCTATCTGTTGCAAAGCGTTAAAAATTAACTGAATAACACTTTCGACATCATCTTTGTGCGTCATTTCCACCGTGGTGTGCATATACTTCAACGGAAGGGAAATCAAGGCTGAAACTACCCCGCCATTTGAATAGGCAAAAGCATCGGTATCTGTTCCTGTTGATCTTGAAGAAGCCGCACGCTGATAAGCAATATCGTGCTTCTTGGCGGTATCGAATAAAATTTTCAGCAGGTTATTATGCACCGCAGGCGCAATCGTCAGCACTGGGCCATCGCCCGCACTAAAGTCCCCTTGCTTGATTTTATTGTAAAGTGGCGATTGCGTATCATGGCAAACATCCGTCACAATGGCCACATCAGGCTTGATACGGTCAGTAACCATACGTGCGCCATTGAGGCCGACTTCTTCCTGCACCGCATTTACGATATACAGTCCGAAAGGCAATTTAACATTCCCTTCTTTTAATCGACGAGCCACCTCAGCAATCATAAAACCACCAATACGGTTGTCCAGTGCACGGCCACATAAATAGCGGTTGTTCAGTTCCGTCAGGTCCTGATCGAAAGTAACGACCGTCCCTACCTGAATACCAAGTTCATTAACTTCATCTTTACTGTGGGCGCCCACATCAATGGTCAGTTTCTCTGCATTTGGCTTAGGCCCCTCTTTTCCTCCACGAACGTGAATTGCTGGCCAGCCGAAAATACCATCAACCACACCATTTTCACCGTGAATTTTCACACGCATCGAAGGGGCGATTTCAAAATCAGAACCTCCGTTACGGGCAACATACAGGTAGCCTTTATCATCGATATAATTCACATACCAGGCAATTTCATCGGCATGTGCTTCAATCACGACCTTATATTCTGCCTCAGGATTAACCACCCCGACAACGGTACCGTAATTGTCTACAAAGTACTCGTCGATATACGGTTTAATATAGTCTAACCAAATTTTCTGACCTGCCACTTCAAAGCCCGTAGGCGCATTGGCATTCAAATAACGATATAAAAAGTCTTGGCTTTTCTGGTCCATAATCGACACTTTAGTTTGAATGTATATTTTATTGAGACAATTTAGTGATTCTACGGACCACACACTATATTTGATCATTAATATTAAAAAATAAAATAATGCCGATCACAGTATCTTCCATCTATGTCTATCCCATCAAATCGTTGGGTGCTATTTCTCTCAATAAAGTACAAGTTGAAGAAGAAGGACTTCAATATGATCGGCGATGGATGCTCGTCGATGAAAATGGCCGATTCATGACCCAGCGAACCCTTTCGGTCATGGCTCAATTGCTCCCAGAAATCAGCTCTCAGGGCCTGAAAGTAACCCACCGTATTGGGGGGGATGCCCTCCATGTTCCATATGAGGCGGAAGGCCCTATGCGAACCGTGAAAATCTGGGACGACGAACTGGAGGCACAGGAGGTCAATGAGGCCTGTAATGCCTGGTTTTCGGAAAAACTCAACAAGCCTTGCGCTTTGGTTCAGCTGCCCAATAACCGCCAACGAATGGCTTCAAAAAAATACACTGAAGATGATGAAGTAGCAGTAAGCTTCGCGGACGGTTTCCCGATCCTGATCGCCAACGAGGCAAGTCTGGAAGACTTGGCGCAAAAAAGCGGCATGGCATTGGAAATGGAGCGTTTCCGACCAAATATTGTGGTGAGCGGTGCACAAGCATGGGAAGAAAACACATGGAAAGAACTACAAATCAATCAGCTAACACTCATGGGTGCGAAGCCATGTGGCCGATGTAAAGTGACCACCCTGAACCCAAAAACGGGCGAAAAAACAGGAAATGAGCCTTTAAAAACCCTCATGAAATTACGCAACTGGAAAGATAACGGCATTTTTGGGGAAAACTGTTACTCCCTTGACGATGGCGAAATCAAGCTAGGCTACTTACTGACTGTTGTTGAAAAAAAGGAAAATCCTGTAAAAACAATTGGTTGATATTCACCCTAAATAATACACCACCCCATATTATGTAAGGTAACATCAGCGCGTTAACATAGTAGAAAAGATTACCCCCCAAAACTATACTACTATGTTAACACCATTTTTTTCAAATACCCTCCCTGCTACGCAGTTCACTCAATCGTTCGACCAATATGCAATATCTGTATTGCCAAACCCCTCTTTGTTGGTGAGCAGTATTGGTTTCTCCTCGGCCCCTCCTACAGCGGACAACATTCCCGTTGTACCCATTAATCAGGGAGTAGGCATTCTGATACTTATCGGTTTAAGCCTGGCAATTTATAAACTCAAATTTTCAAAATAATGGACTTACTGCTGAACGCCTGACCGTATCAGCCAAAAAGCCCTGCGCAAATCATGGGCAATTTCTTCCTTTTTTAAACAGAAAGTGCTAACTCGAATGCATAACAATCAACATCAGCATTTCGATGAAAAAGACCTTTATTCAACTATTTTTAGCGCTGGGGATTCTTTCTGCCTGTAACAGCAACAACGATAAACCATTGCCCATCCTCGGGCCGCGGACACCAGTGGAAACTACGGTAGATGGCAAGCTTAGCCAGGATACCGTTTATCACAAAATTGGATCATTTTCCTTCCTCAACCAAGATTCAGTAACCGTCAGTAATGCAGACTATGACGGCAAAGTATATGTCGCGGATTTCTTCTTCACCACCTGCCCGACCATCTGCCCAATCATGAAAACACAGATGATTCGGGTTTACGAACATTTCAAAGACAACGATCAGGTAAAAATCCTGTCGCACTCCATCGACCCTGACCACGATAATGTAGCCGTTTTGCACAAATTTGCAAATCAGCTCGGGGTACAGGCACCAAAGTGGAATTTTGTTACTGGTGAGAAGCAAGATATCTATCGTGTTGGTCAGGAAAGTTATATGGTCAGTGCACTTGAAGACCCTGAAGCTCCAGGCGGGTTTATTCACAGTGGTGCATTCATCCTCGTCGATCAGCAAGGGCACATCCGAGGATTATATGATGGCACCAAAGAGGATCAGGTTGACCGACTCATCAACGACATCCCCAAACTGCTAAAATCGAAACCGTAGCGATATAGCCTTCCATCCTACTGCAAATTTTAAGTTTTCAACACGCGCTTAAATGACAAGGGAAATATTGCGCTGATCAGGCAAAAAACAGGGCTGATCATCCATATATTCTGCTGTCATCAATAATACTCAATAAGTATAACTTATTCCCCTCTTTTGAGGCTATCCAGAAACAGGATAGCCTCTTTTTTTTAGATGAAAGCGACTTATTCCAAGAAAATACAATACGCGTAACATTTTTTTAATCCAAATAGCAACCTCCACAATCTCCTGCCGTCCTAACCAATAAACAATCAGACAAAACCATGAAAACGACAATACACAAAGCAACAGAAAGAGGACATGCAAATCATGGGTGGCTCAATGCTCACCACAGCTTCAGCTTCGGCCAATGGTACGATCCAAAAAAAGTGCATTTTGGCGCACTCAGAGTCTTAAATGATGATATCATTGCTCCAGGCATGGGCTTTGGCACGCACCCTCATGATAATATGGAGATTGTAACCATTCCGATGGAAGGGGAACTCAAGCACCGCGACAGCACAGGCAGAGAGGAAGTTATTCATGAAGGAGAAGTACAAATTATGTCTGCGGGCTCAGGGATTCAACATTCTGAATTTAACCCGAACAAAGATCAGCACACGAACCTTTTACAAATCTGGGTGATTCCCGAAAAACGCAATATAGAACCTCGCTACGATCAAAAAATATTTGCGCAGGAAGGCCGACAGAATCAATGGCAAACAGTAGTAAGCCCTTCGGACGAAAATGCCCTTTGGATCAATCAGCAAGCAACCTTCGCGATCTCCGAACTGGAAGCGGGAAAAGCGGTGGATTACCACCTGACAAAGCCTGAACACGGAATTTATCTGTTCGTAATGGAAGGAGAAATTTCGATGGGCAAAGATCTTACGCTCGGCAAACGGGATGCCGTAGGTATTGAAGCAAGCGAGCAAGTACAAATCACTGCGACGCAAAACAGTAAAGTCCTGCTGATCGAAATCCCGATGCTTGAATTGCACTAAAGTGCACAGCAGTACGCCAAAACCTGAATATCACTTCGGGTTTTGGTGTCATAAAATCGGAATTTCACTTTGCGCGGGCGAATAATTTGTTCATTTTTGCAATTATATTGCATAAACAATGAAACAACTTTTACTGCTTTTCAGCCTATTTCTTTCCCATCAAATCTTCGCCCAGCATCATGCGATCAAGGGGCAGGTATTGGATCATGACACCAAAACCCCCTTAATTGGTGTGGTGGTGTACATCAATGACGGACAACTCAACACCCTCACCGATCTCAACGGCAGATACAATTTCCCCGAAGTTCCTGACGGTCACCATACCGTATTTGCCAGTTATCTGGGTTATTTGCCCAGCCGAAAGAACATCAACCTGCACCAAAATCACCAGAAATGTAATTTTATGCTTGAGCCTGAAATCAGGGAACTTGAGCAGGTGATCATCAATGCCGAAGAAATAGAAAGACGCCGAAAGCAAAGCCAGACCATCACGGAAATCAGTGAGGAGGAACTGGAAAAACAACGGGGAAGCACCTTTGTGGATGCCCTTACCAAGCAGGCGGGAATCAACAGCCTGAGCACTGGCGTGGGGATCAGTAAACCTGTAATTCGTGGGATGTTCGGCAATCGGGTGATTGTCAATGATGGTGGCGTGAAGCAGGAAAGTCAGCAGTGGGGTTCCGACCATGGCCTGCCCATTGATAATTACAACAGCAACAGTGTCGAGATTATCAAAGGCCCAGCGAGTTTGCTTTATGGCTCGGACGGTATCGGTGGTGTGGTTAAAATATCACTGGCCAAGGTCCCCACCCTCAACAGTTTTCACGGGCAGTTCACCACCAACTATCAATCAAATAATGATGCCATAGGTTCAGGACTGAAAATCAGTGGAAATCATCACGGATATTACTTCATTGCCGAGGGTTCTTACACCTCTTTCAATAACTACCGTGTCCCTGCTGACCAGTTTGAATACCTGGATTTTATCTTCCCCATTAAAGAGCAGACGCTCGTTAATACCAATGGCCACGACCAATCGGTGGGCTTGCAAGTAGGAACGGCAAAGAAATGGGGCCGCCTGAACCTTGCGGTTTCCGATTTCCAGCAGACCGTCGGGCTTTTTCCTGGTGCGGTAGGCACTCCTTCTTTTGGCTGGCTCGATGATTTCCCGATTTCCAGCAGGTGGCCAGAATTACCCATGCAGGTGAATCGGCACCAAAAAGCCATTTTCACCGCTGACCTCAAACTGAATGATGACTGGCTGAAAATCACCCTGGGGTTGCAGCAAAATAACCGACAGGAACGCTCCCGACCAGAAGCACACCCTGCCGACCACCCAGAATACAGATCCCCTGGCGATGTGGCGCATGGGCTTAACCTGCGCAACTATTCCGCAGAAGCACTCTATAACCATCAGCGGGAGGGCTTCAACTGGAGTATTGGAATGGGCGGAAACTTTCAGCAACACCACTTCGATGGTTTTGAATTTTTACTGCCCAACTATATCAATACCAGTGTTTATGCCACCACTTTTTTTCAGAAAGACCTGAATGAAAAATGGAGCCTGAGCGGTGGCCTTCGTTATGACCTGTTCGCTTATCAGGTGGAGCAATTTAATGACAGCAGTCGATACAGCCCAGGGCAAAACAGTGGTTACTGGATCAACAGAAGTCCACACATTGACCGTACCGAAGGCAATTGGTCGGGTGCCATAGGACTAAGTTACCGCCCCAGCGAACAATGGACCGCAAAAGTCAATTTTGGCAAAACGTTCCGTATGCCAACAGTGGCCGAACTGACCATGAACGGGGTGCATCATGGCACTTTCAGGCATGAGCAAGGCGATGCAAGCCTACAGGAAGAACGTGGTTATCAGATTGACCTCGGGCTCGCTTTCAGTACTGAGCAGTGGCATGTTGAGCTGAGTCCATTTTTCAACTATTTTGAAAATTATATCTTTCTCGGGCCCAGTGGACGGTTCTCGCCCCTACCCGATGCCGGACAAATTTACGACTATAAAGAGGCTGAAGCCATTCATGCTGGAGCGGAGTTTTCGGTGAACTATCAGCCAACCAACTACCTCAGTTTCAGCAATGCTTTTGAGTACCTTTACAACCTGAACCTGGACACCAACCTGCCGCTGCCTTTTACGCCACCAGCGTCCAATTATGTGGAATTCAGTTACCATTGGAGGCACCGATCGCAGTTTGAAGACCTGTACATTGGGGCGGGACACCGTGCGACGGCTGCGCAGAACAGGGTAGACAGAAATGAACGTACAACACCAGGTTACCAGCTCATTAACCTGCACGCTGGCATGAAAATCTGTATGCCTCATGTACAGTATCATATTATGCTGAAAGTCGATAATCTGACCAATCAGACCTATATGAATCATTTGAGCAGATACCGTTTGCTGAACCTGCCAGAGCAGGGGCGAAATATCAGCCTGACCGTCAAGATGAATTTTTAATGCAACTTTATTGCAAAAAGATTGCTTCATTCACGAAGATGCAATAAGTTTGCATATACAAAATCACAATAACATCAATTTATCATGAAGAAATTAAGCTTATGGGCATTGGCCTGCCTGATCTTTTGTGCTTGTAGCAGTAACTCAGAAAATGAATTACAGGCACCAACAGTAAAAATCATTCAGCTGGCGAATGAAACCGAAGAGCACGACGGTCATGAAATGGCATTGGTAGAAGCTGGAGAAGAGCTCTATTTGAATGCAGCACTGAATGCCGAAAATGGTATTAAGAGTTATAAAATTGACATCCACTTTGGCGAAGGACATGACCATGACCACCGTGTGAAATCAACAGGTAAAGAGTGGCAATACGACCAAACTGTTGTAGTAGACGGAAATCCTAAAACGCTTTCTATTGATGAGAACATTGTAACCGTACCTGAAATGATCGACGGTGAAGAAATTGCTGAAGGTAAATACCACTTCGCTATTTATGTGATCGATCAACTGGGTAATGAAGATAAAACATTCCAGGATTTACTGATCCACCATCACGATCACGACCATTAATTGATGATCATTACTGATGTAACAAAAAAGCCATCCCACGTAAAACGGGATGGCTTTTTTTAGATCAATTTTTTTATTTTGACCGTGGGCGTTAAAAATCTTCATGAAGATCATCTACCGCACGGAACTCATGCTTTTCCATGTTCAGGTATCGGCTCGCCGCCCAGTCCTGACCAAAGCCCCAGGCACCAAAAGCACCTCCAGTGGCAAATAAAACTGCGGGGGCAATTCCTCCCGTAACAGCACCAGCGACAATCACCCCTGCACCTGCAAGAACACCACCGACTACATACTTCACACGGGCACCATTTCTTGCCCGACGGAAAAGCTCCATACGCTCCTCAGGATTCAATGGTCGGTTCACCTGATTGTTATAGGCAACATGCAAATTCCTCATGGAATTCTCTGTCAGGCTATTAACGGGCAAACTGATCAGCTTCCCCTGATGGTCCTGAAATTTCACCATACGTTTAGCCTGAAAATTCGAACTTTTCTTCGAGAATAATTTTTTCTTTTCTTTGGTTGCCGAGATACGAATAGAGCCTGGCACAGCAAAATACGTTTGGCGGTTTTTTGTCTCCAGGGTTACGTGATCCGCAATGCCCTCAACCTGTGCGAAAGCTGATACGCTCATCAGTATGGCCATCGCCATTAAAAATAGATGTTTCATGTTGTGTTAGGTTTATCTTGCGTTAAGATATCACAATCCCCCCACACTACAAATTCAATCTTAAAAAATCAGCGGGAATCCTGCCCTCCTTTATAAGTTCGGTATTTCATAAATTCATTAGCTTGCGTAAATTGCACCCTCTAAAAATCTGATGTATGAAGAATCTATCGATCTGTTTGACTCCCGAGCTCATTCACCTTTCCGACCTCAAGGGAAAGGTGGCCGTTGTTATTGATGTATTGCGCGCCACCACCTGCATGGTAACAGGCATGGCCGAAGGCATCCCTTCCATTACCCCCGTAGCACAGGTGGAAGAATGCAAAGCTTTGCAGGCCAAAGGCTACATTGCTGCTGCCGAACGCGGCGGAAAAAAAGTGGACGGCTTCGATATGGGTAACAGCCCCTTTGATTATATGGAAGCGGCCAAAACGGGCAAAAAGGTAGCCGCCACAACCACTAACGGTACTTTGGCCATCAGTAAATCCGCTGCCGCAGACGAAATTCTGATCGGTGCTTTTGTTAACCTCGACGCCATCATCTCCTACCTGAAAGCACAGGAAAAAGATGTTGTGATGGTTGCTGCTGGATGGCAAGGGAACTTCAACCTTGAAGACAGCCTTTTTGCAGGCGCTGTCGCAGCGGGACTTGAGGGGGAATTTGAACTTGAAGATGATGCCGCCCTGGCCACAAAAGTGATGTATCAGGCCGTAAAAAATGACCTTGCAGGATTTTTGGCGCAATCTGCACATGCCAAACGCCTTGCCAAGATGGATATTCAAAAAGACATCGACTTTGCCCTGACACTCAACACTTATAAAGTGGTGCCAATGGTTATTAATGGCGAGATCGTCCTCGCTTAGCCAACAGCAAACCCTCCCTAAATTTTCATTCATCCTTTACTGCCCAAATTCATGATTGTTTGTATTGCCGAAAAACCCTCCGTAGGACGAGAAATTGCCGAGGTCCTTGGTGCCAAAGAAAGACACGATGGCTACTACCAAGGCAATGGCTATCAGATTACATGGACATTTGGGCACTTCTGCACCCTGAAAGAACCGCACGATTACGCGCCCCATCTCAAAAGCTGGGGGCTCAGCACCTTACCGATCCTCCCCAAGAGCTTCGGCATAAAAGTGATGGGCGATGCAGGTGTAAAAAAGCAGTTCAAGACCATTGAAAAACTCATTCAGGGCGCGACGGAAGTGGTAAACTGTGGTGATGCAGGACAGGAAGGGGAACTGATTCAGCGCTGGGTATTGCTCAAGGCAAAATGTAAGGTGCCCGTCAAACGATTATGGATTTCCTCCCTGACCAAAGAGGCTATTGTCGATGGTTTCAAAAACCTTAAAGACGGCAAGGACTTCGATCGCCTTTATGCTGCTGGAAGCGCTCGCGCTATCGGCGACTGGCTACTCGGCATTAATGCCACAAGACTTTACACCCTCAAATACAGCGGGGGCAAAGGCGTGCTTTCCATCGGAAGGGTGCAAACCCCTACCCTTGCCCTGATTGTTGAGCGGTACCTGGAAATTGAAAACTTCAAACCGTCGCCGTACTGGGAGCTTAAAACCCGATATCGTGAGGTGAATTTTTCGGCGGCCAAAGGGCGATTTCTGCAAAAAGAAAAAGCACAGGTGGCCATGGAAGCCATTAAGCAGGAGGCTTTCACCATCAAGAATTACAGCAAGAAAGAAGGCAAGGAAACGCCTCCACGCCTTTTTGACCTGACCGCATTGCAGGTGGAATGCAACAAGAAATTTGGCTTCTCGGCGGATCAGACCCTGAAACTTATTCAGCAACTTTACGAGCGAAAACTGGTCACCTACCCACGTGTAGATACCACCTACCTGCCCAATGACATGTACCCAAAAATTGCGGGTATCCTCGGCTCCATGAAGGCTTATGAGGCACTCACTGCCCCACTGCGAGGAAAGCCGATCCGTAAATCGAAAAAGGTTTTTGATGACAAAAAAGTGACCGATCACCATGCCATTATTCCAACCCACGTGACGGCATCGGGCATGAATCAGCAAGAAACGATGGTATATCAGACCATCGCCTTACGATTTATTGCGGCCTTTTACCCTGATTGTATCGTATCGAAAACGGCTGTTTTAGGCGAGGCAGCCAAGGTGGAATTCAAGGCCAACGGTAAGCAGATCATTAAGATGGGCTGGCGCGATGTATATGCTCTGAGTAACCAGAAGGTGGAGGAAGAGCAGAAAAAAGGGGAAGAAGAAAACCAGATGATGCCCGCTTTTGAAGTCGGGGAAAGTGGCCCACACCAGCCTACACTTCAGGAGAAGGAAACCAAACCACCCAAGCAGTATTCCGAAGCCACCTTGCTCCGTGCCATGGAAACCGCGGGTAAGCTGATTAAAGAAGAGGAGGTTAGCGAGGAGGAAGATATTGAGGCTGAAGATCTGAGAAATGCCCTGAAGGAAAATGGTATTGGCAGACCCTCCACAAGGGCGGCAATTATCGAAACCCTTTTCCGCAGAAAATACATTCAGAAACAAAAGAAAAACCTGATTCCCACACAAACGGGCATTCAGCTGATTCAAACGATCAAAAACGACCTGCTGAAATCCGTCGAGCTCACGGGGCAGTGGGAGTACAAACTTCGGCAGATTGAAAAAGGCACTTTTAACCCTGCTGATTTTCGCGAGGAAATGCAACAAATGCTGATTCAGCTGGTGCATGAAGTAAAAAATGATTACAGCGGACACATCAGTATTCAGGATGCCAAAAGCCAGAAAACGAAGCCTGCGGCCACCACAAAATCCGCCGAAAAAACCATCGAAGGCATGACCTGCCCGAAATGTACCAAAGGCAAACTATTGAAAGGAAAAACAGCCTATGGCTGCGAAAATGTTCGTCATCAACAATGCAACCTTATTTTGCCATTTGAATTTATGGGCAAAAAAATTACCGATGCCCAATGGTACAGGCTGCTCGAAAAAAATGACAGTGGCATGATCAAAGGTTTTCAGAAAGATGGTCAAAAAGTCAGTGGAAAGCTGTCCTTCACGCCCGACTTCAAATTGCAATTGCAGGAAAAAGCTGAAGACACCCTCAAATGCCCGATCTGTAACGCCAATACGATCAAAGGAAAAACGGCTTACGGCTGCGAACAATATAAAACCTGCGGATTTAAAATCCCTTTTGAAAACTATGGCAAAAAACTGACTTCCGCCCAATTTAAAGCGATCGTCAGCAAAGGAAAAACCAACCTGATCAAGGGGTTCAAGACAGGAAACGGAACCCTATTCAATGCATACCTCAGCTTTGATGAAAAAGGGCAAATTAAATTTTTACCAGAAAAGACCGCAGGAAAGCCCAAGTAATATCTTTTGAATTAATGAGTTGATTATAAACACTTTTGATCTTACCTTAGGTCAAACTTACCTACATCAATTCATGCAAAAATGTTTACTCGTGATCCTCTCCCTGATGATCTATATGGAAACTACTGCCCAAAAAAAGGCCGTTTCCGACAGTACCACCTATAAAAAGCACAGCATGCTGGCTTTACCCGTGGTGTACTATTCCCCTGAAACAAAGTTCGCTTTCGGGGCACTTGCCTACAACCTGTTCAAGCCTCACCCGCTGGATTCCCTTGCGCAAACTTCTTACGTCCGCACGGCCTTCATCTACACCTTGAACAATCAGTATTTGCTGGAGGTGGACAATCAGATTTTCTTTCGCGACGATCGCCGACGAATGAAGAATTACTTCCTGCTGAGAAGTTATCCCGACTCTTTTTATGGGATTGGGCAGGATATTGTTCCGGAGGAGGACAGGGATTTGATCAAGTTCTTTGACCTGACCTTTCGGTCTTCTTACCTCTTTCAATTGTTCGATAATATGTACCTCGGGGCGAGGTATCAGTATTATGATGCCATGGATATTGAGAAGCCTGAGGAAAACCTGCTCGACACCAACGATCACCTTGGCAAGGATGGTTACCGAACTTCGGGCCTGGGTATTGCCTTTCAGTGGGACACCCGAAACAACATTCTCAATGCTTCTTCGGGGTATTTTATTGAACTGGAATCCGAGCATAATTTTAAAGCCATCGGCAGTACTTATCGCTATGACTGGATGCGCCTGGACATGAGATATTACAAAAGGGTCAATAAATCGGGGGTGGTAGCGACACAGTTTCGTGGAGATTTCACCTCGGGGGATGTGCCCTTTGAGAGTCTGGCGAAGTTAGGGGACTCCCGTATTATGCGAGGGTATTTCAAAGGAAAGTACCGTGATAAAGTAGTAATGGCCACCCAAGTAGAATACCGCCAGCATGTATGGAGGCGCTTTGGACTCGTGGGCTTTGTGGGCGCAGGAAATATTGCCCCTGCACTTGATCAATTTTCCACCGATCAGCTCAAATACAATTACGGCGGCGGAGTTCGCTTTATGGTCAAGAAAAAAGAGGAGCTTAATATCAGGATTGATTATGGTATTGGCAACGATGACAACTCGGGCTTCTATGTGGAAATATCAGAAGCATTTTAAAAAAAAAGGGAGCCCCTACTACATGGCTCCCCTCAATAAAACGATTATCGATCATATCACATCTTTTCGTTTCGCAATTTTGCCTGGTGATGACCACCAACCAACATCTCCCCTTCTCCTACCAAAGACAGTGGTGATCAGCGGCATACCCTGTAAAGGTAGAATTTAAAATGACTTTTTGCTGCGGCAGTGTTCACTTCCGTAAACAATCCGATAAAAAGCGAAAAGATATTCCATGATTGGGTGCCCCACCACCTGCTACAGAAGCGCCATGGCAAGACAGGCACCCCAATTCACACCACATTTTCACACCTCATTTTTCAGGGTACCGTCAAACAGGAAAAGCAGTGCGCCTCATCGGGTGTTCATTTATAGCTTCATTAAACTATGGGCCATAAAAAAGGTGGTCATGCCGAAGCACCACCACCATATATATCACCTGTAAATTGCGCATCAAATATCTTCCGTTGCTTCCGTCACGCCATGCGGTGCAGCCTCTCCGTTTTCATCAATATTAACAAACACCATTTTATCGATCGTAATAATCGGTTGGTGATCTTCCTTGCGTCGGGCCACCGCGCGTAAAGTTACCGAAGTTGTTCCAAAAGCAATCACCTGGCAACCAATCTCAACGATATCGCCCTGTTGGGCTGAAGCGGTGAAATTAATTTCAGACATGTATTTGGTTACCAGGCGGGCTGATCCCAGCTGACAACGCGCATAAATATAAGCTTCGACGTCAATCCAAGCCAACAACTGCCCACCAAAAAGGGTCAGGTGTGAATTCAAATCACTTGGCTGTACGAGTTTTCTACTTCTAAACTTCATAGAGATTTCTATTGATTGTTGATATTTAGATTGAATTATTCTGTCTTGGTGGAGCAAGCCCCCATGACTGCGTGGGTATTTTATAGTCTACAAATCAATGTAACGAAAAGACCTTTTCCATATTTTGAACACATCACCCCAGCAGGAACGCCGCCCCCTATTGCGATAGCATCAACAGCTTGTTGCGCACGTTAAATATGAGGTGATTCAGCGCTGAAAAACGTTGTAGCAGGAATTTACTTCAACGGTCATTTCACAAGATACATTAATCTGCGGACAAAATAATAAGCGTCATTTTCGAGGCACTACCGCCGCATTCGGGGTAACGATATATGGTATTTGATGGAAAGTAAGCGGATCACAATCACGGTGCTCATGGTCACGAAACTATTCACCACCAAGCCAACACCCATCATATTTAAAAACACATACGTCCCGCCACCAAGCAGGCAGGCGGTGGCATAAACCTCTTTTTGCAGGATCAGCGGAATATCATTGCAAAGGACATCACGCGTGGCGCCCCCAACTACTGAAGTAACCATCCCCATGATCACCGCATAAGGTGCACTGATCCCCAATGAAAGGCTTTTCTCTACACCGATCAGGGTAAAAACACCGATACCGATAGTATCAAACAAAAAAAGGGTCTGTTTCAGTCGCCGTACATGTTTCGCAAAAGCAAAGACGATCCCCACAGCCAAAATCACCACCAGCAGGTAGTTCAGGTCATGAAACCAACTCACTGGCTGTTGCCCCAAAAGCATATCGCGCACTGTTCCGCCTCCCAGCGCAGTAATAAAACCGATCATCATGGCCCCGAAAACATCCATCCGCTTATCGGCGGCAGTCTGAATGCCCGAAATGGCAAAAGCCAGGGTCCCGATCAGGTCAAGTACATAAATCAGCTCGTCCCGCATCGACTAAAACCCCTTTGTTCGCTCCATATAAGACTGAAGAATCACGGCAGCGCTAACCTTATCAATATTGCCTTTTTTGGCGCGGTCTTTCTTTTTCGATCCCGCACTGATCATCGCTTGCATCGCAATCTTGGAGGTGAACCTTTCGTCCTCCAGATGAATGGGCAGGCTGATCATTTTCTTTAACCGATTGACAAACGCCTGAACATTTTGTGTATTGTTGGTATCGCTGCTATCGAGCTTGGTAGGCCAGCCGACCACCACACAGTCAAGCTCTTCCGTTTTGGCATAGTTTACAATGAAGTCTACGATATCCTTGGAATGCACCGTATCCAGCGGACTCGCAATAATTTGCATAGGATCCGTTACGGCAATACCGACACGTTTTGTCCCATAATCTATGGCCATGATTCTACCCATATTTTCTTTCTTTAAATGTTTTCCGCACAAAGGTAAGCAAAAGATATTCCACAACACATCACAATCAAAAGCTAAAATGGTGTATTTTTGCGCCACAAACGGATATACAGCAGAATACTGAGCTTATTTTATGAAAACGGACATTCAAATTGCACGTGAGGCGCACCTTGCACCTATTCAAGAAATTGCCGAAAAAGTCAACATCCCTACCGAGGATCTTTACCCTTTCGGGAAGCATATTGCCAAAGTACCACACACTTTGGTGGATGATGAAAAAGTGCAGAAGTCAAACTTAATTTTGGTGACCGCCATTACCCCTACCAAATCAGGAAACGGCAAAACCCTGACGAGCATCGGCCTGACACTGGGTCTCAACAAGCTGGGCAAAAAAGCCATTGTTGCTTTGCGTGAACCGTCCCTTGGCCCTTGTTTTGGAATGAAAGGTGGCGCCGCAGGTGGAGGCTACGCACAGGTGGTACCAATGGAAAAGATCAACCTTCATTTTACGGGAGATTTCCACGCCATTACCTCCGCTCACAATATGATTTCAGCTTTGCTGGACAACTACCAGCATCAGAATAAATTCACTGGAAAACTTCTTAAAGAGGTGGTTTGGAAACGTGTTCTTGACGTAAACGACCGCAACCTTCGCCAAATGGTCTCAGGTGTTGGTGGCAATGCCAACGGTATTACCAGTGAAACAGGCTTTGATATCACGCCTGCTTCTGAAATTATGGCCATTATGTGTTTGGCCAATGACCTTACCGACCTGCGCATACGCATCGAAAACATTCTGCTCGGATACACCGCTGACAATAAAGCTTTCACGGTAAAAGACCTTGGCGTTGCTGGAGCGATCGTCGCTTTGCTTAAAGATGCCATTGATCCTAACCTGGTACAAACGACCGAAAACACTCCTGCTTTCGTTCACGGAGGGCCTTTTGCCAATATCGCTCACGGCTGCAACTCTGTTTTGGCAACTAAGCTGGCCATGACTTTCGGTGAATATGCTGTTACTGAAGCGGGTTTTGGTGCTGATTTAGGTGCTGAAAAATTCTTCAACATCAAATGTAAGCATGCTGGCATAGCCCCAAAAGCAACTGTGATTGTTGCCACTTGCCCTGCTTTGAAAATGCACGGCGGCATTGCTGAAGATGCCCTGAAAGAAGAAAACCTCTCGGGCGTTGAAGCTGGCCTGAAAAACCTGGCCAAGCATGTCGAGAATATGCAAAATTTCGGGCAGCCAGTAGTCATTGCCATGAACCGATTCCCTTGGGATACGGAGGCAGAATTGGCCATTGTGGAGCAGTGGGCAAAAGCTCAGGGCGTACGCTTTGCACTCATGACCGCCTTTAATGATGGCGGCGAAGGAGGCCTTGAATTGGCGAAAGAAGTTGTTGCGGCTGTTGAAGAAAATCAGGCGACCCTGAAATTCAGCTATGGTGAAAACGATGCTGTGGTTACTAAATTGGAAAATATTGTCAAGAATATTTACGGTGGAACGGGTGTTGTTCTTGAGGGACGCGCACCACTGATGCTTCGCCGCATAAAAAGACTGGGCTTGGAACACTTGCCCGTTTGTATGGCCAAAACACAATATTCTTTCAGCGACAACGCTAAAGCTTATGGTGTCGCAAAAGATTTTAAAATCACCATTGACGACCTGATCATTAATACTGGTGCTGGATTTATTGTTGCCAAAGCAGGTGCGATCATGCGTATGCCTGGTCTGCCAAAAATTCCTGCAGCCAATAATATCGATGTCATTGACGGTCAAATCGAAGGCCTTTCATAAGCCTTGCGCCTTCACCGCATAAAAAAATAAAAGCGCAGTCCTTTAAAGTGATTGCGCTTTTTTTGTTCCTTAAATTTCTTCCGCAGGAAAGATATCGCTGTCGAGGTGCTTTTCCTCATACCCCTCCTTCACTTCATCAAACAGGTTACCGTCATCATCATAGTCAGGGTCGGCATCAATAATCTGTACTGCCTGTTTGCTGGTCATCCTGATCAGGTAAATTTTGTCTTCGGTTTCAAACCTCAGCGCACTTACCTGCTGATGGTCTTTCCCCTTAAAGGTGATCAAATGGTTTCTGAAACCTGCAGGGTAGGCCAATTTCAGCTGTTCCTTAAGCTCTACACTTAATTTGTCATATTCTTTAGTAACTCTTAACTTCTCCATAAGCCGACGGTTATTAAATAAAGAAACTGATTTGGATAGAAAATATTCCTTTCGATTGAATACCTCAAAATAAAATTTTTTCTTCAATAGGCAATAAATATAGCCACCTGATTATAGCCCAAAACCATCTTTTTTCGCCCAGTGGTTACGCCTTCCAAACACCCCATTTCGCGCATAAAAAATGCCTGAAAATCACTTCAAAATTTGAAGGGATCTTCAGGCACATCGTATTTTCAATAGCGCTATTTTATTATTCCAACGAAGGGGGTGCAAAGAGTTTCAGATCTTTAAATTCCATCTGAAATTTATTCCCAATCGCAGCATTGCAAAGACAGCCTTTATAATTATAAACCGCTTTCAGGAACCAGTCTTCTTTGAACATCATCGCTTCCACACCACCGTGATCTCCCGTTTTAAGCAAAATCGGGGTGAAAATATTACTCAGCGCCGTAGTTGCTGTTCGCCCCACACGGGAAGGAACATTGGGCACGCAATAATGAATTACATCGTATTTCCTGAAAATCGGTGATTCGTGAGTCGTCGGGCGGGAAGTCTCAAAACAGCCTCCCTGGTCTACCGTAATATCCACAATCACGGAATTGGGACGCATACTCGCCACCATTTCCTCCGACACATAATAGCGATTGCGGCCTTTCTCTGGTCGTATGGCCCCAATCACCACATCGGCTTGCTTCAGTGCCGACCGCAGGGTTTCTGTTTCAATCGTGCTTGTGGCTACATTATGAGCCAAAGCCGCTTTCAGGCGTCGAAGCTTATAAAGATGGTTATCGAAAATCTGTACATTGGCTCCCAGCGCAAAAGCAACGCGTGCGGCATATTCCGCCACAGTTCCAGCACCAAGAATAATGACATTGGAAGGGGCTACACCTGTAATACCACCAAGCAAAACACCGCGCCCTTTACGGACACTGCTCAAATACTCCGATGCAATAAACAGGGCATTCATGCCCGCAATCTCCGACATTGCACGTACCACAGGCATCCCACCAGATTTATCTTCCAAGAGCTCAAAGCCCAAAGTGGTCAGTCGCTTTTCTTTTACCTTATCGAGGAATTCCCGTGACATGGTCCCGAGGTGAATGGCAGAAATCAGCGAACTGTGCGGCTTCATTAACTCCAGCTCCTGAATAGTAGCGGGTTCAACCTTCAGCACAATCGGGCACTCAAAAGCCTGTTCTGCGGAATAGACAATTTTCGCTCCGCGTTCAGAATACTCCTTATCATCGAAATTGGAAGAGAGCCCCGCACCCGTTTCAATCAAAACCTCGTGCCCGTTGTTCACAAGCACTCCCACAGAGTCGGGGGTCAGTGCCACACGGTTTTCCTGCATGGAGCGTTCCACGGGCATACCGATGGTCATGGCCTGGTGCTGGCGACCGATCTTGGCAGGCTTTTCTTGCGTCAGGAGGGATTCCTGCGCCAATTTCGAAAATCCAAAAGGAGTGTTTTTAGCCATTTCTGGTGACTTTAATTAAGCGATTAGTTTCGTTAATAACATCAATATCTACCAGCAGATGGCGGTCGGGAATCAGGGAAGGGATGAGTGAAGACCACTCAATAAAACAGTAACCTTCGGAATAAAAGTACTCCTCGGCACCAATCTCTTCTGCTTCCGCCTCGTCATGAATGCGGTAAAAATCGAAATGATAAACAGGCAAGCCATCTTCGGTACGGTATTCATTTACCAGCGAATAGGTTGGGCTTGTGGGATCATCCACCACACCAAGCGCTTTGCACAGTGCGATCGTCAGGGTTGTTTTTCCTGCTCCCATGTCCCCGTTCATCAACCAAACATTATAATCAGAACCAAAGGCCATCAGCTTCTCTGCGGCTGCGGCTAAATCCTTCAGGCCTTTCGTTTCAATAATCAGTTCTTTCTCCAAAATGCAATTTTTTTTTGACACTCTTGTTAAATAAATAAAGGAAAGTAGAATGAAAACCTATAAAAACAGGCATCAACATACTTCCCTTTCTTTACAAAGATAACTTATTTTGATTTTGGCACCATTGAAATAAATGGGCAAATCATTTCTTCCATTGATATACCACCATGCTGGAAAGTATCTTTATAATACTTCACATAGTAGTTGTAGTTATTCGGGTAAGCGAAGAAGCTGTCTTCGGTAGCGAACACATAAGCCGTAGAAACATTCTGCTTTGGCAGGTGTAAATCTTCTGGATTTCTGCTGACCAATACAGAGGAATCGTTAAAGCTGAGATTTTTCCCCGCCTTATAGCGCAAATTGGTGTTGGTGTTTCGGTCCCCAATAATTTTATAAGGACGTTTTACCCGAACAGTTCCGTGGTCGGTCGTCAGTACGACGTTCGCATCCAGGTTCGACAATCGCTGAACGATATCAAACAAAGGCGAGTGCTCAAACCACGATTTTGTCAGGGAACGATACGCAGACTCATCTGGGGCCAACTCACGAATCACCTCCATCTCGGTACGTGCATGCGACAACAGATCCACAAAATTGTAAACAATAACGTTCAGGTCGTTGCTCATCAGGTTGCGGAGGTTATCGGCCAGCTGCTTGCCTTGTGCCACCTGCTTGATCTTGTGATAGGACCATTTGTAATCCAGGCGCATCCGTTTAAGCTGTTCTTCAAGAAACTCGTGCTCATGATTGTTCTTCCCTTCATCGGTTTCATCGCCAACCCACAAATGTGGATAATGCTTACTCATTTCCAGCGGCATCATTCCCGAGAAAATGGCATTCCGTGCATAAGCCGTGGTGGTCGGTAAAATAGAATAGAAAGTCTCGCGGGTTTCAATCTTGAAATACTCACTGAAGATTGGTTCCAGGAAACACCACTGATCCCAGCGCAAATTATCAATCAGCAACATAAA
This sequence comes from Persicobacter psychrovividus, assembly GCF_036492425.1. NCBI lineage: Bacteria > Pseudomonadati > Bacteroidota > Cytophagia > Cytophagales > Persicobacteraceae > Persicobacter > Persicobacter psychrovividus. The sequence goes on from NZ_AP025292.1 coordinate 2,359,380, forward strand.
AGTTGGCTTGCCCTGAGCGACCACTGGGAACACCTTCTTGCGCATCAGATCATTGGCCAACACCGGACGCTCACAGTCGGGATCATTCAGCCAGTCTTCATAGTTGTCGATCACAAATTTCGAGAACTTGTTGTTGGCATCGCTTTTTTGCATGTCCAGCACCTCCGACATACTGCTGTCGTCAGAGCTTTCAATTTCAAGTTCCCAATAGGTTAACTTTTTATAGATATCGGCCCATTCCTCATGGTTCATATCATCCATGAAGGCCATCGAGATATTTCTGAAATCCTGCTGATAGCTTTGGTTGGTTTTTTCAGAGACCAACCGCTTATTGTCCGTGATTTTCTTCACTGCCATCAAAATCTGGTTAGGATTTACCGGCTTAATCAGGTAATCGGCGATTTTACTGCCAATGGCCTGCTCCATCACATCCTCCTCCTCACTTTTGGTAATCATCACCACAGGGAGGCTGGGGCGAATGTTTTTTATCTGATCCAATGTTTCAAGACCCGTCATTCCTGGCATCATCTCATCCAGGAAAACCACGTCAAAATGATCCTCATTTACCTGCTCTACGGCATCAGCCCCACTATTTACAGCGGTTACTTCGTAGCCTTTTTTTTCTAAAAATAAAATGTGTGGTTTGAGAAATTCGATCTCATCGTCTGCCCACAATATCTTATACCTTTGCATAAATCAAGGATTATTGGTTTCTTTATATATAAAGAGTTGAAAAAACTTCTTACTAACGTCAAATAAACATTATTATCATAAACGTTGGCAAAAATTAAGAGTTTTTAACAAATTCAGTAGCAAAATAGTAAATGCAAGCTTGAATAAGAAGAAAATAATCAACGACCCCGTGTATGGCTTCATTAATATTAAAGATGAACTGATCTTTGATTTAATCCAACACCCCTACTTTCAGCGACTCCGCCGCATTCGGCAACTGGGCATGACCGACCTGGTTTACCCTGGTGCCCAACACACCCGTTTTCATCATGCCCTCGGGGCAATGCACCTGATGACCCGCGCCCTCGAACAGCTCCGCGACCGTGGGGTTGAAATCAGCGAAGCGGAAATTTTAGGCGCCAAAGCAGCCATCCTGCTCCACGACCTCGGCCATGGGCCTTTTTCCCACGCCCTGGAGCACACCCTGCTGAAGGACATCGACCATGAGTACATTTCCCTCAAACTGATGGAGTCGCTCAACAAACAATGGAATGGCAAGCTTGATTTGGCCATCCAGATGTTCAAAAAGGAATATCCCCGGAAATTCTTCTGCTCCCTGATTTCCTCACAGCTGGATATGGATCGCCTCGATTACCTGCAAAGGGACAGCTTTTTTACGGGGGTTTCTGAAGGGACCGTGGGCGCATCCCGTATCATTAAAATGCTTGACGTAAAAAATGATCGGCTCGTCATTGAAGAAAAGGGCATTTACTCCATAGAAAATTTCTTGCAGGCACGCCGACTGATGTACTGGCAGGTTTATCTGCATAAAACATCCCTTGCTGCAGAACAGATGATGATCCGCCTGATCAAGCGGGCACAGTTTCTGGTCGCACAGGGAGAAAAGGTGGTCGCCTCCGAAGCCCTAACCTACTTCCTTGAACATGCTGAAAATATCCGAAACCAGGAAAAGGAGGAAGCCATCGCGCAATTCGTTCAATTGGATGATTTCGATATTATGGCCGCCATGAAGTTATGGCAAAGCCACCCCGATCATGTGCTGTCGACCATTAGCCAACAACTCCTGAATCGGAACATTTTTAAAATAAAATTGCAAAACGATCCCTTCACGGCAGAAGAAATACAAAATACCAATCAAATAGTTCAAAATACCTTTTCGGTCTCCGAAACAGACGCCAACTACCTTATGGCCGAAGGTTTCGTGACCAATTCTGCTTATTTAAACCATGATGATCAAATACTTATCTCTAAAAAATCCGGGGAAATTATTGATCTCGAAGCTGCTTCAGACCTACCGAACATCACTGCATTGAGCAAAATTGTAAAAAAATACTATCTATGCTTAAGCAAAAATGTATCTTTGTAGTTGAATTTTGAAAAAGGACTCAAAACTGAATGGAATTTACACTGAATCAGATTGCTGTAGTTTTAGAAGGTGCGGTCGAAGGGGACGGCAACCGAGTAATTAAAACTATTGGGAAAATTGAAGATGCGGGAGAGGACGCAATCTCATTTTTATCTAACTTAAAATACGAAAACCACCTGTACACCACCAAGGCGGCAGGCGTTATCGTTGACGAGGACTTTCAACCCAAGCAAGAGGTCGCTACGACACTCATTCGTGTAAAAAATGCCTACTCTGCTTTTACCGCACTTCTTGAGGAGTATGACAAATACACTCGATTCGCAAAAGAAGGCGTGGAAGAGCCCTCATTTATCGGAGCAGGTTCCACAACAGGCACTGAAGTTTACCGTGCGGCATTTTCCTACATCGGGAAAAATGTTACCATCGGGAACAACGTCAAAATTTATCCTCATGCTGCCATCGGCGACAATGTAACAATAGGAGACAATACTGTTATTGATTCAGGCGCCAAGGTGTACAGCAACTGTATTATCGGAAACAACTGTTATATTCACGCCAATGCCGTAATCGGAAGCGATGGATTTGGCTTTGCGCCACAGGAGGATGGATCTTACAAACGCATTCCTCAGTTGGGGAATGTTATTTTGGAAGATGACGTTAATGTTGGTGCCAATACCGTTGTTGATTGCGCAACAATGGGGTCCACTCTTATTAAGCAAGGGGTGAAACTTGACAACCTGATCCAGGTCGGACATAACGTCGTGATTGGAAAAAACACCGTAATTGCTGCACAGGCAGGGGTTTCGGGCTCTTCCAAAATTGGCGAAAATGTAACGATTGCCGGACAGGTAGGCATTGCCGGCCATTTACAGGTGGCTGACAAAGTTGTTTTGGGTGCTCAGGCGGGCATCCTTAAATCTGTCAAACAGGAAGGAGCGATATACATGGGAAGCCCTGCGTATAACCTCCGCGATTACTTCCGGGCATACTCTGTTTTCAAGAAATTACCTCAAATGGAGGCTGACTTGAAAGAATTAAAAGAAAATGCTTAACTTTGCCCTCCAATTTATATGATCAATGAATACTAAGCAACACACTATAAAAGGATCGGTCGCAGTGGCCGGTGTGGGATTGCACACAGGTCAGATTGCTACCATGACCTTTGTTCCTGCAGAGGCAGGCCATGGCTATAAGTTTCAACGCGTTGACTTAGAAGGCATGCCAGTCGTTGAGGCGGATGTCGATTATGTAGTCGATACCTCCAGAGGTACCACTTTACAAAAAGGTGAAGCGCGCGTAAACACCGTTGAGCACGTTTTAGCAGCATTGGTGGGTTTACAGATTGACAATGTGATGGTTCAATTGGATGGCCCAGAGCCTCCAATTATGGACGGCTCATCAATGGCATTTGTAGAAGCACTCAAAAGTGTTGGCCTTGAAGAGCAAAATGCACTCCGCAACTATTTTGAGATTCCGAAAAGTATCTATTACAGCGATAAATCCAAAGACATCGATATTGCAGCTATGCCTGCCGATGACTACCGATTAACCGTCATGGTAGATTACAACTCGCAGATTCTTGGCTCACAGCATGCTTCTATCACACATATCAAGCAGTTTGAAAAAGAAATTTCTACCTGTAGAACTTTCGTTTTTCTGCACGAGCTTGAAGCCCTGTACAATCAAGGATTGATTCGCGGAGGTGATGTGGATAATGCCGTAGTGATTGTTGACCGGGAACTTTCTCCTGAACAAATGGAGAACCTGGAGAAAATTTTCAATAAAAAAGACATCGTCGCTAATCAAGGTTTCCTGAATAACGTCGAGTTAAGATATAAGAATGAGCCTGCACGCCATAAATTATTGGATGTGATAGGTGATTTGGCTTTGGCAGGTCGTCCCCTTAAAGGACAAATCATGGCTGCACGCCCTGGACATGCCGCCAACGTGGCTTTTGCCCGCAAGCTGAAGAAAATGATGCAGGAATCGCATAGCAATATCCCGCATTACGATCCAAAGATGCCTGCAGTAAAAGACATTAAGCAAATTCAAGAAATGCTGCCGCACCGCTACCCATTCCTTATGGTGGATAAAATCTTCCACCTGGACAGCAAGTACGTGGCCGGCATTAAAAATGTAAGCTTGAATGAGCCCCAATTTACGGGACACTTCCCTGGTAACCCAGTTTTCCCTGGTGTACTGATGATTGAAGCATTGGCACAAACAGGTGGGATCTTGGTCTTATCAAACTATGAAGACCCTGAAAACCACTGGACTTACTTCCTTGGTATTGACAAGGTAAAGTTCCGCCAAATGGTAACCCCTGGCGATACGCTGATTCTTCAGTGTGAGCTCTTAGCACCGATCAAACGTGGCATCGCCAAAATGAAAGGTGAAGCTTACGTAGGAAACAATCTGGTATGTGAAGGGGAAATGATCGCAAGAATTGTACGTAAAGACTCATGAAAGGAGAAATAAGTAAACTGGCAAATGTTCATCCTGAAGCAAAAATTGCTGATGGAGTAACGATAGAAGCATTTGCTACGGTACAAAAAGATGTCGTTATCGGTGAAGGCACCTGGGTAGGCCCAAATGCCGTGATTATGGATGGCGCACGAATTGGCAAGCACAATGAAATTCATTGTGGCGCTGCTATTGCCGGAACTCCTCAGGATCTTAAATTTGCGGGCGAATACAGCACCGTAGAGATCGGAGACCACAACATCATCCGAGAATATGTAACCATTCACCGTGGTACGGTGGATAAGCACACCACTGTGGTGGGTAATCACTGCCTGCTGATGGCTTATGTACATTTGGCACACGACTGTATCGTCGGTGACCGTTGTATCTTAGGAAATGCCACTCAGGTGGCAGGACATTGTAAAATTGACGACTGGGCTATTTTAGGTGGCACAACAGCCGTTCATCAGTTTGTCAGTATCGGTGCCCACAGTATGGTGGCTGGCGGTACACTTTTAGGCAAAGATGTTCCTCCATTTGCCATGACGACCCGCTCTGGCGGATTTTCTGGGATTAATTCTATTGGACTGAGAAGACGTAACTTCACCTCTGAGCAGATCAATATCATTCAGGAAACTTATCGCACGATTTTTAATCGTGGATACAATATTTCAAAAGCAACTTCCGTTGCTGAAAACGAAATTCCTGTAACCAAAGAAAGAGATTATATCCTGTCCTTTATCAGGAGTTCTGAAAGAGGCATTATTAAATAGTCAGTATTACTGACCCTAAATCACAGCCACATTGAAGCGATATCCCTTTAATGTGGCTGTTATTTTTTAATGATATGATTAAACAAGAATTTAAAATCAGTGCGCAGGGTGTCGGCAAAAGATTTATCAATGAATGGATCTTCCGCCACTTCGACTACACCTTTGAGGCAGGTAATACCTATGCGGTTACAGGCCCCAATGGCAGTGGAAAATCCTCGATCATGAAAGTGCTCGCCGGAATTACACCACCAACGCAGGGAAATGTGCATTATGAAAAAAATAGCGCCATTATTAAGCCCGATGCTTTTTTCAAAGAACTGGTCTATGTGGCGCCTTATCTTGAATTACCAGAAGAACTCTCACTTCGCGAATTCCTACTATTTCATTACAAATTTAAAGAATTAAAAGAGGGTTTCTCTATTGACTTCTTAATAAAATTTCTATCTTTGGAAGGTCATTCCGATAAACCTATCAAATTTTTTTCTTCGGGAATGAAACAACGGGTACGTTTAGGATTGGCCTTTGCCACCGACTCCCCTTTGGTTTTTTTAGATGAACCAACGTCGAATCTTGACGAATGGGGTATTGAGTGGTATCACCAAAACTGTCAAAAGTGGTTGATGAATCAATGTGTCATCATTGGATCCAATCAACCTTTTGAGTATAAACATGCAAATTTTTTATTAAACATTAACTTGTTCAAAAAATGACAAATCTGTTCAACCACGCTGCAAAATTGTTTTTCTTCATTGGTGCTATCGCCCTTATGACTGCCTGTGGCGGTGATGATCCAGCGCCAACGCCAGAGCCAGAAAATCCACAAGAAACTCAATCAAAATTATTGATGGGAATGTGGGGCGATGCTACAGTAGAAACTACTGACGGCGACGATTCTTTCGATGCTTTAACATTGAAATTTGGTAACGACGCTGACTTCAAAGGTGGTTCTTTGGAAGCTGGTGGTGTAAATGATGAATTAGCTGCATTCGGTGACGCTTGGGCTTTTGCCGGTTCTTCTACTACTTCTCTTTCAGTAGGTGGTGGTGTTGAAACAATCACGATCGAAAGCATCAGTGAAACAACTTTAAAAATCAAATTCTCTTACGAAGGTGCTGAGGCTGCTCGTGAAAAAGCAATCAACGGTGTAGGTTCTTACACTGTGACTTTGACTAAGAATTAATTAGATCAAAACATTAATTAAAAGCCACCTCTTCCACGGGTGGCTTTTTTTATGCCCAAATTTTCCTTACTTACAGCGCCCCTTTACGATAAGCCGAAGGGGTTTTTAACATGACCTTTTTAAACTGACGGCAAAAATAAGCCTCCGAATCAAAGCCTGCTGCAAACGCGACCTCTTTCACAGTCATGGTAGTTCTTGTCAGTAGATTCCCCGCATATTTGATTTGCAACCCAATTTTATATTGCTGTGGTGCATAGCCCGTTTCCATTCTAAAAGCCTTCCTGAACCACACATAACTCACCCCAAGTTCAGCAGCCAATTGAGGCATATTAAAGGCCGAATTCACCGCCTGCTCCTGCATGCGTATTTTTGCCTTTCGTAATAACTGATCCTTTCGGGAAGTGGACACCTCCCCCTGATGGACCTGCAAAAAAATCATCGATAAAAGTCGCTGCAGTTCACAACAAGCCCGTACCTGAAAACCCTCGCGCTCCTGCAACACCTCTTGCTTTACCTGCGCCAAAATACCCAACACCACTGAAGGCTCTTTCAGAGGTACCCGCTGCTGCTTCCCCAGTACTTTATAGTGAGATAATAATTGATCTATCGACCTACCCGATAATCCTACCCAATGCTCGCGCCACCCCTTGTCTGGCAATGGTCGGTACCGATGCCGAATTCCTGGATACAGGATCAGGCAATCACCAGGATTCACTTGTTGCAATGGCTGATCCTCCACCTGGAACTCTCCTGCCCCCTCACTGATATACACCAAAAAAAAGGTATCCAATACTCGGCCCTTCTGCCAGAAAGAATGCTGGTAATTTTTACTGACTCCCCCTTTGCTTTCTTCCGCAGGAACAAACAACTCCCCGAAACTATACAGGTGCATTCCCCATACCGTTGATAATGAATCTGTGTTAAACTCTTTTAGGATTAATGACATGAAATATCAATTTGTGCAATCATCCACCCAAAACAATGAATGAAAAACACCTGATCATTTTCTAATATTATAAGTGTAAATTAATAATTATCAGGAAAGTAAATGACAGAAGTCAGTAATAATTTTGAATGGTGGATCAGTATGGGTAACCTGTCTGACTTAATCAGCACTGCCACCCCCAACCGTATCCCTGCACAGGAACACTATGCATTCATTAAAAAAGCAGGATTTAATGGCGTTTCAGGGGTTTTCAGCGAGCTGAATTATCCCCTTCTGCAAAAGGAACAGCTTCAGTTCAGTATTACCATAAGCTTTCTCGATCTTTCTCAAGGGATACACGACCTGCAACAGGCCTTAAGCAAAGTGCCTACATCAGTAAATATTCATTTAGGGATAGGAACGGAAGAAGACCAACAAATAGTGCAATGGCTCAATGCTATTCAGGATATTCAAACTACTATCCCCATTTATATTGAAACGCATCGAGGAACAGTTACGCAAGACCCCTGCCGCTGCCTTGCCCTTCTGAGACAATTCCCCGCCCTTCGCTTCACAGGGGACTTCAGCCATTGGTACATCAGCACCCTCATGGCCGATCACTTTCAGAAAAAGTTCAATGCCATTTTGCCCATCCTCCAAAATACCCGAATGATCCATGCCCGAATGAGCTCCCCAGGTATGATACAACCTCCTCTCAAAAACATTTTCACCGAAGATAAAAACCATTTTTTACAGCTTTGGAATCAGGTGCTCCGCCTGAATCCCGATCATAAAATTCCCATTGTCATCGAACTGCTGAGTCACCAGTTAGGCTACGCTCCCGCAACACCAACAGGAGAAGATGCCGTCGACCGCTGGGAAGAAGCGATTCACCTGAAATCTATTTTTAACACCCAATAAATATACTTTTATGAACACAAACATCACCGCAGCACAAACCGAATTTTACCAAGAAAATGGGTTTGTCGTTATCGATGACTTTTTAACTTCTGATGAGCTTGACCATTGGCGCCAACAGGTAGATGAAGCTGTTGCTTTGCGAAAAGGACGGGCATTACCCGACAGAAATGAAGTTACAGAAGGTGCTGATCGAACTTTTGTAAATAAAGTATTTGACCAGCTGATCAACCTGTGGCAAGATCATGAGGGTGTCAAAAAATTGATGCTCGACGAACAACTTGGAAAAATGGCAGCGCAGCTCGCCCAAGTGGACGGCATTCGGATATGGCATGATCAGGCTTTGTTCAAACAACCCTGGGGCAACCCCAGCACCCTGCACACCGACAATCCCTATTGGTCGTTCCACCACCCGCAGGCCATTACTATCTGGATCGCCCTCGATGATGCGACCCTGCAAAATGGCTGTCTGTATTTCCTGCCAGGTTCCCACAAGAAAACGACCTACCAGGAAGCTGGATTCTCGGCCAATATGGATGAATTTTTCATCACCTTCCCCGAGCTGAAAAACACTCCTGCCGTTCCTGCCAATATGAAAGCCGGCAGTTGTTCCTTTCATAATGGCTTGGTGGTACATGGCGCCAACGCCAACATGACTCCTTTTGCACGCCGTGCCATGACCTGCGCCTATATGCCTGATGGAGCCATATTCAATGGCAAAAAAAATATACTCTCCGAAGCGCAGCACAATGCCCTGCAAGTTGGACAAACGCTCCAGGACGATCAGCAAAACCCTTTACTGTGGTCAAAAAATTTAGTTTCCACTCCTGAATCCTAACCCATGAGTTCATTTATTGGAATATTCTTACACGCCGTCGGGGGATTATGTGCCGGAAGCTTTTACGCACCCATTAAAAAGATTGAAACCTGGTCATGGGAAAGCTCCTGGCTGGTCATGGGCCTATTCGCCTGGCTCATCGTTCCGTTGGCAGTAGCAGGCGTTACCGTCAGTGGACTTACCCAAAGCCTTTCCCTTGCGCCAGATCAGGCCATCGCCATGACTTTCCTTTTTGGATTTATCTGGGGGGCAGGTGGCCCGATTTTCAATTTGACCATGCGTTACCTCGGCGTTTCGCTGGGCATGACAGTTTCCCTCGGAAGTGGCGCGGCCTTTGGCACCCTTATTCCTCCACTGGTCGATGGAAGTATGCCAAGCCTGTTGCAAAGCACCTCCGGACAGCTAACTCTTTTTGGGGTAATGATCTGCCTATTGGGCATTGGCATGGCAGGCTATGCCGGACACCTGCGAGACCGAAGCCAGCGCAATACCACAGGAGAAGGCTTTAAATCCATGAAAGGCATTGTGATTACCTTTCTTTCTGGCCCGATTGGCGCTTGTTTCGCCTACGGACTCGCTGCCGGCCAGCCTATTGCCGCTGAAGCGCAGGCATTGGGCACTGCCCCACTGTGGCAAAACAATGCGGTATTGATTGTGCTCCTGCTTGGCGGCTTGCTAAGCAACGCCCTGCTGTGTCTGTATTACAATTTCAGAAATAAAACCAGCCGCGAATATTTCAAAAAAATCCCTACAACCCGAAAAAATTATCTCCTCGCTTCCCTGGGCGGATCAATATGGTATTTGCAGTTTATGTTTTACGGCATGGGCTCCTCCTTCCTTGAGGAACGCTTCCACTTCGCCAGCTGGACCGTCCATATGTCCTTTATTATCTTGTTTGGCAACCTGTGGGGACTATATTTTAAAGAATGGGCGGGCGTGGCGAAAAGCACCAAAAGGTGGCTGATTTCAGGCCTGCTTCTCCTCATTACGGCAACGGTCATTATTGCCTGGGGCGGGCAGACGCATTAATACCACCAACCTTCATGTAGTGTGATATTTTGTTCACAGATTACTTTCAATATACATTCTTTTGGTTCAATGCCTCTCCCTTGAATAAAGCACCCAGTCCAATAGGGTTCCTTGAGCAAAAAAACCGATTTACAAAATCGGGAGATGCGGTATTAATTTGGCGACAGGCAAAAAAAAGGGCTAACACAATATTCGTGTTAGCCCTTTTTGAGTATCATCAACCCCTTATCTCATACGGTCCATTGAGCGAACAAGCTCTTCATCTTTACGGATGAACTTACCGGCCACCATATTGGCAACAATTGCACCGACGACCAAAAAGAAGCCTACAGAGTAGTTTCCTTTTCCTCCTGCCAATTCTACCAGGTTGTATTTTACCAGATAAAGACTACCGGCCATAATACCAATCATCAAAAATGCGTTGATATAGCCAAGCTTTAATTGCTTCATACGATTCTTGAACTGGAAAATAGAGATCAAAGAAATGGTTGCTGCTGCAAAAGCAAGCATCCCCAAGGCCGCATAAGGCATGGCTTCTTTCACTATTTCACCACTTGCTGAAATATGATTGTATCCTAAAAGGAACAACTGATGAACTTCTCCACCTGCGGCATCAAAAGCCCACACCGGAAAAAAACAGGCAGCTACCAAAAGGGCAGACACCAAAAACAAAAAAACGGTTTGAATTCTTTGTATCATAATAATTAATAGTTTCTCTTATTTGGCAAACTTACGAAATTCTATTTAGGGCAAAAATACTTTTTTGTGCTTAAAGAAATATTTCAAATCAGGCCAAAGAGTTGAAAAGTTTGATATACATGTATTAGCTTTACACTGAAAAAACACAGAACATTTTGCGATACTTTATCGAGATCGCCTATAAAGGCACAAATTACCATGGCTGGCAGAGCCAAAAAAACCAGACAGTACCCACTATTCAGGGGGTTTTAGAAAAAGCGTTGAGCACAATACTGAGAACGCCCATTGAAATTCTGGGCAGTGGCCGAACAGATACCGGCGTGCACGCCAAACAAACATTCGCACATTTTGATGTCGCTGAAGCGCTGGATTGCGAAAAATATGTATATAAATTCAATGCCCTGTTACCCTTTGATATCAGCATTATGCGGATGTTCCCTGTCGATGATCAGACACATGCCCGCTTCGATGCCACCACACGAAGCTATGAATACCACCTCCACCTGAGTCGGGACCCCTTTCTTCAGGAACTGAGTTATTTTCATAAGGAGCCTGTGAATGTGGAACGAATGAATGAGGCCGCAAAACTCCTTTTGGGCAGGAAAGATTTTCAGTGCTTCTCCAAAGTAAAAACGGATGTCAATAATTATTTTTGTGAAATATTTCATGCACAATGGGAACTCAGGGATAAAGATCATCTGATATTTCACATTACCGCCAACCGATTCCTTAGAAATATGGTTCGTGCCATAGTGGGCACACTGCTTGAAGTGGGCCGCGAGCGCATGACTCCACAACAGGTGCTTGAGGTCATCGACAGCAAAAACCGAAGCGTTGCCGGGCGTTCCGTTCCTTCTGATGGTTTATATTTATCAAAAGTCCTTTACCCGTTTATAAAAGAAAATGCGTAATTAGGCATTTGCTATCCAAGGCAGTCTAAAAAAGAAAATTTGTGAAAGAAGAAAAAATCAGTGGCAAAGTATTCGACTCCGTTGTTTTACGGCGATTATTCAAATTTGTCAAACCTTACTGGAAACGATTCATTCTATTGCTTGTCCTAACGGTCGGTGTGGCGATTTTAGGGCCAATACGCCCTTATTTAATCCACATCGCTATTGATGAGCACGTAGCTAATGGGAATTTCCCGGGCTTGCTGAACATGACCATCCTGCTGATCGGTCTGTTGGTTCTGCAAGGCATCGTTACCTATTTGCATACCTATATTTCGGGCTGGCTGGGGCAAAACACCATTAAAGATATCCGCGATGAACTCTATGACCACCTGCTGGGCTTGCAGTTGCGCTTTTTCGACAATACCCCCATCGGGCGGCTGGTAACCAGAACGGTGTCAGATATCGAAACCCTTGCCGAGGTATTCAGTCAGGGAGTAGCGGCCATCGTCGGCGACGTGCTACAACTGTTTGTCATTACTGCCATCATGTTTTATACCGATTGGCGACTGACACTGGTGAGTCTTTCAACCCTTCCCATTCTGCTGTTCTCCACTTACATCTTCAAAGAGAAAATTAAATATGCCTTCAATGAAGTCCGTAATGCGGTATCTTCCCTAAACTCTTTTGTGCAGGAACATATCACGGGCATGGCCATTGTACAGATTTTCAACAGCGAAGATCGGGAGTATGAAAAATTTGAGGAAATCAATAAAAAGCACCGTGAGGCCAATCTTAAGTCGGTGTTGTATTACTCCATTTATTACCCTGTCGCTGAAATTATTTCCGCAGGTTCCATCGGCCTGCTGGTTTGGTATGGCGCACAGCAGCTCCTTTCCGACAACAGCATTACGCCAGGGATACTCATCGCCTTCATCATGTATATTCAGATGTTTTTCCGTCCGATACGCATGATCGCCGACCGCTTCAACACGCTTCAGATGGGAGTCGTTTCCGCTTCACGAATCTTCCTGCTACTCGATAGCGAGGAACAAATTCCTGATCAGGGTAATTTAAAACCTGCAAAAATCAATGGGGATGTGAAGTTTGATAAAGTCTGGTTTGCTTACGATGATAAAAACTTTGTCCTCAAAGACATTTCTTTTGATGTCAAGGAAGGACACACCCTCGCTTTGGTAGGTGCTACGGGAGCGGGGAAATCATCCATTATTAATCTGTTGAACCGTTTTTACGACATTCAGCAAGGGAGCATTACCATTGATGGTCATGCGGTAAAAGATTTTGACCTCCCTTACCTCCGGAAAAATATTGGCGTTGTGCTGCAGGATGTTTTTCTGTTTTCAGATACCATCCGCGAAAATATCCGCCTCGGCGACAACAGCATCACTGATGAACAAATCCGAAAAGCCGCAGAATTGGTAGGCGCTTTGGACTTTATCGAAAAACTGCCCGGTGGCTTTGATTACAACGTAATGGAGCGAGGCTCAACCCTCTCGGTGGGGCAACGCCAACTGATCTCCTTTGTGCGCGCGATCGTCTATCAGCCCCGAATCATTGTGCTCGATGAGGCCACCTCTTCCGTAGATTCAGAGACGGAGGAAATGATTCAAACCGCTATTGAGCGACTCATGAAAGGCCGCACAGCAATCGTGATTGCCCATCGACTGTCAACCATTCAACATGCTGAAAAAATCATTGTCCTGGACAAGGGCAGGATTGTGGAACAGGGAGATCACCAGCAACTGCTCGACGCCAAAGGCTTTTATGCCCGATTGCACAAGATGCAGTTCAAAAGCCTCAAGCAAGCCTAACCAAAGCCCCAAAGATCATAAAAGGAACCCCTCGGGTTCCTTTTTTACGTTAAAAAAGGTGAAATACACCCCCCGACTTTGCTTGTGGCCAAATATTCCATTTAATTTATATGAGTGAATTATTCGACGGTAAAAAAGTAATATTGAAAGCCTCAACCCTCTTATTACTGCTGATATGCAGTCTGCCCATTTTTTGTTTCGGACAAGATGCCCCACAGCTGCCGGAGAAAATCATTATCCGTGGTATTGTCATGGACGACTCCACCCGCGCACCAATCCCTTTCGCTCAAATTGTACTCCAGGGAAAAGTACGCGGAACCACCACCAATGAAAGCGGTGCCTTCGCCGTAAAAATACACCCCTCAGACACCCTCATTTTCAGCTCTATGGGCTACGCTTACAGTTCCTACTGCTTCAAAGATAGCAGCCAGCTCGACATGCCCAACCTGATTTTTCTTAAGGAAACAGCCATCAGACTGAAAAATGTGGATGTTTACGGCATTGATGAAAACCACCCGCTGATAAAAAAAGAACTGAAACCCTACTATATTCCCGGGCTTGGTCAGAATGCCGACGGCACCTACCCTGAGCCCAAAGACCTCACAGGATTCCAGAAAGGTATGCGGGCAGTTGGCAGCCCAATTTCTGCCCTTTACGATGCGTTCAGTAAAGAAGGAAAACAAAGACGGAAGATGGTGGAAATCCTGCGTAACGAGAACGAGGAAGCACGGCAAATTGCTTATTATCAACGGCGCCTGAGCCCCGAGAGAATCAGCAGGCTGCTGAACATCTCGAAAGAAGAGGCCGTCAATTTCCTGAAATTCTACACCCCTTCCATGGAGTTTGTCCTATATGCTGACCGCAACCAGCTGACCCTCGATATTATGGAGTTTTATGAACGCTACCAGCTGATTAAAGACCTATAAATAATAACAATGGCTACAGGCTTTGTGATCTGACCTGATTGAGATGTTGATTTGTAAAGAATTAACCTTAAATTTCAACAAACAAGACCAACAAACCTGACATGAACCAAAAAATTGCCATCATCGGTGGGGGAAACCTCGGAAGTGCCATTGCCTACGGACTCATCAACGAGTCTTTCATTGCACCGGAAAACCTATACATTACCCGCCGCCAAACCAATAAGCTGGCAGACCTGGCCGAAAAAAAGGTCAATGTCCTTGCCGACAACCTTCATGCCTGCCGACAGGCACAATGGATCATCCTTGCGGTAAAGCCCCATTTGATCAACAAGGTGCTCAGAGAAATCAACGAAGCCATTACGGCTGATTCTGTCGTGATTTCCGTGGCGACAGGCGTAGATATTCAACAGATCAGAAACACCGTCGGCGAAGCACCTGCTGTATTCCGTGCCATGCCCAATACCGCCATCGCCATTCAGGAAAGTATGACCTGTATCGCAACAGATACCCCTTCGGCAACCCTTCAGCAAGCAGTTGTCGACCTGTTTGAGCAGGTGGGCAAGGCCATCATCATTAATGAAGAGCTTATGAATGCCGCGACCGTGCTTGGTGCTTGTGGTATTGCCTATGCCCTGCGCTTTATCCGTGCGGCCTCGCAAGGAGGGATCGAGATTGGCTTCCCAGCAGAAACTGCCCAGCTGATTGCCGCCCAGACGGTAAAAGGAGCAGCCTCCCTACTGATAGAAAACGGGCAGCATCCTGAAAGGGAAATCGACAAAGTAACCACCCCAATGGGCTGTACAATTGCGGGTCTTAATGAAATGGAGCACCGTGGCTTCAGCTCTGCTTTAATCAAAGGGGTAAAAACCTCCTACCAAAAAATTGATAAGATCCCGACGGAATAAGCAACTATGGTCGGTTTTTGAAGCACATATTCAACAAAAGCAATGCTTTTTTCTATATTGCAGAGAGAACAAGGATCACTATGTATATTATTAAAGTAAAGGGGAAAGCAAAAATCCCCGATTATATTCAGTTAAGGGACGACAACTTTGTGTTGGTCGCTTATTTTCGTGCTGACCGCCCACTGAAAAAGCTGGAAAAATATGGCCTCGAAGGGCAAGAAGAAGCCCTGAAGGCCATTATTGAAGCCTTGCCTTTTGGTAAATTACACCCTTTAAATCTGTAACTGATGGCCCCTTTTTCCACTGACCCCGTTGTTTCAGTCCGCAATATTGAAATCAGTATTGAAGGGCGACAATTGCTGAAAAATTGCTCCTTCGACATTCAGAAAGGTGAATTTGTTTACTTGGTAGGACGCACAGGCAGCGGAAAATCTTCCCTGCTGCGAACCCTATATGCCGACCTGACCCTGGATGCCGGCAGTGCCTCAGTAGCCGATTTCAACCTCGTCGAACTTAAGCAAAAAAATGTCCCGATGTTGCGCCGTAAGCTCGGCATTGTCTTTCAGGATTTTCAGCTTTTTAAAGACCGTTCGGTCAATGAAAACCTGGAGTTTGTCCTTAAAGCCACAGGCTGGACCGACCGCAGTAAAATGAAATCGCGCATTTCAGAGGTGCTGATGCTCGTTGGGCTTGCTGGACAGTCAAAAAAAATGCCCCATCAGCTTTCTGGGGGAGAACAGCAAAGGGTGGTGATTGCCCGTGCCTTGCTGAATGAACCAAGGATCCTGATTGCCGATGAACCCACGGGAAACCTTGACCCTGAAGTTACGGAGGACATCTATCAGATTCTCGACAAAATTAATCGACAAGGAACGGCCATCCTGATGGCGACGCACGATTATTCGATGATCAATCAGCATCCGCAGCGGGTCCTGAAACTTGAAAATGGTGAAATTATTGACTCCAATGAACAGGAGATTAAGCTGGTAACCATCTTTTAAAATTCAGAAAACCGTAAGAGCGTGTTTAAAAATAAACCCAGTACAATTGCCAATGCCCATTTTCGCGAACTTCGAGGGTGGGCATCGGTAATTTGAATAGTTCCAAAACTAATTTCACCCTCTGGAGCCTGCGCAAAGGCAGCTGTGCATAATCAATATCAAAGCTAAAAAGCAAACTGTTGTAAGGCTTGTAGCCCGCCTCAAGGTTTTGGTGTACCCTGCCATAAACCATCCCCTCCACCTGATACCCGATAGAGCACATCAGCCAGGAAGGGACACTTTTACGGTTGATAAAATACCGTACCGGGTAACTCATCCAATAAACCTGCCCATTATAATCCTTCAGTACCTGCTCCCCCAAATGCTGCCCCAGCAACTGCGGACGGTGTTCCGCCCAGGCAGAAGGAAAGAAGCTGAAACGGGGAAACATTTTCACTTTACCCCAAAAGCGAAGCTGCAAATAGGCAAAGGAGGCACCTGCAGCATTGGCCAGCAAATCATAAACAGAAAATCCATACGCTCTGCCAAATCCATCCAAAACCTCCACAGGCAATAAAATCAGTAAACCTAACAGGTAAGCCACCGACTGCCGTTTCTGACGATCCCATCCGCCCTTTTTCAGCAAGACCTCAGCCCAGCGCACCATCTGAAAACAAGTGAAAAAGTGGCCAAGCTTATCCATGCCATACCATTCGTCCAGATCATTGAAAAAATGAAAGCTCGACACGCCCTGAGGGCCATACCACGCCAAGCCAAGCCCCGCGATCATGAGTACATACCAAATCACAAAGTACAACAGGCCACGCCCTGCGGTCCAGGTGGTCGGTTGACGCTTACTCACCTGAAGCAGTACCCAAATAAAAAATAACAGCAGGGGGACCCACCAGTATTGTGCTGACATGTTTACTTTTTATTCAAAGAAAAGCCATCCCCACGCTATTACAAAAAGATATTCAAATTATCTCTTATTTTTCAACCGCGAAATCAACCATCGGCTTTGTCCAGTGCTTCTTTATAGGTATCAATAGCCCGCTGCCGAGCCGATTTATGCTCGACCATAGGTTCCACATAATCATCGGTACCATACTCCGGCACCCACTTTTTCACATAATGCTCGTCAGGGTCAAATTTATTGAATTGACTTTCTGGATTGAACACCCGAAAATAAGGCTGAGCATCGGTGCCTGTTCCTGCAGCCCATTGCCAGCCCCCATTATTGGAAGCCAATTCGTAATCCAGTAATTTTTCCGCAAAATAAGCCTCACCCCATCGCCAGTCAATCAGCAGGTGCTTGGTCAGGAAACTCGCCACCACCATTCTCACCCGATTGTGCATATACCCCGTTTGGTTGAGCTGTCGCATTCCGGCATCCACCATCGGGTAACCTGTTTCGCCCTTGCACCATTTCTCAAAACCCTCTTCGTCATTTCGCCACGGGACATTATCGTATTTTGCCTTAAAGGCCTCACTGACCACATGCGGAAAGTTCGCCAGAATCATGGCATAAAATTCCCGCCAGATCAACTCACTCAGGTAAACTTCACTTTCGTCCATCGCCTTGGCCACCAAATCACGAATACTGACCGTCCCAAACCTTAGGTGTAACCCAATGCGGGTCGTGCCTTCCTCGGCCGGGAAATCCCGCTTATCCTCATAATTTTGCAACGTCCGCTTGTTCACCACCTTGGTGGGCATGTCCTCATATTTGAAGCCTGAAAAACCCATTTTCTTCAAGGTAGGCAGTTTGAATTTCGGTTGGCCTTCCAAAATATGGCTCAGCCGATTTTCAGAAAGGAAGTGCTGCTCCCCTTCCTTTTTATATTTCGCAAGCCACACTTTTTTATAGGGCGTAAACACCCGATAGGCGGTACCATCATCTTTGGCAACCTCTAGTTTTTCAAAAATCACCTGATCCTTAAAAGTTTCAAAAACGATATCGTGTCCTTCAAGCAAATCACGAACCTGCTCATCCCTTTCATCAGCATAAGGCTCATAATCATGATTGGCAAATACCTTCTTGACCTCGTACTTTTCAATCACCTGCTCCCAGGCCTTCAAGGGTTCATCATAGATAAACTCGAACACCTGCCCGTCAATCTTATCGCGTAAATCTTCAAGACGTTCATAAATGAAAGTTACCCGCGCATCATCTTCAGGCAGTTCATCAAGAATATCCCGATCAAAGATAAAAAGTGGAACAACAGGTTCGTCGGCTTCAAGGGCCTCAAACAGTGCGTGATTATCCTTAAAACGAAGATCACGCCGCATCCAATATATATTTACTTTCGCCACAACTATAAATTTTTATATCCAAAGGAATACAACGGACTGTACCCCAAACTGGCGGTTATTTTTGGGATTTTTGATAATCAGCAAGGAATTTTTCCAGGCCAACATCTGTCAGTGGGTGCTGAAACAGTGCTTTGAGAGTTTTGAGTGAAGCAGTAACCACATCGACGCCCATTTCCGCAGCTGTAATCACATGCATGGGGTGGCGGACCGAAGCGCCAAGAATTTCAGTCTGAAAATTATAATTTTGATAAATATTGACAATCTGCCCGAGCATCTCCATGCTGTCCATGGAAATGTCATCAAGTCGGCCCAAAAACGGTGACACATAGGTTGCCCCCGCCTTCGCGGCCACCAAGGCCTGCCCTGCCGAAAACACCAGCGTACAATTGGTTCGCGCCCCCATACCTGACAGCTTTTTTATTGCCTTCACGCCATCGGGTATCATTGGGATTTTCACTACAATCTTTTCATCTATGCCCGCAAGGGCATCGGCCTCTTTCATCATGCCCTCAAAATCGGTGGAAATCACTTCCGCACTGACATTATTATCGACCAAATCGCATATTTTTTTATAATGCTGATAGATGGCTTCCTGCCCCTGAATTCCCACCTTGGCCATCAGTGAAGGGTTGGTGGTTACCCCATCAAGAATCCCGAGACTTGCCGCCTCTTCTATTTCTGAAAGTAATGCAGTATCAATAAAAAACTTCATCGTGTTATAATTATCTGTGAGTGAAATATTTGATAATTATAAAACGAAAAGATCCCCCAAAAAAGAATAATTTTTGGGCATAAAAAAAGACCCATGGGATGGATCAGAATTGTACTTTTTTGATATAAAAAAACGACCCGACGTAGCATCGCTCAACTATTTACCCTTGCTGCCTTCCGGCCCTGGGGGAGTTCAACAGGAGCAGATCTCGTCGAATCGCATGACAAAAGTACGCCTTTTTTATTGCTTTACAAGCACTGAGGGCTATTTTTTAAACTTGTCGGCGTATTACTTTTTTGAGCAATTGACAATCAACCACTTAATCTTAAAAATTTTTTAACGCTAAGGATACTCCTTTTAGGGAATTGTACTATTCCTGAAATTTTGGGCATAAAAAAAGCCCTCATTTAGAGTGCTTCACGGATAATTCAAAAAAAAGACAAGCCAAGATCGCATCGCTCAACCACTTACCCTTGCTGCCTTCCGGCCCTGGGGGAGTTCAGTAGGAGCTGATCGTCCTGACTTGCGGGCACAAACATACGAACTCATTATCGATTTCCAAAACATGACATCAAAAAATTCAAACAATTTTTTGGGCATAAAAAAAGCCCTCATTTAGAGTGCTTCGCGGATAATTCAAAAAAAAGACAAGCCAAGATCGCATCGCTCAACCACTTACCCTTGCTGCCTTCCGGCCCTGGGGGAGTTCAGTAGGAGCTGATCGTCCTGACTTGCTCTGCAAAGTTGGGGAAAAAGTTCGGATTCTGCAACCTCAGCCCATAAAAAAGCCATTCAGCAGCCCTGAAGGCACACTCAACCCACGAATGGTCAAGCAGTTGACCCTTGATTTTTTTTTCTCCCCAACACCAAAACTCCGTACAAATCGCCCTTACCTGTTGCCTTTGGCGCTGCATTTTGATTAACTTGACGCTTCAATTTCAATCTGATCCTATTCCCATTTTATGAAAAAATTTCTTGCCGTCCTTTTTTCTGTGTGCTGCCTGTCGTCAGTGGCAGTGGCACAATCAAAGTCTTCCGCACCAAATACTGAAGGCAAACTTGAGCTTGGTATTCGGATGAGTGTTACACCGGGCGTTACGGGTGTCTATAAACTTGGCGAACAGCAATCTATCGAGGGGTTACTGAATTTCGATGGTAACGCAGCCATTCTTTCTGGTTTTTACAGGTATAATTTCGGCTTGCTCTCCTCCAATATCCCGGGGCTTACCTGGTATGGCGGCGCAGGGGCACACCTGCGCATGGACAGCGGCCTGACCCTCGGTGCTGGGGCAATGATTGGCTTGCAGTACACCTTCGACGAAGCTCCGATCAATATCAGTATTGACTGGAAACCATCTTTCGATATTGTTGGCGTGGACGGTGGCGGTGGCCACTATAACGACGTCGGGCTTTCTGTCAGGTACATGTTCTAAAATTGAGCTCCCATTAAAGAAGCCTCAAAGTTATATTAATTTACTTTGAGGCTTTTTTTTATTGAAAAATACCGACAATATTGACCCTTCAGCTAACCTCTATGATTTTATATAGTTGATTTTTTTAAAGTACATTAAGTAGATATTATGAGTAACAAGATAGACCCTTCAGAACTGATCATTAACGAAAATGGCAGCATTTTCCATCTGAACCTGATGCCCGAAGACATTGCAGATACCATTATCTTAGTGGGTGACCCCGGCCGTGTGGAGTTGATTTCCTCCTATTTTGACCATGTTGAACTGGAGAAAAAAAACCGCGAGTTTGTTACCAGAACGGGTACATACAACGGAAAGCGAATTTCGGTGGTAGCCACAGGTATTGGTACCGATAACATCGACAATCGACATTGTAGTGAATGAACTTGACGCCCTGGCGAATATCGACCTAAAAACTCGCGAGATTAAGGCTGAAAAAAAACAGCTGAATTTCGTGCGTATCGGTACTTCTGGCGCATTGCAGGAAGACCTCCCAGTGCATTCGTTTCTGCTTTCTGAAAAAGGAATGGGCTTTGATGGCCTGTTGAACTTTTATGCGAACCGTGCGGCAGTTTCTGACCTGCAACTCGAAGATGCTTTCACAAAACACACCGACTGGGACAGCAAACTTACAGCGCCTTATGTTGTGCCTGCCGCTGAGGAGCTGATCAGTAAACTCAAAAGCGATGCTACAAGACAGGGGATCACGATCTCGGCACCCGGTTTTTACGGACCACAGGGGCGCATGCTTCGCCTGAAAACGGCAGACCCTGCGCTTAACGACAAAATCAGTGCTTTTGAATTTGAGGGACAGAAGATCACCAACTACGAGATGGAATGTTCTGCCATTTATGGCTTATCGGCATTGCTTGGCCATCATGCTGCCACGGTATGCCTGATTATTGCCAACAGGCTGCGCGGGGAGTTTGGTGGCGATTATAAACCACACATGAAGCGACTGGTAAAATATGTGCTCGATGCACTGACCAAGAACTAAACTAATTTCTTCGATATTCGCTTACGATAGTAACTCACTAAACGTACGATCATGAGCAAATATTTGATTGTCGGTGCAAGCAGCGGTATAGGGCTTGCATCGGCAAAAAAACTCACCGCCAACGGCCACCAAGTTATCGGCATCAGCCGTAGCGAAAACCTTTTCAGCCACTCGAATTATGATCACTTTACGGCTGATATTACCGAGAAAAACCCACCCTTCCCACAGCTGGAATCCCTGGATGGCATCATCTATTGCCCGGGCTCCATCAATCTGAAGCCTTTTCAGAGTTTAAAGCCTCAGCAATTTGAAGAGGATTTTGAACTTAACTTTTTAGGAGCAGTAAAGACCCTCCAACATTATTATCCGCTCCTGAGGAAATCACCCGAGGCGGCGGTCATCCTTTTCAGTACTGTTGCTGTGCAACGCGGCATGAAATACCACAGCTCCATTGCAGCGGCCAAAGGCGCTATCGAAGGGCTTACCCGCTCCCTTGCAGCCGAATGGGCTCCAAAAATTAGGGTCAATGCATTGGCTCCTTCACTGGTCAAAACTTCATTGGCAGAATCCCTGATCAATACGGAGGACAAAGAAGAGCAGGCCGCCAACCGCCACCCCATGCAACAAATCGGTGACCCCGATGATCTGGCGGCACTTTGCGCCTATTTACTCGGGCCTACTGCCAAATGGATCACCGGACAGGTTATCGGTATCGATGGGGGAATTTCCTCCCTCGGCTAAGCGCACGTTATTTTTGATCCCTTTTACAAAACACCATTTTTTTTTAACGAATTATAAATCACAAATACCCGCAAAAAAATCGCAAGGAGCCTTCGGGCTCCTTTTTTTGGCTGAAAAACAAATCGGGATATTAATGTAATAAAAATGCTTTTTTCCGGACAGCTATTGGATATTTCGTCAAGGTGATTTAAGTTTGTAGCACTCGAAAAAATTATGAAAAACGTAAGCGTAAATATCATTCCCACCCGATATTATTACTATTATCGCTATCAGGCTTAATCCAACATAAGCCGACCAACCCCACTACATCTACTTTTTTTCGAATTATCCCTTTTTAAAAATTTCATCATGATTATTCCAAAAGCCGAGCGGCTAAATAGTGTTAAGGAATACTATTTTTCTGTCAAATTACAGGAAGTTCGCGAACTTATTGCCCAAGGAAAAGAGGTCATCAATATTGGTATCGGTAACCCTGACCAACGACCTTCAAGTGCCACTTTAGAAGCATTAACCAATGCTGTCAATCAAAATGATGCACACGGTTATCAGCCTTATCGCGGTATCGCTCCCTTACGCTCTGCCATGGCCAATTGGTATAAACGCACTTATGATGTAAGCCTGCAGCCGGACACCGAAATTCTCCCACTGATGGGCTCAAAAGAGGGAATTACACACATTTCTTTGGCTTTCTTAAATCCAGGAGATGAGGTTTTAGTGCCTGAACTCGGCTACCCTGCTTACCGGTCGGTCACCGAAATGATCGGTGCCAAGAGCGTCAATTTCCCAATGGTGGAATCTACCTGGGAGCCTGATTTTGCCGCATTGGAGCAAATGGACCTTTCGAAAGTAAAAATCATGTGGGTCAATTACCCCAACATGCCAACAGGCAAGCAAGCTTCTTTGGGATTGTTTGAGCGGTTGGTCGCTTTTGCCCAAAAGCATCAGATTTTACTTTGCCATGACAACCCCTATTCATTGATTCTTCCGCAGCAAAAACCGATCAGTATTTTGTCGGTGGCAGGAGCCAAAGAAGTCGCTATTGAGTTGAATTCAATGAGTAAGTCGCACAATATGGCCGGCTGGCGTATTGGCTGGATCAATGGCGATCAGGCCTATTTGAATGAGATCATCAAGGTAAAAAGCAATGTTGATTCCGGTATGTTCCGACCACTTCAGGAGGCGGCCACTGCGGCGCTCAGCAATTCCGAGGCGTGGCATCAAGCACAAAATGAGGTTTATGCGCAAAGGAAAAAGCTGATGACGCAGGTACTCGACAAGCTACAGTGCACCTACGACAACGAGCAGGTGGGCATGTTTCTTTGGGCAAAAATCCCCGACCAAATTCAGGAAGTGGAGAAACTCGTCGATCGCCTGCTGTATGATTACAGTATCTTTTTAAGCCCTGGCTTTATTTTCGGAGAGAAAGGCCAACGGTACATCCGGGTGTCGCTTTGTACGCCTGAAAGCAAAATTCAGGAAGTCATTGACCGCCTTGCGGATTTTAAAATTTAATGGTTAAATAAAATCACCTTTATACTATTTTTTTGCTATGAAAATATGTGTTATTGGATTGGGGCTTTTAGGAGGCTCCTTTGCACTCGGGGTACGCAACACCCTTGACGATGTAGAAATTATTGGGGTGGATAAAAACCCTGAGCATTCGCAAAAAGCCCTTGAACTGGGGATTATCGACAAGATCATGACCATGGAAGATGCCGTTCCGCAGGCTACCATCGCCGTGATCGCCACACCAGTGAATATCATTGAGTATCAGTTACCGTTTGTACTGGATTTGATCTCGCCTATGGGTGTGGTGATTGACCTTGGCTCTACCAAAGGAAACATCTGTAAAGCGGCCGAAGATCATCCCAAAAGAGCACGATATGTAGCGACACACCCGATCGCCGGTACCGAAAATTCCGGTCCTGAATCTGCTTTTAAGGGCTTGTTCCGAAACAAAACAATGATTATCTGCGACCGTGAGAAAAGCGACCCGATCGCCTACCAGTTTATCAAGAGCATTTTCAAGGACCTTGACATGCAGGTATCTTATATGGATTCGGTGGAACACGACAAGCACATTGCCTATGTTTCGCACCTCTCGCACATCAGTTCTTTCGCCCTTGGAGCGACGGTATTGGACATGGAAAAAAGCGAGAAGAGCATCTTTGCCATGGCAGGCTCGGGTTTCAGTTCTACTGTCCGGTTGGCCAAAAGTTCCCCGGCCATGTGGGCGCCGATCTTTGAGCAAAATGCCGAAAATATCTCCGAAGCGCTAGGAAGTTATATTGAACACCTGAAATCGTTCAAAGAAATTATCGACAATAAAGATATGGAAAAAAGCACGCAGGTGATGAACCGGGTGAATGACATCCGCCGGGTGCTTAAAGGTATTGATATTAAATCCTAACGCACTCCCCTTCATAGCAAAAATTAAAAAAGCACTAACTCCCTAAGAATTAGTGCTTTTTTTATGGGAAGGATTTCTTCCGCTATTATTAAGTCAGTACCTGATTAAAGGACTTTCTCTCCGAACCAAACTTCTTTACGCATCACTTTGCCCGACTGAATCATGAATCGTAATGGGTTTGGAATCACGACCAAGCGGCAAATTCTGTCCTCAAGCTCTTCCACATCGACAATCACACCTTCTTTCATGCCAACATCAAACATCGGCTTGCCGTCATCATCTTTTCCAACAATGGTGTATTCATGGGCAACATATGCAATCGGTGACAATACATCGCTTTCAGGACAATATTGATCATGGATATCACCAATGATGTCCTCCAAATACTCACCATATTCATCAATAAAGTCATCTTCAAGGTCATGCAATTCCTCTTCAACGTCATCATACTTGTCGTCTGAATAGCTCATTGCAGTTAGCTCATTGCGCTTCAGTGCCAAGGCAATCAAGGCTTCATTTAGTTTTTCCTTATCCATATCGAGATTAATCCTGTTTCCAGTTTAAAGATAAAGCAATTTTATAAAATCGGCAGTCCTAAAAAAGAAAAATCAGCGGATTCTTACTACGATGTAAAAAATATCACCTTTTAATAATATTGACATGCAAATCCTTCACATACTTTTGATTCAGCCCACGAACTGTTAGATTACCAAAAAATTGAATAAGCATTGAATTATGAAAGAGATAGAAGGAATCTGGCAGGAGGCACATCGTATTCAGGCCCACGAATGTGACCCCTTTGGCTTTGTACGCCCGATTGTTATTGCTGATATTTTACAGGAAGGCGCCAGTAATCATGCCATTTACCGTGGCTTTGGCTTTGATGACATGCTGAAAGAAGGGAAACTATGGGTGTTGAGCCGCATAGAAATTACTTTTTTAGAGCTCCCAAAATGGCGGGACTGCCTGAAGCTTAAAACCTGGGTGAAAAATTATCAGCGTTCTTTCTCCCATCGGGATTTTGAAATTTACAATGCCTCAGGCGAGTGCATTATCAAGGCCACTTCTTTATGGGTAATGATTGACCATGCCAATCGCCGACCAACCACTATTGGTACTGTGGCGGAAAAAATGCCTGCCTTTCCTGAAAAGCACGGTATTGAACGATCGCCAGTACGGGTAAAGGCGGTCAGTACAGAAAAACCTTATGTTTTCGGTGTTCGCTATGGTGAAATCGATCTGAATAACCATGTCAACAACACCAAATACCTACAATGGGCCATTGACAGCCTCTCGGAGGAAGTTTGGCAAACCCACCGACTTAGTAGCATCACGGCAAACTATCTTACAGAAACACGACTCAAAGATAAGGTTGAAGTGCACACCATTACTGAACAGGAGGGCGAAGGGCTATGTGTATTTACAAGCCTGACCAACCAGAACCAAGGAAAAAATGCTTGCCAGATCGAGACCCATTGGGTACCTGCCCATAAGGAATATGCATCTAAAAGTGCGGCGAAGGCTTAACCTGAAGGAGTTACCGATCAATTTATTTTCAACAATTAAGAAGCTGATGCCATTCCCTGACCTCATGACGGATACTTCTGTTTTTCCAGCATAATCAAACATCAGATAAAAGGTGGCTGATTATCGGAAGGACAGAACCCATCCGTCATATTTCAGAACAATTATTGGCCAGGTATTTAACTGTCCATACCCCAACCTCCATGTTGTCCCATATTTATTGCTTCTTCTTCCGCTTTGCTCATCCGTATTCCCCTAATCCCTGCCTTCAGCTCTATTCAAAGAAATTAACCTTCGGCTTACGGATCTGAAAATTATCCCAGTTTACAATAGTTCGGGTGGAGAAATCAATCGATAATGGCGCTATTCCCGAAGGAGGATCTATGTGCACCCCAATACGCAACTGCATGGTATTGAAAATCAGGTTTTCATTGCGCAAGCGGATCCCGCCACCGACACTGTTGTAAACATCCCGAGGATCTTCGACATCCGTTGCACCACGGATATTCGCCACATCAGCAAAGCTGAAAAAAGCCATCTTGAAGCCGACCAACTGCCAAGGGCTAAAAAAGACCGACTCATATTTGAAGACTATCTTTCGGTCTCCCAACAACCCAGGGACATTCAGCCCACGGACATCCTGTTCACGATCCAGCCCAAGTGCCAGCAAACCCTGATAACCAAAAAGCTGTGAGAAACTCGCCTCAAAGAAGTTTCGCCAATGAAAGCCCCCCAGTGGTACCAAAGGGGAAATATATTTATAGTTGGCGCCCAAAGCATAATTATTCACCTCCTGATAATCGGTATTCAAGGAACCGGTTACCGAGGCGTAATGGTACCCCTTGTGGGGTGCATACCAGCTTTTGGAAGCTTCCGCCTGATAGAGTGTCCCCTGGTCAAATTCCAGCCATTGGTAGCCCCCTAACAACGACAGCTTCCAGCCCACCGGAATATCCTCCGTCTGCCCAAAAGCCCGAATCAAATTAGACTTGTAATAAGATTGCTTGTTCAAGCTCAGGCCACCAAGGAAAACCCGCCCATTAATAAAAATGCGGTTACTGTCTGGCGCAACAAAAGGGCGCTCAAAGAAGTGCCGCTCCGCGAAACGCCCCGTCAGGTAAAGCCTGATGGCATCAAGATCATCTCCCTGAATATTGAAGGAATGCCCCGCCCAGGCTTCATTATTCACAAAATGAATAGGTCCTTCGAGGGTATCGAGCAGATTGATCACTTGCCCTTTCTGAATCACCTCCTGATGATACACCGCCCCTGCCCATCGCAATCGTGGCGTCAGGAATTCCCGACGAACTTCAGCACTCTTTTCCAGCCGCACCGCATCGTCCTCAAAGCGTAACTCAGCATCCACAAAAGAGCCCAAAATATTTTTTGCCTGATATCCAATGTTGAAACCAATATTTACAGAATCCTGAAAATTAAAGGGCACTGCCATCGAAAGCTCATGACCATAGCCCAGAAAGTTACGATCTTCAAGACCAAGCTTACCCGACTGCAAACTGCCAATCTCGGCAAGTGGCCGTATCGGAAATACATCCTGCGTTACCACCAAAAGGCTCACTGATCCATCACTGTTCTTCCGGACCAAAATGCGGGCATCCTGCACATTGGCCGAGGCACGCAAAAGTCGCTCAGATTCTGCGAGCAGTGTCGGGTCAAGGGCGTCGCCTTCCTGCTGAAGCAACAGGCGCTTGAGGATAAAGGTACGCGTGGGGATGGTCAGTTTGTTACCAATAAACTGACGCGCCTCTTCGCTGTCCCAGGTGGAGCGATCAAAAATACTTACCCCAAAAATCTCCAATTTGCGATAAGTGATCGATTTAATAGGTTTGCCCTCGTAATTGACAAAACTATTGACATTCTCCTCTCCCTGGTAATTCTGTTGTCCCGAACTCTGCGAGACAAACAGCAACTTATACAAATGAGAGGTTACCTTCCGTTTTTCACTGTAGGACTTCAGCGAATCAAGCATTTTGCGGGTTCGCAGAGAATCCACCACATTCGTAGGGGCGATATATCTTTCCTGCCTGACGTTGTCTTTCGTCTGGGCGGTATCATTCCTCAAAATTTCCCTTTTGATACTTTGCGGAATAACAGGCTTCTGAATGACGGAATCATTTGGCAGTCGAATTTGGGCATAACAAGCACTCCCTTTGTCAATAAAAGAGCACACCAATAGGCACCATATCACATACCAACCCCTGACCATGGTTATTTTTTATCCGCCAATAATTTGAAAGACCTTCGGTGAAGCGGGCTCGGCCCATGTTCTAAAATCCCCGCCCTGTGCGCTTTGGTTGGGTAGCCTGCGTTTTTCTCCCAGGCATAAAACGGATATTCCTCCGCCAAAGTGATCATCAGCGCATCACGGTAAGTTTTCGCTAAAATTGAGGCGGCGGCAATCGACATAAATTTACCATCACCCTTAATCACGCACTCATGCATAATCCCCATATAAGGTGAAAAGCGATTACCGTCAATCAACAGTAATTCTGGCCGTACTTTTAACTGATCCACCGCCTTGTGCATGGCCAAAAAGGAGGCATTTAGAATATTGATCTCATCGATTTTTTGATGATCCACCTCGGCTATTGCCCACGAAAGGGCATCCCTTTTAATAATTTCAGCAAGCTGATCGCGCCTTTTGGCAGTAAGTTTTTTTGAGTCATTCAAATATGGCAGTTCATAATCTTTGGGCAAAATTACCGCTGCAGCCACCACAGGCCCTGCCAGGCAACCTCTCCCCACTTCATCGCAACCCGCCTCAATTAAATCGGGTGTGCGCTGTGCCGCCAATTTTATCGTATCTTCCATGTAACAAAAATAAAGGAATAATTTCTATCTTTCCTACCGAATTGGGAGTTCAAACACATAAGCCTATTTAAAAAAACATGAGCCGATGAAAGAGATGGAGAACCCTTGGAAAAAACTCAACAGCGATACCGTGCATGAAACTCCGTGGATCAAAATTGAGCAGGACCAGGTCATTACCCCTTCAGGGAAAAAAGACCAGTACAGTAAAGTTCATTTTCAGCAAAAAGCAGTCGGCGCACTGACCATCGATCAGGAAGGGAACATCTGGCTCGTTGGCCAATACCGGTATGCCATCGATCAGTATTCCTGGGAAATCCCCTTGGGGGGTGCACCTGCTGGCGAACCAGCCCTTGAAGCTGCAAAACGGGAGCTGAAAGAAGAAACCGGCATTGTGGCAAAATCATGGCACCCTTTCCTGTACCTGCACCCTTCAGTATCCTCCACGGATCAGGAGGCGGAAATTTTCCTTGCTCAGGAGGTAACGCATGGCACAACGGCTCCGGATGAAACCGAAGTGCTGGAAGTAAAAAAAGTCAGCCTGAAAACCGCCCTTCAAATGATCGACAACCACCAGATCACCGAAGCTATTTCCGTGGCGGCCATTTATAAATATGCCCTACTGAAAAGCTAAAAAAAACAGGAGTGATACAGCACGCAGATCGCTGTAATCACAACCACCATATAAATGAGGGTCATCGGTAAACCGACCTTTATAAAATCACTGAATGTATAACCGCCAGGGGCAAAGACCATCAGGTTGGTCTGATAGCCAATCGGGGTCAGGAATGCCCCCGAGGCCGCATAGGCAATCGCAAGATAAAGCGGTGTTCCGTCCATCCCCATTTGGTGGGAGATCGACAAAGCCAAAGGAAAGGCAATGGATACTGCCCCAACATTGGTCACGAAGCTTGTCAGTACAATCGTGATGATAAACAAACCCACAAGCACGGCCAGTGGCCCAATAGGTTGCAGCACCTCCAATAAGCCAGCGGCCAGCAGGTCGCCGGCTTTCGTAACTACCATCGCCCGTCCCAAAACCAGTGAAAAGGCCAAAATAGCAAGCATATCCAGATCGATGGTGCGTTTTATATCTGTAATTGAAATCAGCTTGGTCGCTGCCATCACTGAAAAGATGACCATCAACGACAAGAACAATGGGTACACGCCCGTAGCCGCAAGCCCGATAGAAATCAAGGCGGTCAGGATAAGTGCCCAGCTGCGTTGCTTACTTGGCTTGGCAAACTCCTCCACCTGATTCACCACATGCAAATCACTGAAAAAATTGACATTCTTCGTAAAGTTGGGCCCGGCATACAGCAGTAATAAATCTCCCGAGAGCAGGGTCATATTACCGATTTTCCCCGAGAGGCGTTCGCCCTGTCGGTGAATTGCCACCACTGCGGCATCATAGCGGTTCCGGAAGCCTGAGGTCTTGACCGTCCGCCCGATGAGTGGGGACGTTTTGGCAATCACGGTCTCAATCACCCGTACGGCCTCATTTTCTTGCTGATATTTATCTTTCGGCAGGCGCAAACCTTCCATTGATTTCACAAGGTCGTGAATAGAGCTGGTATCTCCAGCAAAGAAAAGGCTGTCGCCCCCCTGAATAATCTCTTCAGGTTCCACGGGCGAAATCACGCGGTCGCCACGAAGAATCTCCACCAGGTATACCCCCTTCAAATTACGCAAGCCTGCCTCCAGAATAGTTTTGCCCACCAGTTTCGATCTGTCAGACAGATGAGTTTCGACCACAAACTCCCGAATATTTTCACGGAAATCCGCTACTGCTCTTTGGCGGTCAGGCAAAAGGCGATGCCCATAAAGCACAAAAAAAGCAATCCCGACAATCACGACTGTCCCACCGATACGGAACAGGTCGAAAGGCTGAATACTCGGCAGATCGGAGGACTCCAAAAAACCCTGCAACACCAATGTTGTCGAGGTACCAATTTGTGTAATCATTCCGCCAAGAATTGTGGCAAAAGACAAAGGGATCAATAATTTGGAAGGGCTGATTTTATTACGCTTTCCCCAGCTGATAATGTAAGGGGTCATGATCGCCACCACAGGCGTATTATTGATGATCGAGGAAAGAATCGCCACTTTGGCCATCATCCGCGCCAAAAAGCCTTTGTAACTCACCTGTGCAGGAAAAAGCTTATCGATCATCCCAGCGAGGTTGAAGTTTTTCCGCAAGCCTGCCGTAATCAAAATCAACAAAACCACCGAGGCGATGGAGGAATTCGAGAAGCCGATCAGTAAATCTTTACTGTGTAAAATCCCCATCACTGCAAAAAGTAAACCCGTCAGCAAAAAGCCCACCGATGCACGAATCTTGTTCAGGTAGATAAATACGAAAAGCAAAAAGGTAGCTGCGATGACAAAATAAGGTTGGGCTGCCTCTGAAAGCATATATTTTTTTGTTAGAATACCGTAAAATTCAAGGCAGAAATTTAAGTATTTAGGCCGTCCTATCCTATGACTCCACCCAATAATTAAAAATTAGCCCGCCCCCCTTCCGCCCACTGAAAATTTTCATTTTCCTAACAATCAAAGGGTTCCAACAATAAAAATCGTAATTTTTACACCCAAATATTTGGGGAATAAAAAATTCCTCCCTAAATTACCTGCATACAAAAATTCACATGATTTTTATGCTTTCGACACCAAATAATATGGTCATTAAACAACGCTTAAACTACTCTATGTATCGCATTAGAGAAGGATTATCGTCATGACCGTGAATTTGTATCGAGCATAAACGAAAAGTCCTTCTCTCCGTAAAATGAGTGAAGGACTTTTTTTTATACCCCCATTAATATATTAAATGCAATTAAAATGGAAAAGCAATTTTGGATTACCTTGTTCGCTGACAGCAGCGATGAAACTTTAGCCCAAATCACCACTGCATTTGTAGGAAAATCAATCAATATTGGTCAGCTCCGAGCGCAGTCAAGCCTTTTGCCTACTTTAATGCAATATGACATCGAGGTCTCGGTCAAGCCCGAAGCCTTAAAAGACCTGAAAAAAATGCTTAACAACGCTTCTACAGTACACAAACTACTGACCTATGAAGCCAAAGACAGAAATGCACCAAAAATTAAAGACAAAATCAAAGACACCCTCAAGACAGTAGCGCGTAGGAAACAATCCTACCTCAACATGAGGGTTGGCGCCTGATTTTTGGGCATTCGCCAAATCTTATGCAACTTGCACCCCGATGATGGAAAAACTAAATTTACCCTCCTTCCCTTTTGAGATTCGGGAAGCATCGGGGCGCAAGTTACTTTTTGACCCCCTTCGTAAAAAAGAGGTCGTCCTTACTCCTGAAGAATGGGTAAGGCAACACTTCGTACAATACCTTATCCAACAATGCCAATACCCCTCGGCGCTTATTTCAATGGAAAGCGGCCTGAAATACCACGGCATACAAAAACGCTCAGACATCCTGATTTATGACCGCAATGGCGCTCCGTTTCTGTTGGTAGAATGCAAAGCACCGAAAATCAAGCTCGACGCCAAAGTGGTACAACAAGCCGCAACTTACAACCAAAGCCTGCGCGCCCCTTACATCGCGATTACCAATGGCTTACAACACGGCTGTATGCACTGCACCCCCGAAGGCAGCAAATGGATCAGCGGCTTTCCTCCCTTTCCAAAATAGCCAAAATTATTGCGCCTAATCGGCAGTCAGATTTCAATTAACGGATTAATTTTTTACCTTTGAAGTTCCCCAAATACATTGGGAAAGTATCGCCCATCCGAGGGCATTATCTTGCAATTTTAACCCTGCACATATATGAAATTTATTGTTTCTTCTTCTTCATTGTTGAAGCAATTGTCCAAAATTCATGGCGTCGTTACCACTAATCCCGTGGTGCCAATTTTGGAGAATTTTTTGTTCGAAATTGATGGTGAATCAGGAAAACTGACGGTAACAGCATCTGACTTGCAATCTTCGATGATCACGGAGATTGAAGTGAATGCTCAGGAGAGTGGCAGTATTGCTATTCCTGCAAAAATCTTGTTGGACACCCTGAAAAACCTTCCTGAACAGCCTGTAACTATTTCAGTTGATGAAGAAACATCAGGTATTGAAATCAGTTCTGAAAACGGTCTTTATAAACTTACTGGAGAGAACCCAACGGACTTCCCCCGCACCTCAAGTGTAGAGGGTGGCCAATCTATTGAGCTTTCTGGAGAAGTGATGAGCCGCGCGATCAACAATACGCTTTTCGCTGCTGGAACGGATGACCTTCGCCCTGCGATGACAGGCGTTTACATGAATCTGAATGCCGAAAACATTACTTTCGTAGCCACTGATGGCCACCGATTGGTACGTTACCGCCGTTCAGACATCGAGGGGGCTTCAGAGGCATCCATCATTCTTCCTCGTAAGGCATTGAACTTGTTGAAATCGACTTTACCAACTGATGAAACTCCAGTAACGATCGAGTTCAACGATGCTAACGCATTCTTTTCTTTCAACAATCTGCGTTTGATCTGCCGATTGATTGATGAGCGTTTCCCTGATTATGAAAACGTGATTCCATTGGATAACCACAATGAGATGACCATCAATCGTGCACAATTCCTGAGCACGTTGAAGCGTTTGGCCATTTACGCCAACAAAACCACCAACCAGGTGCGTTTGTCGATCAAAGGAAATGATCTTGCAGTTCATGCGGAAGATTTGGACTTCTCGAACGAAGCCAACGAAACTTTGGCTTGTCAGCATTCAGGTGAGGACATCGATATTGGTTTCAATGCAAAATTCTTGATTGAAATGCTGAACAATGTCAATGCCACGGAAGTAACTTTCCAATTCTCTCAGCCTAACCGCGCAGGATTGATCGTCCCAACGGATCAGGATGAAAACGAAGACTTACTGATGTTAGTAATGCCAGTAATGTTGAACAATTACTATTGATCGGAAATTGAAAAATAAAGAAAAAAGGCTGTTGAATAGATTTCAACAGCCTTTTTTTGTGGGGAGTGGGCTTCATGTTTTTTTGACCATGATTTACATGACTAAAAGGATTACCGTGATTTTTTTTGCTTTACATATCTCGAGTTTCTTTGATCCAAGCGACTCTTTTGAATTAATGATGATAAATTACTTTCCCCCTGACAATATTGTTTGTTGCTTAAAACCAATATTGAGCATAGTTACTTAATCAACCTCGCATAAATATGAGCATACACACAGGAATTATCTACCCCACGATCCACTCTAACATCTAAAAACTGATCAGCAGAAGGCTTCAATTCAGATACAATCCTTAACAGTTCTTCCATTAAATTTTGCTTTGTGTTGTATTTTCCATGATCCTCATATTTGACATTAGACTGCGCACCAAGCGGGTTTACGACCAATTCAGAAGGGGTTATTTTAAACTGTATAGGATCGTCAATCATCTCCTCTCCCATAATTTCTCCCTCTTCAAAAAATTCAGCAGCAAAGACATCAACCACCTCTACTATTGGCATTTCCTCAAGGTCAATATGTGTAGTCATAAACCCTTCGGGTAATTCAAAATTATCCCAATCAATCCCTGAAATCTCGATTTCCTCTTGTACCGCTTGTTTCTCAGCACAAGCACCTACGCTGAACAATATTGAAAACAGACCAATAAATTTAAGTACTTTCATCATGTAGCTTGTTGGTTATCTACTCAAGATAAGCAAGTTGTACTTCTTATTCGCTACTGAAAAAACAAAAACCTTACATATAAAACATCATCCTTTTACCCCAGGGGCTGTCGCAGAACTCTAATCTAAAATCACCTTACAGAATTTTATGCTGTTGGGCACGGGCGAACCCAATGTCATTAAGTTAAGCGCATTATCCTGTAGAAACGTTATTTTTAACGTCTAATTCAATGGTGATTTTATAGGTTTCCTCTTAGATTTATTCAAATTGTTACGTGAGTCGTTAAGAATAACGCCTCTACGAGCATTTCAAATTTAGACCTGTGTCCCTCAAAATCCTTAACTTAATGACATTGCGGGCGAACCCACGTGTTCGCCTGAAGTTAGCGTGCAAAATGACTATTTAGGTTATACTCATGGGGCTGACCCTGCCAGATCCGAATATTATTTGATGATATAAATTACAATTCAAGTTATGCAACAACCCCCGCTGTATTGGAGTTTAGGCTCATCAACCCTACCCCATTACATTTGAATATATCAGACTCGCTGACAAAGAAGCATTGTCAGAATGCCCAAAAAAAAGCATTATGAGCTGCTTACTTAGGATTGATCGGAGTATTTAACTATTTTCACCCACTAAAATTACACCATCACATCAACCTATTTAAGACCATGAGACATCCAGGGATTATTTTACTCCTGTTGCTTTTCACCATTAATTCCGCAGTCGCTCAAGAGGCTCCTACTGAATTATATTATCAATTGATCCAAGGCCAATATCCAGTAACTGCAGATGCTTTGGAAAATTACGAAGAAACCTCTTTTCATGAGGCTTCGATGGGTTTCAATTTTGCTGAAAGGGAAGTGCCTGCAATCCTATATTCCAGTTCTTATGACTATCCCGTCAATCTTAGCATCGAAATCCCTAAAAAGAAAGCACATTTCAAGGACCCTTACCGGAACACCAAGTTTAAGATCAAAACTGATGAAATCGATAGCATTTGGGCGGGAGAACGTAAGATCGTTACCTCAAAAGAAAAAATCATTATAGGGAATAGTCAAACGCCAAAAATGTATTTGTTATTTGAGGATGAGAAAGTCGCTGATATGCAGCTATACAAAACCTTTAACAACGACCTGATCGCTTGGGGTGGCACTCACTTTTACAATGTTCAAGTTAATAAGGTATGGCATAAGGCTGGCCTTCGGAAGGTTTTTGGAAATGTCCCCGTGCTTGAGGAAAGCTTGAAGGAAATGAAAAAAATTGAGATTAATAACCTTGCGCATTGGATCAAAGTTTCGGACTACCATCATGCTTCGAAAAGCAATGGCTATTTATATTTTGATCAAAAGGGTATCCGTACCACAGACCATAAAAATTACCACCTGAAAGCGAAAGTTAAGGAGGTTATACCGAATCTTTGGGAGCTTGAATACTATAACCAGCAGGATGTTTTGGTTAAAACTGCCACCTACAGATTTAATGTCAGTGAGCAGGTCAAAACCCTTTGGGAAAACATCATAACAAGTGATCACCCCTCCAGCCAAAACGCTTTTTCTGATCCACAAATTTCTGACAAAGAGCTAAGAGCACTAAAGCAGAAAACAGAACAAAGCAAATGGCATGAATCTTCAGCCAACCAATACGAAACGCAATTGATTGGTGAGGTCAAATACTTCCGCCCAGATGGCAGTCTCCGAAAGGTGTTTATTCCTGTACCCTCTACAGCAACAAAAAAAACGTTGAAAAATTACCCTTTCGACAAAGACACCTACATTACTTATTTCCCAAACCATCAACAAGCGCATTACACTTACCAAATCAAAAATGGAAAGGTCAGTTTCATCAGTGTCAAGGATTCTCTCGGAAACGAAAAATTAAACGAAGAAGGCGCGGGAATCGAAACCCTGTGGGATCCCTTAGCCAAGAGAAAAATCCGACGAGAGTTTAGTCGGAAACATTTAACCAAAAGCTTCTTCATGGGAGATGACAAAAAATACATTTCTCAAACCTTATGGCCCAAACCGCTAAATCTTGAATTTGACACAAAGAAGGTCGAATTAGACCCTGATTTATATACCCACCTACTAAAATCACCTTCTTTTTTGGCAAAAGTTACCTTCGGAAAAGACCTTAGGGTGAAGGACCTTCAGTTAGTCGGTGCACCAGAAGCCCCATTTTGGGAAAAACAGCTGACTCCTGCATTAATTAAGCAATTCAAGAAAAAGAAAATAAGCATCTATAATAGTAACCCCACTGCTGAAGAGACACGAGTGATTGTGAGGATAAACTTTTATTCAGATGTTTTCACCATACAACGCTCTTATTGGGATTTACTGATGAACCAATCTCAGGATATGATGATGATGCAACTTCAGCAACAACAATTCCATCAAATGATGCATCAACAAACGATGCAGAACATCCAACACAGTATGCCTAAATTTTAATAAAAAAGTCCCCTGAGAAAATGAATCTCAGGGGACTTTTTTTTACTTCCGACGCTTCCTGAGCGCCCTGACATAAACATGCTTAACATTCTTATCGTTACTGGAGGCACGCTCATCGACTTCAAAATAATCTGAGAGAAATTTCATCATATTCATCAGCTTGCGGAAACCATAGTTTCGAGGATCAAAATCTGGTCTTTGCTTATTGAGCATCGATCCAAATTCTCCGAGGTTTGCCCAGCTTGAATCATCGGAAACATCATCAATTGTTTTCCGCAGAAGTGCCAACACTTTCCCATCGATTCGCTTGATCGAGGTCGCTGAATCCTCATTCTTGGACGTAGCCCCCTGATCATTGTCATTCTCATCTTTCGAGGATTCCTTCTGACGCAACACTTCCAGGTACACAAATTTATCACAAGCGATAATGAACGGCTTGGGAGTTTTCTGTTCCCCAACGCCCATCACCCACATGCCGGATTCCCGAAGTCGGGTGGCCAAACGGGTAAAATCACTGTCACTGGAAACAATACAAAAACCATCCACGCTTCCAGAATACAGAATATCCATTGCATCGATAATCATGGCGGAGTCTGTCGCATTTTTTCCCTGAGTGTAACCATATTGTTGCACAGGACTGATGGCATTTTCCAAAAGGACATTTTTCCATCCCCCCAAATTGGGTTTGGTCCAATCTCCATATATTCTTTTAGTGGTTAAGCGTCCAAAACGAGCGATCTCCGCCATCATCTCCGTCACATAGTTAGACGACACATTGTCGGCATCAATCAGGACCGCTAAGTCCCTGTCTTGTTTTTCTTTTTTCATAAAAATCTAAAACTGAAAATAAATAAAGGGATGAACATCTGAAGAAGTCACTTGCCAAACACACCACATCACAAAGGCGAGCGTCAGTGCTCTTCCCCATACGGGAAAAATACTCAGCGTATGCTTAAATCTGTTTTCCCAACGGTTGGGAATCAGGTGTGTCAGGTATCCAAGTATAATTAAGCCAAAAACCTCCTTATATCCCATAATTACGACAGGAATTTGCTTCCAGGTCGTATCTGTAAAAATTCTACTGATCACGGTACTTGCCTGGGCGAAACTTCCTGCACGGAAAAACACCCACGCCAAACATACCCAGTGGAAAGTATATAATTGCCCGAGGGAACGGGTTACGGCATTTGATGGCAGCCTCCAATAGGTCTTTACCAGCCTTTCAATAGCCAGCACCACCCCGTGCATTGTTCCCCACAATACAAAATTCCATGATGCCCCATGCCACAATCCACCGAGAATCATGGTCAGCATCAGGTTAATATAAGTTCTGACTGTTCCATTTTTATTCCCCCCGAGCGGAATATACAGGTAATCCCGAAGCCAGGAGGAAAGAGAAATATGCCAGCGTCGCCAAAATTCCGTCAGGCTGAAAGCATTATAGGGCGTCCGAAAATTCTCTGGCAACTGAAAGCCCATCAGCAATGCTATACCAATGGCCATATCCGAATACCCTGAAAAGTCGCAATAAATTTGAATGGCGTAACCATACACGGCCATCAGGTTTTCAAAACCAGAATACAGGGTCGGCTGGGTAAACACCCGATCCACAAAATTTACACTGATATAATCGGAAATGATGGCCTTTTTGATCAGTCCACCGATAATCAATGTCAGGGCGATGGTCATTTGGCGCTTATTCAGGCTGATCTTCTGTCGGATCTGAGGAATAAAGTCTGCTGCCCGAACGATAGGCCCCGCCACCAACTGCGGAAAGAAGGTTACGAAAAACATAAAGTCTCCGAAAGACTCCGCAGGTTTCATTGATTTACGATAGAGGTCAATTGAGTAACTCATCGTCTGAAAGGTATAAAATGAAATACCTATGGGCAGAAAAATGTTGGCATGAGCAATATGGCCTCCCGCAATAGCGTTCACACTATCGATAAAGAAATTGGTATACTTAAAATAACCCAACAAGCCGAGATTAACAATGACACTGAGTGCGAGGTACAACTTCCGCTGCTTCGGATCGGTGACCTTATAAAGCTTATTCCCGATATAATAATCCACTATGGAAGAGAATATCAGGAGCACAAAAAAGATCCCGCTCGATTTAAAATAGAAGAAAAGGGAAAAAATCGTTACATATATCACCCGAAAAGAGTGAATATGCTCCCACTTCAGATAAATGGCATAGAAGAGGATGAACAGGATCAGAAACAAGCCAGAGTTAAACAGTAAAGGGCGTGTTTTCTGATAGGTAAATACCGATGAAATCGCCGACCAATTGACCTGATCAAAGTTTGGAAGGCTGAAAAGTGCCGCCTCCCCTTTATCTTCAGCCACCTGTTCTTTCCTGATTTTCTGAAGGAACTCAGGAGTCAGGTATTGGCCATCAATCGGCATGGCATCCTTCACATCCAGCCCTTTCGGCGGTAACAGCAACTCCCCACCCGATTGTTCATAGGCACGAATCATTGCCTGATAAAAGCACCTTGCCTGAATACGGTAGCCTCCAGCAGAAAAATGCACATAATCGCGGCTATAACCTGCTTTTTTCCATGCGCGAATGCCGTTCTCGCCACCCATCACAGCCCACCAGTCCCAATAAGCAACACGCTGCTCATTTGAAATTTGGAGCATGGCATCGTGTACCGCTTTCACGCGAGGGTTGTAGCGCTTTTTACTTCCCCGACCGATATAACTGTCCGCAGGAGTGGTTAAAATAATGGACGCTTCAGGGTGATATTTTCGGATCTGCCCAATGAAGTGGCGCATATCATCTTTGTACTCTACCATCGTGTAGGATGGATCGAAACATTCATTGGTGCCCATGGAAAGGACATACAGGTCGGAAGGCAATTGCCCGAGCTGCTCAAAAAACAATGGATAGCGATTGTAATCTCGGAATTGCGCACCATTAGCGCCCAGCATACTGTAAACAATACCCTTAGCCTGAGAATCTTCCAGATAGAAGCCCGTAAATACCGACTCCTGCTGTTGGGTGTTTTTCTTAAACCCCTGCAGCAAACACGCCTGCTGAGGACTGTCCCAAGAAAATACCTGCATTCCAACGCCAAAATGCTGTGCTTTCACCTTCGCCCAGACAACATCATCACTTTTCAGTCTTGACACTGCCGATGGCTGATCGCCATTTTTTACCACTAATTTTTGCCCAGCGCGAATCATGGTTTTTCGCCCCATGCCATTCCATTGCTGAAGGTGCGATACCCGCACACCATATTTTTTAGCAATAGACGACAGGTTATCCCCTGAGCGCACTTTATGATACACTTTAGTCGGTGCCGCAATATATTTTTTCTCCGTAGCCGCCTGCGCTTTGGCTACTCCAACTTTAAAATCATAGGCCCGATCACTGGGTTTGGCAAACACCCACAGGCGATCGAAATGCCGAAGGCTGTCCTGTAATTTTAAGTTGATCTGATAGAAGTCAGAAGTACTTTTAATGCTATGTCCCGAAACTCCGGTTTCCTGCACAGGTTTCCGCAGTGAATTTCTTTTGCCTTTCCAACGGATATTTGAGCTGTACTTTACCGCTGAAGGTCCGTTGGTATGCGATAAGCGATAGGGAAAACTTGCTCCCCAGCCGCCATCACCAAAAGTCCCCTGCATCAGGTTACGCACCTCTCCACTGAAAAAGTCCGCCTGAATATGGCTGTCCCCGATATGAAACACGCGGACTTTATCCCGCTGGTCAGCCTCCAGCCCACTGAGTTTCTTCAGAAACGGACGAATATACTGCGCATTACCTATACTGTCTGCGGCTTCATTCAGTAGGCCTGAGGGCACCTTCACCTCATGATCGGAAGGGTGAGCCACTGTCGAAAAAGACCACCCCAACAGACCCATAAAAATTAAAAAAAGCTGTTTAAAAGTCATCTTATCGAATGTTTTTTGTTTGGATCGTTTTTACCTCTACGCGTTTCTTTGCGCGCGCCCGAATTTCCTCCTGACGTACCTTCCAGCCGTCGAGTAAAAAATCATAAAGCAGGTGCCCTACCTTGTTGGCACCCCTGAAATTAAAGTGGGTGTAATCTTTATTTGCCTTCGGTTTGGGATCATCAACCCATTGGATCATCGACCCCTCGCCACCCATAGCATTGAACAGGTTAAAAAAGGTGGCGTTGGCTTTTTTGGCCGCGCCCATCTGAGCGGTAATTACACCATGAACTGCGGGGTCTGTCTTTAGCTCCCCATCAATTTTACGGGCTTTATCAGCCATAGATACGATCAGGCAAGGCGCTTTGAATTCCTCTTGCATAAATCGGATGGTTTTATACAAATTCACCCCATACCAGCCATAATTAAGGTTGGTGGTATCCACCACATTGGCACCATATTGCATAATGACCAAATCGTAATCGAGGTATTGGTTGAAAGCCGTAAGTACATCTCCTTTCAGGTGCCTCAAATGTGTCCCACTACTGCCTCTCAACGACAAATCATCGACAATCACCCCTTTGTCCGACTCCACACTTACGCCATAAAATGGTAAATCTTTGTCTGCCTTTACGTGAAGATCAACCCGCTTTACGGCCTTTTCAGAAACCGTAAGCTGATTCACGGCCTTTTGTCCATCAAGCTTGAACTGAACGGAATCCCGTTTATCCAAAACGGCCATCATGCTATAATCTCGTCGCTTGGCCTGTGACTGACCGTAATATAACTTAATATTTTTCAGGCTGTCCAGTCGTTTGCGGTGAACGCCTTCAAACCGTACCCACAGATCATCATAGGTTTCCGCAGGGGTGGCATAACTTACATCGCAGCTGATACCAAAGGCGTAAGGGGTTGTTTTCCGATTGAAAATATAATTGTCATGTTGCCAGTTATCAGAAAATTTATGGCGTATCGTGCCACGGAAGCCTGCCACGTTGGAGATCATCGGCACAAAACCAACACCAGAACCGCCAAATTTTTGCTGGAACAACGAACGTACCGTACTGACGATCAAATCGCCTTCAATCATGGAATCCCCAAAAAAGGCAATCCGTACCTGTTTCTTTTTCCCTGTTTTCAGGGCATCCAATGCGGCATAAAATTGCTGCAAATTTGGGCTTTGAAAGGCAGGCGATTTAAATTTGGCTTTTGCTGAAGCAGTGGTTTTACTTTTTGCTTCAGGCACTGCTTTTTTTGCGGGTTGTTGTACCGTTTTCTGAGATTTGCTAACGGTCTTTTTAACAGGAATCACTGGTTTTTTCAGCGCCTGCTTCCCCGCTCGGCGGCTCGAATCTTCCGAAGCGGCAGCGTCAATTTGCGCCAGAATATCTTCTTCACTGATTTTATTTTCCGCGGGCGCTTCCTTCGACGGCTCTTTGAGGATCAGGTCACTGAAAAAATGAAAATTTCTAAACCCCTGAAGTGCTTCGATATGTGGTGTTGCCACCTGATATATTAATCCGAAACAAAGCACTAAAATCAGGGTATGCAATGTCTCTTTAAAGTATTTATTTTCTCTCACAATTATTCACTCGGTCAACAGGATATTTTTCGCTGTATAGCATTACTAACCTTTTTATAATATCCTTGGTTCTGCACATTCCTTCTCCAACAAAAATTACTCCACCAAGCAACAAAGTTAAGGTTAAATTACCAATAAGAATGAAGGCTTGCGGTGAGTTATTGCGGTTTTCAATGGTTAAGGGCACGAAATTACGCAATTTCTAAATACAGAGGCAAAAAAATAGCCTTCAAAACACTGGGTTTAAAAGGCTAAGCAGGTGAAATTTTCATGTTCTGTTCTTTAACCGCAAGAAGGATCAGGCGGTGAGTTCTGTGCGCTTTTTGGTAACTGTCCTGACTTTCCGACTTCGGTTGTAAGTTTTTCTGCCAAAAAAATCCTGAAAACGATGATCGGGAATCATGGCGTATTTTCCATCTCCGAGAATAATGATCGTCACCATACCGATGAAATACACAAAAAGGTTCTCTTCCAGCGTTACCGTGGCTGAAAAGGCGGAGAGCAGGGCCAAAGTAAAGAGTACAGCAGCTGGAAAGATCGCTACGATTCGACTTCGGATACCGAGCATAATTAATAAGGGGCAGATCAGGCAGGCGGTAATGCCCAAAAACAATAGGGCTATGGCAGATACGCCCGTTTGAGCTAAAAATGTTGCGTTGGTTCCAGCGGACATCAACAGGTCCAATTGCTCAATTCCGAAGGGAATCAATAACAAGCTAAAAGAGACCCTCAGAAACAAACGACCAAAATGCGACCACTTTCTCATTAATATAAATATTCAACGTTTAGATAATTAAATATAATAATAATGATATCTATCGAAAAACAAATAATATTTTTTTATGATCATTTATTCTTGAAGTAATAAATTTAATCAAATGACAAAAAAAAGCCACCCGAAAAGGGTGGCTTTAGTATCATTGAGTGGTATTTGAATCTTAGTGTTTGAAATGACG
Source organism: Persicobacter psychrovividus (assembly GCF_036492425.1). Classification (NCBI taxonomy): domain Bacteria; kingdom Pseudomonadati; phylum Bacteroidota; class Cytophagia; order Cytophagales; family Persicobacteraceae; genus Persicobacter; species Persicobacter psychrovividus. The sequence continues at coordinate 2,403,342 of NZ_AP025292.1, forward strand.
AACACCCGTGAAGACCATTGCCATGTCGTTTTCATCGCAATAAGCAACAGAGTCTTTATCGCGAACAGAACCACCTGGCTGAATAACCGTTTTGATTCCCTCTGCACGGGCAATCTCTACACAGTCGGCAAATGGGAAGAAGGCATCAGAGGCCAGCACCGCTTTCGACAAGTCAAATTTGAACGATTTTGCTTTTTCAATCGCCTGGCGCAATGCATCCACGCGGGAAGTTTGGCCAACACCAGTTGCAAACAATTGCCCTTCAGCAGCCAACACAATCGCATTGGATTTGGTATGTTTACAAATTTTCGATGCGAAGATCAACGCTTTCTTTTCTTCTTCAGAAACCGCTTTTTTGGTCGCCAAAGTTAAATCTTCAATCGCATCTGTTTTCAAATCTCTATCCTGAACAATTACACCATTCAGACAGTTTTTAAACATTTTTGTAGTGGTTAACGGCTGCTTCTGCACCAAAAGAATACGGTTTTTCTTTGATTTCAAAAGTTCCAAAGCCTCCTCAGAGTAAGAAGGGGCAATCAATACCTCGCAGAAAAGTTTGTTGATTTCTTCTGCGGCAGCCAAATCTACACTTCCATTGGTACAAAGCACGCCACCAAAAGCAGAGATTGTATCTGCAGCGAAGGCTTTCAAATAAGCATCTTTAACGGTTTCAGCTGTGGCACAACCACAAGCATTGGTATGTTTCAGAATCGCAAAAGCGGTTTCACCCTTAAATTCTTCTACCAACGATACCGCTGCATCGATATCCACCAAGTTGTTGTAAGAAATCTCCTTGCCATGCAGTTGGTCGAACATTGCATTGAATGCACCGAAAAACTCCCCTTTTTGATGAGGGTTTTCACCATAACGAAGCGTACGGCTTTCGTTTTCGCTTACGCGGAAAGCTGGTAAAGTTTCGTCCTGGTTGAAATAGTTGAAAATGGCACTGTCATAATGAGAAGATACCGCAAATGCCTGAGCTGCAAAACGACGACGGTCAGCCATTGTTGTACCGCCCTCGTGGTCTGTCAATACCTGCTCCAATTCACCATATTGCGCTCTTGAAGCCACAATTGTAACATCCTTGAAATTCTTTGCCGCCGCACGGATCAAAGAAATACCACCGATGTCAATTTTCTCGATAATCGCCTCTGCCGCAGCACCTGAAGCTACTGTTTCTTCAAAAGGATACAAATCCACGATGACTAAGTCGATCTCAGGGATCTCGAATTCCGCAATTTGCGACTGGTCGGTATCGTTATCACGACGGTTCAGGATACCTCCAAAAATTTTCGGGTGAAGTGTTTTCACACGACCACCCAAAATCGACGGGTAACTTGTCAAGTCTTCCACAGGAATCACTTCAGCGCCTTGCTCTTCAATGAACTTTTGCGTGCCTCCGGTAGAGTAGATCGTAACGCCTTGGTCTTTCAACAATTTGATAATTGGTTCTAAATTATCTTTGTAGAAAACAGAGATCAGTGCCGATTTGATTTTTTTTACTGACATGGAGTTGTAGTTTACTTATTAAAGAAATCTGGTAATAGAATGATTTTATTGCCTTATTTATGAGCTACACGAAAGTATAGCAACAAAAAAAGCCCTCAGAGAAAAGGGCCCAATAATTTTATATTTCTTCCACCACCTGCTGAATCACTGCAGGAAAGTGTGCATATTCTAACGCGTGGATTTTTTCAGCCACCTGCTCAGGGCTATCCGTAGATTCAACCGCTACAGTAGCCTGGAAAACCGTCGCGCCTTCATCGTAGCGTTCGTTCACATAATGAATCGTGATGCCGGTTTCCTTTTCCTGCGCTTCCACAACGGCCTGGTGCACGTTCATGCCGTACATCCCTTTACCGCCAAATTTAGGCAATAGCGCAGGGTGAATATTCAGTATTCTGTTCGGGTAAGCCTCCACCAGATAAGGCGGAACGAGCCATAAAAAACCCGCTAACACAATAAAGTCGATTTCATTTTCCTGAAGAACGGCCATCATTTTTGAGGCATCCCTGAAAGTCGGGCGATCGAAAACATAGGAAGGAATCCCCAGGTTTTCTGCGCGCGTCAAGCAGTAAGCTGAAGGATTATTACATAATATCAGGCTTACTGTTATGCTTGGGTGATCTTGGAAATGCTCCGCGATCTTTTGTGCATTACTTCCGCTTCCGGAAGCAAAAATTGCGATCTTTTTCATGGATTGCAGGTTATGAACCGTGTTGAATAAAAAATTCCAAATTTAACAAAACATGCTTTTTTACGGCTTAAACGGCTATTTTGAACCCTTGATCACCGACAACACACTTGCTTTTGACTATTTGAAGCGCAAAAATAACCCTTTTTTCCATACAAATGCAAAATAAAGAACAAAGTATATTGCATTAATTAGAACGGGTAACCAATTCCGATATTGAGCAGCACCTGATTGTTGCCACTGTTCAAAAATTTGAAGTCGCTCCATCGTAAATCCGGCAAAACGAAATAGTGGCCATCAGGGCGGGCAGGGTCAAATGCCCGGACACCGACATCAAAACGGATCAGCATAAAATCAAAGTCAAGGCGAAGGCCGGCCCCTACCGTTACCCCCAACTGTTGCAGGAATGAATTGAACTGAAATTTACCCGCCACATTTCGGTTGTTCTCATCGGGCAGGGTTGTTCCTTCGGAAGGTGTTACCGCACTGCTGCCGCCCTGGTTGAAGCCCAGCGTCCATACGTTACCGGCATCAACAAACAATGCGCTTTCAAAAAAGCCGAACAGCTTCTGACGATACTCAAAGTTGGTTTCCAGTATCATCTCGCCCGGTTGGTCGTAATTGGTTCCGGGAACGGGCACAAAATAACCCGGCCCAAGCCTGCGCGGCACCCACCCACGGTTAGAGCTGCTACCACCGGCAAAGAAATACCGCTCGGAAGGTAATTGCTTGTTGTCTCCGTAGGCCACGGCCATCCCAAACTTCAGCCGATAGGCAAACCTCGCCGTCTTCTGACGGTTGAGGGTAACGTATTTTCTGAAATCAAAGGAGTATTTAAAATAGCGGTAAGACTCCAGATTGTTTTGGTCATACAACGGCTTGAGGACGTTTCCAAAAAGCAGTCCGCCACTTTCCAAAAACACCTGTAAATATGCCCCCCGATCGGGATTGTTGACATCACGGTTAAAATTGAAAATCGCAGAGAAATTGGTGGTTGTTACCACAGAAGGCAGGTAAGAATTGATCAGGTTGTTCCCCTGCTTGGCCAGCTCTTCGAGGTCTTCCCGGAACTTATCACTCAGGGAGGAGTTGATGAATGCCACCTCAAAAGGGGTAAATTTAAACTGATTCCCCTTACGGCCTTTCCATACATAATCGAAAGAGGTGTTAATATTACTCTTGAAATAATCCGGACGATCCACCGTACCATAACCGAGAGTCAGCTTGGTTCTGGGGTTTAAATAACCGAAGCGCAACCTTTGCGACTCTTTCATGGGAAAGAGGAACTGCGGGAAGGTCAACGATAAGTTGGCGCGCCACTGCTGGCTGATATCAATTTTCGACAAGCCTTCATTATTGATCGTCTGCACCCCTTCCATGGAATACCCTCCGTTAAGCTCCAAAACCTCGAGCCCCCCGAAGGTATTTCTGTTTTTCACCCCAAGGTTGAATACTGGCCCTGGAATTCCCTGCGTTACGTTCATACCGGCCTCATAACTGGTTTGGTAGAGGTCAAGGGGATTGGTGAAAATGTGCGCCACCATCTTTCCGCCAAGGGTATCATAATTAACATTGACAAAACGGAACATGTCCATATTGGCAAGTTGCTGCTGTGTTTGCAGGGTTTTATCTTTACTGTAAGGGTCGCCTGGGCGAATAAATACCCTTCGGGAGAGTACCTTATCAGACATTCGATGATCTTCAGAGCTAAAAACTATGCCGGAAACCGATCGCTGAATACGGGCTTTTTCCAGTCCCTGCACCGAAGCATCGGTTGTAAAGGTCACCGAATCGAGGGTATAGACTTTATGTGCCCCGCCATCGTCAGGGTTACTGATTTGTGTTTCCACAGAGTAAAAGCCCGGCTTTGTGAGGGTGTCCACCTGAAAGCTGACATATTCCTTACTGAATTCAAAATAGCCATGATTTTTCAGCAAATCATCAATCCGGGTACGTTCATCGCTCAATTTCGACTGTGCGTAGATGGTGCCTTTCTTCAGCTTGGACTCCGCCCGATGTTCTTTAAGCAATGCTGTGATATTGGCATCGGTGGTAACGAGCTTTACCGTATCCAACCGATGTGGAGTGCCTTCAGACACGTTGTAGGTAACACTGGCCAACCGTTCGCGGTACTTGACATTGTAATTCACCTGAGCAGAAAAATAACCCCGCGCATGGTAAAGTGCCTCAATCGCTTCTGCTGAAGCCTCCACTTTACTGCTGTCGAAAACCGCCAATGGTTCACCATTCCTCATCCAGAAGTTCCCCTCTCGAATCTTCACGTCCTGTTTTTCTACCTTGGCACGCTTTTTATCCAGGGTTTTGTTGTACTTCCTGCTGTTGGGTTTAAGCTTGGCCAGCTTGGTATCATACTTTGAAATGATGCGCTGCTTTTGTGCTTCATAGGCGGCAGAATCATAGCTATGCACTCCCCGTTCGTACATTGTAACGTAATAATTGAACGGCAAAAACAAGGTTTTGCTGTTTGGCTTTGCTTTTGCCCAACGTAAAAGATCGTCTTCTTTAAAAGAATCATTACCTTTGACCTGATGCCTGTTGAGCACATATTGCCCCTCTGCCAAATAACGAGAGGCGCCACAGGCCGAGAAAACGAGCACCATTAAGGTGTAGAGTACAAGGGTTATATAAAACTGCTTTCGCAATTGACAATGAGTTATATGATGTATAAGGAACTATCCAAAAGGATCTCAAAATTGATCAAATCCCTGCAAATAAAAAAGTACAGGAAACAAGAACATTCATTTTTTGTCGAAGGTGCGAAAAATACAGAAGAAATTCTATCAACAGGCTATAAAGTAACGGTTTTGGTGGGTACTGCCGATTACCTTGACAGTATTGCGGAACTGATCGCCAAGCACCCGGAAATGGAAGTTTTTGTGGCTGATGAAAAACAGCTCGGGGCCTTGGGTACATTCGCTACCAACAATGCTGCTATTGCGGTGGCGGAACAGAAAGATTTTGAACAGCCTTCACTCGATGAGCAGGAATTTGCCCTCGTGCTCGATGATGTCCGTGACCCGGGCAACCTCGGGACCATCATCCGTATTGCGGACTGGTATGGCATCAAAAAAATTATTGCCTCTCCCAATACTGCTGACTTCCACAACCCAAAAGTACTGAATGCCTCCATGGGTTCTTTCAGCAGGGTGAGTATACATTACACCGCCCTGCCGGAGTTTCTTGCCGCGCAGCAAGCCCCCATTTATGGCGCACTGCTTGAGGGAGACAATATCTACAATGAGCGCTTTGATCAGGGCGGATTTGTGATCATGGGTAACGAGTCTATTGGAATATCAGATGCCGTGAAACCATTCATCACACATCAAATTCATATCCCCAGAATTGGTGGGGCAGAATCACTGAATGTCGCTATTGCCACGGCGGTGATCTGCGACAACATCCGAAGACCCTAAAGATTCTTGCTCGCCAAAAAACAAAGAGGTTTTGCTTGCCTCATTGGCCAATTCATCTGCATATTCCTTGCCCAGGTATTGGTCGATGAGGTAGTGAGCAAAATACAAAACGGGCGTCAGGATAATGGCTACCGTGAATTTATAGATGTAATTAATGATCCCCACCGATAGCACAAGGCTGTACGACCAGTTACCAAACACCCAAAAGGCAATCCAGAGCACCACAAAGGAATCTATCAGCTGAGAAACAAGGGTGGAACCGGTGGCCCTGAGCCATATTTTACCGGAGCCGGTTACTCGTCTTAATTTCTGAAAAATATAAACGTCAAGAAATTGACCGATCAAAAAAGCCACCAGCGAACCGACAATAATCCCCAGCCCCTGCTGAAAGATGGTTTTGAATGCATAATTGATATTGAAAGCCTGCCCCTGCGCATCCTGCGCATTGACCTCAAGCCAAAAATCTGCGGCAGGCAGCTGCGTAACGCCATAAATCACAAAAAACGAATAGGCGATCAGCCCGGCGGTCAGGAAGCTGATTTTCCGCACCCCCGCTTTCCCAAAATATTCATTGATGATATCCGTAGTGATAAAAACGATAGGCCAGAGAATTGCGCCAGCGGTCAGGTTAAAATCCAGCATCAGCTCTTCAAAAAGCGGAATCCTTGCCGGATCCACACCAAGCGCCTTTTCAGCGGAAAAAATCTTTACCCCTATCAGCTCCGCAAGAATGGCATTGGTGATGAAAATCCCGCATAAAAATATAAACAGGCTGGTTTTCTTTTTAGTAAGGTTGGTGGTCATGGCAGGTAGTGGTTATCGGTATTTTAGGGTGATGAAGGTTGAATTTCGGCAATTTATTGTAATGGGCAGCAAAGTAAGGCTGAAATTATGCCTAAAATTTGGCCCTTAAACCAATGGAATTTATAGGGTGAATTTTGAAATCCAATAATTCTCATGCCATTGCAAGCGCATATCGCCGCTTATACTTGCAGCAAGAACAGAAGTCGCCACTGCGTTTTGCTCAGCAAAAACCAAAATCGGCGGTACAATTACTTTCTAAGGTAAACTTTCGTTCCTTCTACTCCCAGAATTGTCTGTTCAAATACTTCCCTGGCCTCTTCCAAAAGAGGATCGAGCTCATTATATCGAATAGAAAAGTGGCCGATCATGAGCTGCTTCACATTGGCCATTTTTGCGATAGTCGCAGCCTGTTTGGTGGTGGAATGATGCGTTACTTTCGCTCGGGCTTCCATATCATGCATAAAAGTGGCTTCATGATACAATAAATCGACCCCTTTGATTTGCTCAATAAATGATTTTGTAAACAGCGTATCTGAGCAATAGGCATAGGAAAATGACGGCTGAGGAGGCAAGGTGTATTCCTGATTGCTCAGAATCCTGTTTTTATATACCGTATCCCTGCCGCTTTTCAGGTCACCAATATTTTCCAAACTCAAATCGTAAGGCATCTTGGCTTTATTGATTCTCCGCTGATGGGGTTGTTCCTTGATCAGAAACCCTGTGCAGTGAATCTGATGCGCTAAAGGAATAGAGGTTACCGAAAATTTGCTCGTCTCAAGGATGGTTTCTGCCACCTCGCCATTGGTCACATGAAACACCAGGCGATAATTCAGAAATGTCATGGAGGCCTTCAGCTGTACGGTAATCACCTCGGCCAGCTCCGGAGGCCCGTAAAGGTGCAGTTCCCCTTTCTTCTTGAACAGATGCATGGTGGAAAGCAGGCCTATCAGGCCAAAGTAATGATCCCCATGCATGTGAGAGATGAAAATATGGGAGATCTTGGCCAGTTTTGCCCGGTACTTGATCAGTTGCAACTGCGCACCTTCTCCACAATCAATCAAAAGGTGATGATTATCGATGGTGATAAGCTGGGATGTGTTAAATTTATTCAGTGCTGGCGCCGCAGCATTGGACCCAAGAACTAAAACTTTAAATGCCAATGGTGTAAGGTATTAAAGAAAAAGGAAGCAATAAATTGCTTCCTCTTCTGTATTATAAATATTTTCTTTTCTGACTTCAATTCAGCATTTCAATCAATTGACGTCGCGTTCAATCTCATTGAAAAAAACAGCATCAATAGCATCCTGTGTAGAATCTTTGATTTCAAGGACAGAATCCAATTGCGAAATTTTGATCAATTTGCTGACGTGCTCATTAATATTGGCCAGAATAAACTTGCCTCCTTCGTCTTTAAACAAGCGATTACCTACTAATAAAGCACTCAATCCTGATGAGTCGATGTACTTGACATCGGCAAGGTCCAAAATAATATTGGTTACCCCTTCAGCATGCAGGGTGATCACTTCGGTTTTTACGATTGGAGAAAGGGTCGAATCGATTTTCTCTTCATTTAAATGTAGAAGAGAATATTTTTCTTCTTTGTTAATGGAATATTTCATAGCAGTCGCCTGTAAAAAAGGTTATCGGTCTTTAAATATAGGAAAATTAAAGTCCTTGAGAAAATATTCAAATCTTATTTCAGTGTTTCAAGATGTGCTGAAATATTCTTTTCTATACGGGCAATTACATCATTCATGTCAGATTTTTGGAACTTTTCTCCTGTTACCTGTTCAAAAAGCTCAATATATCTTTCAGAAATCCCCTGAATAACCTCTTCCGTCATGGCAGGAACCTGCTGTCCCTCTTTCCCTTGAAAGCCATTTTCTATCAACCATTGGCGCACAAACTCCTTGGAAAGCTGTTTTTGTTTCTCGCCCTTGTCCTGACGTTCCTGGTAACCTTCAGCATAAAAATAGCGAGAAGAATCCGGTGTATGAACTTCATCAATTAAGTAGATTTTTTCACCTTGTTTACCAAATTCGTATTTGGTATCGACAAGGATCAAGCCTCTTTCTTTGGCCATTTCAGTGCCTCTCTCAAACAGCGCCAAGGCATATTGCTCGAGTTGCACATATTCCTCTTCCGCGACAATGCCCTGCTTCAGAATTTCTTCACGGGAAATATCTTCATCGTGGCCCTCATAAGCCTTCGTTGTCGGTGTGATGATGGGGTGCGGTAGGCGATCATTCTCTTTAAGCCCTTCAGGTAATGCAACACCACAAAGGATGCGTTTTCCTTCGCGGTACTCGCGCCAGGCATGTCCGGCAAGGTAACCACGAACGACCATTTCCACAGGGTAGGTTTTACAGCCCACACCAAAGGAAACACTTGGGTCCGGAACGGCTTCGAGCCAGTTAGGGACGATGTCTTGGGTTGCTTCCAAAAACTTCGACGCAATTTGGTTGAGCACCTGTCCTTTATAAGGAATTGCCTCCGGTAAGATCACATCGAAAGCTGAAATTCGGTCTGATGCTACAATTGCAAGCTTTTTCCCGAAGTAATACACATCACGCACTTTTCCTCTGTAAAAGTCCGTCTGTCCTTCAAAATTGAAGTTTGTTTCTTTAATTGCTACTGCCATGATACAAAAATAAACATCCCATCGGCATTGCCCACGTAATGAAGTATAAATTTTAAAATTTGCTACAATTCGTAATCATCGAGGTGTTTTTCCACCCTATTGTTCCTCCACAAGCACCCCTCGCTTGTAGTTTTCGGTGTTTTTCACCGCACCTCTTCGGTTGTGATATTTCCATTCACCCACCTTCTGATCGCCGACATACTCCCCTTCCCAGGCCACAATTCCATTGCGGTGGTAGGTGAAATACTTGCCATTTTTTTTGCCCCGCGCATAGTTGGCCAGGGTTGTTAATTTTCCGGAAGGGCTGTAGTTTTTTACTATGCCCGTCAGGTGCCCAAAATGATATTGCGCCTCCTGCTCAAGCTGTCCATTCGGATAATAAAAAATGCGCATCCCATTAATCCGGTCTTTATTATAAGGGCAACTTTCTTTCAACTTGCCATTCTGTGCATAATAAAATTGCCAGATACCTATGGCCAGATCATTGGCCCACTTTTTATCCGCGATCAACACGCCATTTTCAGCATAGCTCAACTCCTGACGGTGGCGCCCCTTATCCGTGATTTTTATGAGCCGTTTCACCGATTCACCATCAGGGAAATACTCATAATTATCGCCATGCATTTCATTGTTTCGGAAATTGTTTTTCTGCCACAGCTTACCGCTTTCATAATAGGCCAACACTTGCCCTTCTACTTTGCCCTCTTTATAGGTACCTGATTTTTTCAGTTGCCCAGAAAGGTAGTACTCTTTAAAAGTTCCTGATTTTTTCCCGGCAAGGTGCTCGTAACTCTTTTGAAGTTGTCCGCTTTCAAAAAAGGTTTTATAAGAGCCATTCATGTAGCCATTCACAAAAGTCGCTTCGGTAGATTTATGCCCATTGGGGTAATAGGTAATGGTCAGGCCATTGGGTTTGCCATTTTTATAAACCACCGACTTCCTGATCTTCCCATTGTCATAAAAATCGTTCACCTGTCCATCAGGAGCTCCACCCGCCATGGCTGTCTGGTTCCTGATTCGTCCATCGGCATAGTAGGAAGTTACCTCGCCAACGAGCGTATCGGCCTTAAAAGTGGCCTGCTGAATCACCACTCCCTGATCATTATAAACCTCCACCTTTCCGGATTTCAGCCCCTGATGATAGGGAATCTCACGCATCAGCTGCCCATCGGGATAATAATCCTTGAAAGTCCCTTCTCGTTTACCTTTCTCAAAAATGCCCTCACTGGATATTTTGCCATTGGGGTGAAAAGTTTTGAACACTCCTTCTATCATGGAGCTGTCGCTGCCAATAATAAAATAGTGAGCCTTGAGTTGCTTTTGAGCCTGATCGTGGTAAATCGTTACTTCCCGCAGCGCGGGTCTTCCCTGCCCAAAAGTAGCGGCAGCAATAAAACTGAAGAATAATAAATGGATTAAGCGTTTATTCATAGCTTAAAAATAGCACAAAATTCAATAGCCTAAATAATTTTTATGCTGATATCATTTTCAAATACAACAATCACCTTAATTACTAACCTCATTTTAATATAGAGGTGATAATAATCGACATTTAAATAAAATTTAATGATAACAATCATAAACGAACCTTAAAGGCGTCAATATTACTCTCAGTTCAACCCCCTACATTTGTATTATAGTCAGTGAGCGTGCAACGAAGCACCTCAGCCAAGACTAAGTGGTTATTGTTTGTTTTATGGTTTTGCAATAACAGGAGGTGGGTTCTCCGTTATTGAAAATTTGTTTGATTGTTGATTAGATTCCCGGTTTCTTCGGAAACCGGGAGTTTTTCTAAACAAGCCACGAACTGAAGAGTATCTATCCGAGCTTCGGCTCCGGTATTTATATTATAGGTTGAATTTCATTTCAACCTATGGTTATTGTTTGTTTTAGGGTTTTAGAAAGGTGTAGAGGTACATCTTTCGGGTTTTAGTTTGATTGTTGATAGCCTTTCAATGTTTGCATTGAAAGGCTTTTTTTTGCTCCAATCCGAATTATTTTTGTGTAATTAGCAAAAAAATACCCTTATACAAATAGACAATCCTGTCGCCCAACATCCACTACTAACTTTTACCAAAAACAACCCCCTGTTAAACTGAGGGCGCTTTTTATGTCAAACCTACTCTTTTTTGGAAGAGCGACAATATTACGATCATGCTCAAGAATACTAATCACAACGATAATCACTATTATTTATATGGCACGATAATTGGCTTAAAGGATTTTGTAAAAAATATCCCAATGAAGCAACCAGCCGTTTTCCTCTTTTTTATTTCGCTGTTTTTTTGCGAGCACACTAAGGCGCAAGATGCCACCAACGATTACGTTGAGCAAACCCCTAATTCCTTGCTTTTAGGGCCACAGTTCAAGCAAAAGCACAATGGTTATATTCTGTTGCAAAGCAGCTTCAACTTGATGTCTGGTCCTGAATACCCACAGGGATCATCGTTTAGCATTAATCAACTCAGAATTCAGTTTAACGGTGAAATTATCCCCGGTTTGGAGTATGACGTTCGCCAAAGACTTAACGAGCCTTCACCAACTGAAAACCTCGATAACTCCTCACTGGCAACAGACTGGGCGTACCTGACCTACACCTTTCAGAATAATCTATTTATTACTGTTGGTAAACAATGGGCGGCTTACGGAGGGTTTGAATTTGATGCAACCCCAACAGATATTTACAAATACAGCCAAATGGTATGGTGGAAAGAGGCTTTCCTTACGGGGATTAATCTGGGCTACAGATACAAGGAACAGGAAATTAACTTTCAGGTCACCAATGGGCATACAGCAACGATAGAGTCTTTTTACGGTAACCTTCCGGAAGGCTTTACCCCTGCCGCCCATCCGCTACATTATGCGGTGAACTGGAATGGCGGACTTTTCAACCATTTAATAGACACCCGTTGGAGTTATGCGGTAACGCAGGAAGGCGAAGAAGAATTTACACAATACCTGGTACTGGGCACCAAGCTGAATCAGCCCTTCTGGCAGCTTTCTGTAGATTATCATTTATCTGCAGAAGACCTTGACAGAACCTGGTTTGCCTCAGCCCTGATGCCTGAGGATCATGCCGTTTTAAGGGACACTCGGTATCAATCAACTTTGGCTCGATTAGATGTACAGCCTGCAGAAAGATGGAATTTATTCTATCAGATGGCCTATACAGACACCTATTCCTATGATGCTTCATTAGGAGAAAACAAAGGTTGGATGTACACCTCGCAGGTTCAGCAAATGGGAGTGGAATTTCAGCCTATCAAAGAACAGCCTTTAAAGTTGTTTGCCACTTATATTCATGAAAAAGACCTCAAAAGTGAATTCCTGAATTCCCCAACAGCTATCAATAAAAACTTAATGATAGGATTTCTATATAAATGGAACATCTATTAATTAAATTTCATCTTGATTTAGAGATAATTTTACCTATTAATTTTATAAATTAATTAACCAACACACTGCTAATCAAGCAAAAAAGGGAATGATTCTCCTTATGCTTTAAAGGAAATTCAATATAATTTATCAACTAAATATTATCCTTCATTCCATTCGTCATTTCATAAATTTAGAGTGATTGGATATTGCGAAATTATCCTCTACATTTGGTCGAAGAATTTTTTTGATACATTCCAGTAAAGCAAAATATCATGGAATATAGAATTGAACACGATCTGCTTGGGGAAAAACAAGTACCCGCAGATGCCTACTACGGTATACAGACCCTCAGAGCCATTGAGAACTTCCATATCTCAGGCGTAAAAGTAAATATGTTCCCACTTTACATTCGTGCTTTAGCGGCTGTAAAAATGGGTGCAGCAAAGGCGAATCATAACCTTGGATTACTCCCGAAGGAAATAAAAAAAGCAATTGTTCAGGCATGTGAAGAAACCATGGATGGTCAGTTGGATGATCACTTCCCGATCGACCTGATTCAGGGCGGAGCGGGGACTTCTACCAACATGAACATCAATGAAGTAATTGCCAATCGTGCCTTGGAGATTATGGGGCATGAGAAAGGGCAATATGAATTCTGCCACCCGAACAACCATGTTAACATGGCGCAATCGACTAACGATGCCTACCCTACGGCCATCAAGATTGCCCTGCAGTGGATGAACGAAGAGCTGGTAAAAGAACTTCAGTTGCTGATAAAATCCTTCCGCAAGAAGGGGGAAGAGTTCACCAACGTTATCAAGATGGGGCGTACCCAGTTGCAGGATGCCGTACCGATGACCCTTGGGCAGGAGTTTGAAGCATTTGCCGCAACACTTGAGGAAGAGGTTACCCGCCTGAATACGAACGCCGCCCTTTTCAGAGAAATTGCGATGGGAGCAACAGCGATTGGTACAGGTATAAATGCCGATCCGGAATATCCTGATAAAGTGGTGAAGCATTTGCGAAAAATCACAGGACTTGAGTTGGTAAAAGCCACCAACTTTATTGAGGCAACACCAGACACGGGCGCATTCGTCATTTATTCAGGAACAGTAAAACGCCTTGGGGTAAAACTTTCCAAAATCTGTAACGACCTCCGCTTGCTTTCTTCTGGTCCGCGTACAGGGTTTAACGAGATCAACTTGCCGCCAATGCAGCCGGGCTCCTCGATTATGCCTGGTAAGGTAAACCCGGTTATTCCTGAGGTGGTGAATCAGATTTGCTTCATTGTATTCGGAAATGACTTGACGGTGACCTTTGCTTCAGAGGCCGGACAATTACAGCTGAATGTGATGGAACCGGTGATTGTTAGATCATTGTTTGAAAATATTCAGATGTTACGCAGAGGGATGGAATCCTTACGCACCAATTGCGTGGATGGCATTACCGCAAACGTTGAGCACTGCAAGGAAATGGTGTTAAATTCAATTGGTATTGTTACGGCGCTGAACCCCATTCTCGGTTACGAGATCTCCTCATCGTTAGCAAAAGAAGCACTGAAAACCAATGGATCGATCTACAAGCTGGTCCTTGAAAGAGGCTTAATCCCTAAGGACGAACTCGACCAGATCCTATCTCCTGAGAATATGGTAAAACCTCATCACCTTGACCGGATCGAAGAGGAAAACGATGATAATTAATCATCAAAAGAAATAAAAAAAAGGTCGTGAATATCATTTGTTCACGACCTTTTTTTTTATATACTAAATTACGCTATTTTACTTCGTTACCAACTGAAAGGTTGTCGGGGTTCGCTGTTCAGTAACCACCTCCGCTACCGAAAGGTACTTCCTTTTTAATTCAGGTGTATAATTCCTAAGCGTAATCAATTGTAAATCTTCCTGATAAGCAATTTTAAAATCTCCCTCCAATGCATCGATCAGTTTTTGAACACGATCCAGTCGGTTATCAAAACAGATACTCAAACTCAGTGCGGTACTTTGCAGCATATTTATCTTAACACTGTGTTTATCCAGCAGGTGAAAAATTATCGACAGATTATTCTCATTTAAAAAGGCTAAATCACGCACACTGAAGGTCATCAGGCATTGGTGATCCTTGAAAATAATATTGGGGATTTTTTTTGTGTCCACTCCCCGGCCTATAGTGGTGCCCGACGCCTGTGGGTCTTCAAAAGAACGTACCAGCAGAGGAATATTTTTGTCTGCCAATGGCTTGATCGTCTTTGGGTGAATGACCGATGCCCCGTAAAAAGTCATCTCCGCAGCTTCCTGATAGGAGATTTCTTCAAACTTAATAGTATCCGACACCCGCTTTGGGTCCGCATTCAGAATGCCTGGCACATCTTTCCAAATCGTTACCGATTCCGCATCAAGAATATTTCCGAAAATCGCCGCAGAAAAATCTGACCCCTCACGGGCAAGTGTCGTGGTTGCGCCCATGCCACTTGAACCAATGAAACCCTGAGTCATCACCACCCCCGCAGCAAGCAACTGCGGAACGTCTGCCAACACCCGCTGCTCGGTCATGCCCCAGGAAATTCGCGCTTCCTGAAACCGGTCATCAGTCTTGATCACTTTTCGGGCGTCCATCCAGCACGATTTAATCCCTGAAGCCTTCAGGTACTGATTCAGTATCGCTGAACTGAGCAACTCCCCATAACTGACAACGGCATCATACATTTGATGCTTATCGCTCCAGTCTTCGGTGAGCAATTGCTCCGCCTGCTCCAATAAGTTTCGAACAATTCCATAGGCCTGATGTGCTTTATCAGCAAACAAATCGCCCAGCATCTGCTCATGAAACTCGGTACAGACAGCCCATTCAGTCGCCCAGTCGGCTGATTTATCCCAAGCAGCAGCCACCACCCGCTCGAGTGCATTGGTCATTTTCCCCATTGCCGACACCACCACCAACAAGTCGCCTTGCTGATGATCAGCAATAATTGCGGTCATATTTTTTACCGCATGAGCATCTTTAATAGAGGCCCCTCCAAACTTAAAAACCTTCATGATAATCTATTAAGCGGCACAGACTTATGTGCGCTTAAAAATAATAGTTTAACTTGTTAAATAAGTACCTTTTTTGAGAAATTCCGTTAAATTTATATAATCATAATTTTTCAAGATATTAGAACGTGTTCAAAACCTGACATTCACAATGAAAATCTGGAATACTGCCAAATGATGGAACAACTTTTAGAATAGTAATGCTATTGCTGAAAGGAGTTCAAAGTCATTTTCAGTCCTCTGAATTTGCAGCCGGATGCCAATTTTTAACACACGCTTATCTTTAGTGCCATTTTTTTAGCTTAAATCAAACACTTGAAACGAAAAACTATCTTTATCTATGTGTAAGGAGTGAAACATTCATTAACCCCCAAACAACCAACGCATGTCATTTAAAAAATTTGACTTTGAGGTAGGATTGCCTCTCGACCGTTTCATCAAGAAAAAACAAGACGATTTCCCCTATGCCACTGGGGAGCTCTCGCAACTCCTCCGCGACATTGCCCTTGCGGGCAAGCTCGTTAACCTGGCCATCAGCAAATCTGGCCTTTTGGGCATTGAGGGCGCAATGGGCAAAAACAATGTGCAGGGAGAAGCCCAGCAACACCTTGATGTGATTGCCAACGACCGGTTCATCAATGCACTGAAGAACGGTGGCGAAGTGGCGGGTATTATTTCTGAAGAAGAAGACAATATCATTAAGGTAAACTGCGATGGCAAGTACATTGTGGCTATTGATCCTCTTGATGGCTCTTCCAATATTGATGTTAATGTCTCAATTGGCACCATTTTCTCCATTTATCGCCGCAAGTCGGAAATTGGAGGAAAGGTTACGAAAGAAGATGTGCTGCAGAGCGGGAATCAACAAGTAGCCGCAGGATATCTGCTTTACGGATCCTCCTCTATGCTGGTATTTACAACAGGTGCGGGAGTGTATGGCTTCACTTATGAACCATCGATTGGCGAATTCTTCCTTTCCCACAACAACATTCAAATCCCTGAAAAGGAAACTTATTACTCTGTGAATGAGGGCTCGTATTTCAATTTCGATGACAGCATTCGCCAATATATCGATCAGTGCAAAAAATCGGGAATTTCTGCACGGTACATCGGCTCGTTGGTGGCGGATTTCCACCGTAATTTACTCAAAGGCGGAATTTACTTCTACCCAAGAACGAAGAGCTACCCTGAAGGAAAATTAAGACTCTGCTATGAGTGCAACGCACTGGCATTTTTGGTGGAACAGGCCGGGGGCATGGCCTCCAATGGGCAACAGCGAATTTTGGATATCAAACCTGAGAGCATGCATCAGCGATGCCCTATGTATATCGGAAATAAAAGCATGGTAGAAGAGGTCATTAGCCTGATAAATGAAGTCGCTACCCCTTAAAAACATTTAAATTGTATCAAAAAAACACCGTTTCCTACGGTGTTTTTTTTCGCTTTTCCCATTTTTTGCAACAAGGTAAAACTTCTTTTTTCCTACCTTTCCTTTGCAAAACCAAGAACGAATTAAAATGGGACATCATCACGGGCATCACCATCACAGCAGTCAACTGAATGGCAGAAACCTCTTCCTGACCATCCTGCTTAATATTGGAATTACCGCTGTACAAATTGTTGTGGCAATATTTACCGGCAGCCTGGCGCTACTCACCGATGCCGCACACAATTTTAGCGACGCACTGTCGATCGTTATCAGCTGGGGAGCCAATCGCATGAGTCAGAAGCAGCCTGATGGTCATGCCACCTATGGTTATTACCGTGCGGAAATTTTATCAGCCCTGATTAACGGTTTAGCCTTACTGATTATTGCTGGGGTGCTGCTTTATGAAAGTCTACTGCGGCTCATCTCGGGCGCGACTGGAAGCCTCAACAACCCTCTTTGGATACTTGCCGCTGCCGCTTTCAGTGTAGTTGCCAATGGCATCAGTGTTTTACTACTCCATCACGACGCCAAAGACAGCCTCAACATCCGGTCGGCTTACCTCCACCTGCTCACCGACCTGATGACCTCCATTGCCGTGATTATCGGTGCGGCTGCCATGTGGTTTTTTGAAATTTACTGGCTTGATGCCGCCATTGCCACGGGCATTTCCGCCTACCTCGTATATTCAAGTTATCCCCTACTGAAAAATTGCTACCAGATTATTATGCAGATCAGCCCAATAGAGGTTTCTCCTGCCGATATGATTACGGTTGCACGGCAAACCAAGGGAGTCGTTTCGTTGCATGATGTCCACCTTTGGCAAATGAACGAGCACCAGAATATGATGGAGGCGCATGTTGTTCTGGATGATAATTACGACCTAAAGACCACCAATATCATCATTGATAAACTCAAAAAGTCCCTCGACAAAAAGTTCGACCTGGCGCACATCACTTTGCAGCCTGAAGTTCTTCAATGTCCGGCGAGTGTATTTTCAAGGGAGTACTATGAAGAAGGCGCCATCCGTGAGCCACAAAAATGCGATCACAAACATCATCATCATTAAGGATAAAAGCATAAATTACCGCCCATTTCACCATGGATAGGCGGTATTGCTTGAGCCTATACTCATAGTAACCCACAAATGATGCTCCCTTCCATTCTTTCAAGACCTGGCTCAAGCTGACGCCTTTGAACGAATTGGGCGGGTCAAAAACAACCTTTTCAGACAATCAGAATAAGGCGATCAATGTGCCTCATTGGCTGCGGGCAAGCCTCGGGTGAAAGCAATACACTGGTCGAGCCAGCCCGAGAGCCCTTCCTGTCCGACCGCCAGACCAAACCCATGCGCACCCTGCGGATACAGAAACATTGCAGCATGCACTCCCTTTTGCTGACAAGCCTCAAAATACACCATGCTGTTCTTGTAATTCACCGCTTGGTCATCTACACCATGAATTAAAATCGCCGGTGGAGTATCCTCCTTCACCTGTAATTCATTGCTGAAATGGTGCACCAAATCGTTATTGTTCCACTCTTGCCCGAGCAAATTTTTCCGTGAGCCCATATGGGTCAGGGCGTCGGAAAATGAAATAACAGGATAAACCAGCCAGCTGAAATCAGGTCGGGAAGAAAACCTGTCCACTGGGTCTTTTGCCTGTGGATTTTCAGCAGAAAAATGCGTACTGAGCGTAGAGGCGAGATGCCCTCCCGCAGAGAAGCCCATCACCCCAATTCGGTCGGGTTTCAATCCCCATTCTTTCGCTTGTGAGCGCACTATTCGTACTGCCCGTTCTGCATCAAGCAGAGGGGATTCCCATCTTACCTTACTACTTTCGGCCGCAGGCAATCGGTATTTTAAGACGATGGCGGTAATGCCTTTCGAAACCAGATAACTGGCAATATCAGTCCCTTCAAGGTCATAAGCCAGCATATGATAGGCACCTCCGGGGCAAATGATCACGGCCTCGCCTGTGGCATATTTTCTCGATGGAAAGAATACGGCAATTTCCGGGGACTCCACCTTCCACAGTTTCATCATACCATCTTTTTTCTCCACAATTTCCTCCCGAGGAGCACGGAGTGCATTGGGCACCTGGCCCTGATACAGGGGCAATTTCAATTCCTGGGCTTCGGCAAACGAAAAGCCGGCGACGATAATCAGCAAGACAAAAAATAATTTCTTCACAATGATAATGAATAGATTGAAAAATAATGCGCTGATAATTTAACCGAAAAGCGGCTGAAAATTATTCTCATTAATAAATGGAGAGAAAAAAACATCAAAAAAGCCTTCCCCGAAAGAGGAAGGCCCTGAAAATTTTATGATCTGCAGTTATCTCACCACTAACTACGAGGGTGATATTCTGTAATAATTTGCTTCAGATAGGTCTGATCAAGGTGTGTATAAATCTCCGTAGTAGTTACAGACTCATGACCAAGCATCTCCTGAACGGCAATCAGGTCAGCCCCACCTTCAATCAGGTGTGTGGCAAAACTATGGCGGAAAGTATGGGGCCCGACAGCCTTCTTCATGCCAATTGCCTGCGCAAGGCGCTTAATAATCGTGAAGATCATCACCCGGGTCAGCTTTGCCCCCCGACGGTTAAGAAACACATAATCTTCATTGTTTGGCTTTACATTTACCGCAGGACGAATTTCTTCCAAATAAAAATCGATATTCTTCAGTGCAGGTTTTCCGATGGGCACCAAGCGGTCTTTGTTACCCTTACCGTGAATCCGCAAAAAACCAATATCGCGATGAATATCATTTACCTTGAGGTTAATCAGTTCACTCACACGCAGGCCTGAACTGTAAAGGGTTTCCAGGATGGCAAGATTTCGGGGTCCCTCTGGAGTACTTAGGTCGATGGCGTCCATCAACTGATTGATTTCATCGATATTCAAAACCTCTGGAGGGTTCCGCTTCAGCTTGATACTGTCGATTCTTGAACAAGGGTCAATCTCAATTTCATTTTCAAAACGCAAGAAGCGATAAAAAGCTTTCACCCCCGATAGCATTCTCGCCTGGGTGTAAGTTGACATCCCCAACTCGCCAAGATACTCCAAAAAATCATGCAATTGCACCTCTGACACTTCCGTAGGGCCAATATTCCAGTTCCGCAAGCGCCCGAATTCCTCCAATTTATAGAGGTCCCGCAGGTAGGCTTCGGTGGTATTGTCTGCCATCCGTCGATCCAGACGGAGGTAATTTTTAAATGAGTCGATATAATACTGCCAGTTCATGCTACAAAAATACAAAATCCATTAGTAAATTGATGCCCTTTGGGCATTTTAAGGTGCTTGATTATCTTTACATGTGAAAAAACACAGACAACCCATGAACATCCTCATACTTAACGGCCCGAACCTGAACCTTTTGGGCGTCCGAGAAAAAACCATTTATGGTGATCAGAGCTTCGAAGACTATTTTAAAGAATTAAAATCAAAATTTGAAGAAATTGAGCTGGAATACTTTCAATCTAACCACGAAGGGGCTATCATTGACAAAATTCACGAAGTTGGCTTCTCTTTTGATGGTATCATCCTGAATGCCGGCGCCTACACCCATACTTCCGTCGCCATCGCTGATGCCATTAGTGCGGTCAACACCCCAGTGATTGAGGTACACCTATCGAATGTGCACAAGCGAGAGCCTTTCCGCCACAAAAGCTATCTTTCCCCTGTTTGCAAAGGGGTCATTGCAGGATTTGGAATGGACAGTTACCGTTTGGCACTGGCACACTTCATCAAGTAAAAAAAATTATTCCGTTCTAATATGTACACTTTTTCACCAGGTCCTTCAGCGGTGCACGCGCAGCTGCCCCAATACTTTCAGGAGGCTTTCGATACTGGTATTTTAAGCATGAACCACCGCAGCCCGGAGTTTATTGCCATGAATAAAGAGCTTCAGGAGGTGATTCGTTGTAAGCTTGAAATCCCTGCGGATTATGTGGTGATGTTCTCCTCCTCGGCAACGGAATGCTGGGAAAATATTGCGCAGAGTATTCAGCCCCAACGGAGCCTGCACTTTTACAATGGTGCTTTTGGTGAAAAATGGGCCAGCTACCATGAGCAGATTTGTGGGGAAGAGCGCACGCTAAAAGCGCCTTATGAGGTAGAAGAGATGCCCGATTTTGAGGCTTATAAAAGTGAAAAACCCGATTTGGTTTGCCTGACACACAATGAAACCAGCAATGCAACACAACTGCCGGAAAACAGCCTGCATTTGGTTCGTCGCCATTACCCTGAAGCACTGATCGCCCTGGATGCCACAAGCTCCATGGCTGGTTTGCGCCTGCCATTTAATCAGGCAGATATCTGGTATGCTTCTGTACAAAAATGCTTTGGTTTGCCGGCAGGGATGAGCGTGATTATTCTTTCTCCCAAAGCGCAGGAGCGTGCGCTGGCCACTGCTAACAGTCACTATAATGCCCTGGGGAGCATGATTAAACAAGCGGAAAAATTTCAGACAACCCACACGCCGAATGTCAGTAACATTTATCTGTTGTTGCGTACGCTGCAGGACAGTGAGCATATTGCCGTTACTGATGACCGACTGCATGCGCAATGGTTACAATGGAAAAATTTCCTGAGTGAAAATGGTTATGAGTTGCTGGTCAAAAATGAACTGATACAATCTAAAACAGTGCTTGCCATTAAAGGGCAGCCGGAAGAAATTCGCGAGATCAAAGCCAAAGCCAAAGCCGCAGGTATTTTGCTGGGCAATGGCTATGGCGCCTGGAAAGACAGCAGCTTTCGCATCGCCAATTTCCCTGCCATTCCTCTCACAGGAATCCAGGCTTTACAGCAGTTTTTGTCGAAATAAATTAAACCACCTACACCACAATTTATCCATGTCTTTTAACTTTGCACTGGAGCACTTTTCTCTCAAAGAGATCATCTCCGTTAGTTTGATTCTTTTCTCGATTATCGATATTGTCGGTTCTATTCCGATTGTTATTGACCTTAGACAAAAAATCGGTCATGTGCAATCAGGGAAAGCAACCCTCGTGGCTGGGGGGATTATGATTCTGTTCTTGTTTTTGGGAGAGAACTTACTGGGGCTCTTCGGGGTAGATGTCGCCTCTTTTGCCGTTGCGGGGGCCATTATTTTGTTTCTTATGGGGCTTGAGATGATTATGGGTATAGAGCTTTTCAAAACGGAACCTTCGGACACCGGAGCTTCTGCCATAGTACCGATCGCTTTTCCTCTTTTGGCAGGTGCCGGAACCATGACCACCATTATTTCACTGAAAACCACCTACCTGACGGAAAACATCCTGACAGGGATCCTGGTCAACTTACTTGTGGTGTATGTCGTTCTGAAATCCTGTGGATGGCTACAAAAAAAGATAGGCACTGGAGGGCTGACGATTTTGCGGAAAGTGTTTGGAATTATTCTACTTGCCATCGCCATTAAACTATTCAAATCCAACTTAATGTTATGAGTCAAATAACAGTTTACACTGATGGATCATCGAGAGGAAACCCGGGCCCTGGAGGCTATGGTGTCGTCTTAATGTTTGGTCAGCACAGAAAAGAACTCAGCCAAGGCTATCGAAAAACCACCAATAACCGAATGGAGCTTTTGGCGGTAATTGTTGCTTTGGAGTCTATAAAAAGACCTGAACTACCTGTTGTTATTCACTCCGACTCTCAGTATGTGATTAATTCCATAGAAAAAGGATGGCTCTGGGGATGGGTAAAAAAAGGCTTTAAGGGCAAGAAAAATGCCGACCTTTGGCAACGCTTCATTCCCGCGTACAAGCGGGTAAATGACGTTAAACTGAAGTGGGTGAAAGGGCACGCAGGTATTCCTGAGAACGAACGTGCAGATGAATTGGCAACCCTTGCGGCAGACCATCCACCACACCTAATCGACGCTGGCTTTGAGCAAGAAGCCAACACCTTATTATAAATTATTGTATAAAATTGCCTTAGTGAACCGATTCACTAAGGTATTTTTTTTGAGGATCACATCTTTCATATTCAATGGCTTTTCATTTTAAACAATTCTCTGTTGCCCAGGACCAATGTGGCATGAAGGTAACCACCGACGCATGCATTTTAGGTGCCTTTGCACACCACCAAAACCCTGTAAAAATTCTTGACATTGGCGCAGGCACAGGGCTACTGAGCCTGATGCTCGCCCAGCGCTACCCCGAGGCGGAAGTTCATGCTATTGAGGTAGACCTCAAGGCTTTTCAGCAGGCAAAGGAGAATTTCAGCAACTCCCCTTTCAGCGATCGGCTCCATATACACCATGGTACCATTCAGGATTTCGCCATCAACGCCCCACATACCTTCGACCTGATTGCGGTAAATCCGCCATTTTTCCCTGACCACCTCAAAAGTACCGACGAAGCCCGCCGCAAAGCTTTTCATAATGATCTGTTGCCCTTCAACGAACTTGCAGCATCCATTCGCTTATTACTGGCTCCTCAGGGGCTGTGTCATATTTTACTTCCCAAAACCCAATGCGACTGGATTGAGCTCGATATGATCGTGGAGCAACTCTTCATTCAGGAAACATTGGTCATCTACCCCAAGGAAGGGGCGCACAACCCCAGACAGATCAACGTTTTTGGGAAAAATGCAGGCTTCCACTATCGTCGCCATTCGTTAACCATCAAACAACCCAACGATCAGTACACCTCAGAAATGGTAAACTTAATGCAGCCATTCTATAAAAATATTTAAACACCGATCATAAAAAAAAGTAGAAACCGAAAACCGAAAACGAATATTAGTTTCCTTCTTGCTTATATTAAATCACTTTTTTTTGTATATTTAAGCGTAAAATTCAAGACAATATCTCAATTAAACATCGCGCAGGTGGAAACGTACCAATATCAGTTTCTTATTTTTGGCTGACTTCACAAAGCTCACAAAAAGGAAACCGAGCATTTAGAAAACGCTCCTTCGCCCAAAGCACCCGATGTACAAACCATAGATTTCAATGGATAAGCAAGCTGCTAATAAAAAGAAAATTCAGGATACAGCTAAACAACTTTTTTTAACTCAGGGCTATACGAAGGTTACCATGGATGACATCGCCCTACAATTAGGAATGAGTAAAAAAACACTTTACAAGCACTTTAAGGGCAAGTATGAACTGCTTTCGAAAGTGATTGAGGAGTTCAAAAGAAAAACAGGCGATGGTGTCAATAAAATACTGAATGACACAGAGTTGGAATACGCTACAAAACTCAAAACCATGCTGAAGTTTATCGCTGTTGAACTTAGTGATATCAGTCCCGTGTTAATTGAGGATTTACAGCGCAATGTCCCTGAACTTTGGCGCGAGATCAATGCCTACAAAAAGGAAGCGGCCTTCAATCGCTTCAGCCGCCTGATTGAGGAAGGTGTGAAAAAAGGGCATATCAACCCAGAAATCAACCAGCCGTTGGTGGTAGCACTTTACGCTTCGGGTATCAGTAACCTGATCAATGCAGAGTTTTACAGCTCGATGCCCGAAGAGATGGTGGAGCAGATTCCTTCTTCGCCATCAGAGATTTTCGACCATATGATCAACATCATTTATGAAGGGATCCTTACGGAGGAAACTAAAAAATGTCTGCATAGCTCATAAAAATAATCAAGAAATAACAATGAATAAAAAAGCGAGTCCTTTAGAAGAACTCGCTTTTTTTATGCAATTCAATTATGGTATCTGAAAAAAATTAATCATTTTTTGCCAGCCAAATCGCTTTAAGTTTCTCTTGTTGCTTAGTCGATTTATCCATTTCACTGAACTTGTATTGGTGCGTCTGCATTGGCTGAGGCGTCACCTTGATTGTTTGAAGTAAACCATCTCTGTTAATCAATACATCGATCGCTTTGCCTGATTCCATTCGGCTCAGCACCGACTTGTAATTGTCCATCGTCATTCGGACACCATCAACCGCCAGAATTTCATCATGAACATTCAGCCCATCGTTCCATCCGGCACCGCCACGCACCACTGTACGAACCACAACATCATTTCCTGAATTGCTGAAATACACCCCAAGAGATGGCGATTTTTTAGCCTGAAGACCTGCATCTGTCAAATTCATTCCAACCGCAGCAAAATATTTCTTGTAATCAATGGTTTTCGTACCATGGATAACATCAGCAAAAAACTGATCCAGGTTTTGCTTGGCATACTTTTCAACCGTCGATTTCACCAAAGCTTCATCATAGCCCTTCCCTGTTTTCAGATAATGCTGATACAATGACTTCATCACGTCGTCGAGTTTATACTTCCCTTTTGAGCCGTCAATAATAATGGCATCCAACAAGGCCGCCACAACGACTCCTTTAGTATAATAAGAGATCGTGGAGTTGTAAGAGTTTTCATCTGTGCGGTAACCCTTGATCCAGGCATCAAAAGATGAACTTGCCAAGGATTGTACCCGTGAGCCTGGCTGATTTTCCACCCTTGTGATTGTGGCCGCCAACTTACTCAAATATTGCTCTTGCGTATAAGCACCAGAACGAAGCAGCAACAGGTCGTCATAATAAGTGGTTACTCCTTCGGCCACCCATAATAAGGAGGTGTAATTTTCATGCTGATAATCAAATGGCCCCAAAGCTTCTGGGCGAATACGCTTAACATTCCAAAGGTGGAAATATTCGTGCGCTACCAGCGATAGAAATCGTTTGTAGCCACTGTCAGTACCGTATTGCCAGCGTTCAGCCTGCAAGGTGGTCGATTTCTTATGTTCCAGCCCTCCTCCAGGGTTCTCAATATTGTGAACAATAAAAAGGTAATGGCTACCCTCGTTCGGATTACCACCGAAAACTGCCGTTTCCTGCTCCACAATTTTTTTCATATCTACCTGAAGCGAAGGAATATCGTAATTCGACTGCCCGTACATCGCAACGGTGTGCTTCACCCCTGAGGCCGTAAAATCAAATACCGTTTGGTTGCCTATTTCAATAGGGCTATCTGCCAACTCATCGTAATCTTTGGCCGTGAAAGTGTTTTTTTCTTTCCCTGCATCCATCGCCGTAGAAATCGTTGACCAACCCTCAGCAGGAGTAATCGCCAACTTGATCGGCAAATCTTTATGCCCTTTCAGGTACATAAAAACGGAAGTCCCATTGATATATGCATGGGAGGCATCGATAAAGGAGGTACGCACCGAAAGTTCGTAAGCGTAAACCTTATAAGAGAAAGTAAAACTGTGATTTCCTTTGGTATTGACCACCCAGGTGGCTTTGTCTTTTTTCCTGAAGGTCAGCTCCTGCCCATTTTGCGCAGTAACTTTTACCCCTTCCACATGGCCAGCAAATTCCCGAACAAGGTAGCTTCCTGGTGCCCAGACTGGCATCTGCACTTCCGCCTGCTGGCCTCTGAAATTATCTACTTTAAAGGCCACCTCAAAATAATGCGTTTGAGGCATCGGCATACTCAACTGGTAGTGTACATTAGGTTTGGCAACTGCTATAGAAGACAGGGCGACAAGCAGCAGCACTAAAAAAGAATGGAGTCTTAAATTTTTAGACATTCGAGCGTATTTTTCGAAAAGAAAAGCCCATTCAGAATGGCTTCAACTTTTCATGAAATGATTTGATTTCTATAATCCCGAAGATCAATAAATACATGCTCATTTCAAACCCAAAAACGATTGAAGCCCGATTTTTTTATATGAAGTAATATGGTTAGTGTTTAGATGGTCATGCATCTACGGCTACCATGCCCAGATCAGGCAATGGGCAAACCTTTAATCATGTTCCAAAGTGCCAGCTTGGCGTCACGGTCATTGTGCATTAAAGACAGGCTGTTCGTTGGGCAAACAGTGAGTGTTTTTCCCTTACGGGCGACATTCCACTGCAAGCCTCGCAACTCTGGAATATCGGCTTCAGAGAGCCCGAAAGTCAGGATGAAAGTGGCTGGAAGGTGCTCACGAAGCATCGCAAAGCCGAAACCTTCCGCTTCGCTCATGTTGACCAAAGCCACGTCCTCGATGTTAAAATCTTTTGCTTTCAGGATATTGGACAGCAGCGTTCGGTCATTATCAGGCAGGCCAGCAGGGTATTTTACAATCACCAGCACCTGAGCTTCCGCATTGCCATATACAGGAAATGGAATTGCTGCTTCAGCATCTTCAGTGGTAGCCTCTTCAGCCACATACACATCGGCAAGCAGTTGTTCGGCCACTTCGGCCACCTGTTTTTCGTCGTGCGCTTCATTGACTACAAACAGCAGATCGTGATCTAAAAATGATACTGCGGAAAAATCCGTCATCTGTGCTTTATCCATTCCTTCCTCCATAATATCTACCAACCAAAGGTTCCTTTCAAAGGTACAAAACTAAAATCATTAAATATCTCCTGTTCGAATTTGGTTTCCGAAACACGGGTATATCGATACATTTTTTGTCGCTCATGGTCACCAACAGGAATAACCAACCGACCACCAACCACAAGTTGCTCTAACAAAACCTGTGGTAAATTTGGTGCTCCCGCCGTTACGATTATCCCTTGATAAGGCGCATGTGCAGGCAAACCCTTGGAGCCATCGCCCCAAAATAAAGTGGGTGAGAAACCGAACTCATTAAGCTGTTCTGCGGCTTTCAAATGTAAATTCTTGACATACTCTACAGAATATACCGCAGCACCCAAATGGCATAACACCGATGCCTGATAGCCTGAGCCTGTACCAATTTCAAGAATTTTATATCCCGCTTTCACGCCCAAAAGTTGCGTCATGAAAGCGACCGTATATGGCTGAGAGATCGTTTGCCCATCGCCTATTGGAAAAGCCTTGTCCTCATAGGCATGAAACAAAAAAGCCTCATCAAAAAAGTAATGTCGGGGGATTTTACCCATCACGGCCAAAACATTTTTATCGGTAATGCCTTTTTTTTGCAGCTCAAGAATCAGTTGCCGGCGCAATCCCTGGTGTTGATAACTATCCGTTTTTTTCTTCATCTTTCTTTAAAAATAAATGCGTCAGCAAATTCCCAAAGTTCACGGCTACCCAACCAGAGAACAAACCGACCAGTGCACCGCCAATCACATCAAGGGGATAATGTACCCCCACATAAATTCGGGAATAAGCCACAACCACCGCCCAAAAAAATAACCATTTGATCCATGGGTATCGCGGCTTCATGATTTTATATAATAATAAGGATAATCCGAAAGTATTCGAAGCATGTGAGGAAACAAATCCAAATTTTCCTCCACGGGTACCGACCACATGCACCAAACCTTCAAGCAGCGGCTCATGGCTTGGCCTCGGTCGCATAAAAAGAGGTTTGATCAGGCCGCTCGCCAGTTGATCGGCGCAAACAATACACACGACAATGGCTAAAATCCATACCCATACCTCCTTTTTGTATTGTTTAACCAAAAAATACAACAGCACAGCATAAAAGGGAATCCAAGTAAATTTATAGGTAATAGCATACATGATCGGATCAAGAAAATCCCAATGCCATTGATTAAGTGCCAAAAACCACCCCTGATCGAGCTGAAAAATTTGCTGAAGCATATTATTTGTATAGAAAGCCAATTACTGAAACACATTGGCAGCAGGCTCACTTAAACCAACTGCCAGGGTAAATATTGAGGGTGTAAATGTAGAGAAAAGTACTGAGATTTTTTCTGACAGAAATAAAAAGGCGCTTTTTCAGCTGAAAAAATTTTTATCGCAAACAATTCTATACTAAAAAACAGGTAACCTCAACGAGAAACTTACATCACGGAAAAATGATACAAATATTAATGGGCAAGCATGGTTTAAGCATAAACTACATCAATACCTACACCTCAAAACCTACCACTAAAATCCACGCAATCACAGTACAACATTGCAAAACATTTGAAATTGGTTGAAAAATCAACATAAAAATAATGCATCTCGAAAGTGGTTTTCTGTCATCAATTGCACTATTAATAGTGTGTACCTTAATAAGGCGATCGAATTGCCAATTTTTAATGTGCTGTTTTGGGGAAAAACAAGCTTGATTACTTGAGATGTTTATCTTCAAACAAATAAGGTACGCAGATTATTTACGCAAAGGAGAACAATTTCAGCATAAAGAACTGAAATAGAGTTTATTCCAATGCAATACCTGATTTTTTTAAAAATTAAAATTGTAACAAATGCCAAATGTTGTTCTATATCACGAAGCTCAATTCGAAGCAAGCCTGCAAAATTTCATCGATCAGATGCAGAATAACAGGCATCGTCTGTCTTCTACAGGAAAACGGGCACTAACCGTTATGCAGCAACAATTCGAGAAGTGGCAAAATCTTCCTGAGGATGATTATTTTATTCAAAAAATCAGGAATCTCAACATCATCAAGTGCAATCTTGAGGTGGAGATTCGGGAATTGCACAAAATGGAATTTCCTGCGCTTGCCCATGAACTGAGAGGTTTGAGCGGCATCCCGATGGTCGATTTTTTACAGACTGAAGGAATGCACTGTGCCACCAATGCCATTATCTGGAAAAAGCTCAGCCAATTGATGGAAGAGCTCAAAATCGCTTCCATTATGAAGGATGAATACCTTGCCACACGGGAATCGATTGGCAATACCCGCAAGCACCTTCAGAATGAACTTTGGAGAACAAAGGTGAACTATGAAACGAGCAATATTTTTTCCTTCAGAGGCGCCTTACAAGTGTTTAGAAACACGGCACTTTTAGGCAAGGCCAAAGCATAGCCCGTGTTCCGCGTTAATACATCAACCTACGCACTACCAAATACACTACCCCTATCAGAAACATCAGGATAGAGATTTTATTGACTCCGTGCATCATTTTCAGGCTGAAGGAGGTCGGACGATTAGGGTCTTTCTTTCTGAAAAAGTAGCCTAAAACTTCAGAGAACTGAAAATAGGCTTTCCAGCCCTTTGGTTTTTCATCGGTAGATTCTTTCATAGTATAAGTGTTGATATTGGGAAAACCCGATGATCGACCACAAAGTTAGCCGATCACCACGTTTTTTATTATGATTGTGGATCGAACCAATTATCGTCCTCTTTGATAATTTCAATCAGCTCATTCACCGCATTTTCAGAAGGCACATTTCGCTTCACTACTTCCTGCCCACGGTACAGGGTGATTTTCCCGACGCCAGATCCTACGTAGCCATAATCTGCATCAGCCATCTCTCCTGGCCCGTTAACAATACAGCCCATAATACCGATTTTCACCCCTTTGAGGTGATCCGTCCGCTGGCGAATCATGGCGGTGGTTTCCTGCAAATCAAACAACGTTCTTCCGCAGGAAGGGCAAGAAATATATTCCGTTTTGGTCATTCTCGTTCTTGCTGCCTGCAAAATACCAAAACTCACCTGGTTGTACATTTTTACCCTGGTCATCATGGCATCAGCATCCTGATCCACAAATTTCGGGCTCAGCATTACGCCATCCCCCAGGCCATCAATCAGCAGGCCTCCAACATCTGTTGAAGCATGCACCTGAAAATCTTCCTCTTCCAGCTCGGCATATCGTTTCCATGCAACCACAGGAACGTTCACATTTTCCATCATCAGCTGAAAAATCAAACGGCGGGTGGCCACCATGGCGTGATCATTTTCAGTCTCGAGTAAAAATACCACTGGATAATCTTTCAAAGACGCCTTCAACGCTTCCGACCAATCGGCCATAGACAGGCGGATGAAGTTCAGCGCCTCGTGCTGACGTGCTGTTGCCAACCATTCTTGCGCAGTAAAAACAGGGTATTGATGTTCGTCGGCTTCCTGCTGTTGCCATAGCGAAGCATCCACCAACGCTTTCAGTCCATTGGGTAACATGAAAGGCAAAGGGTGCTTACCCACATAAACCATATCAGCCCCAAGGTCGCCCATTTTCCACTTGTCCAGTTCAGGCAAATAATGGTGGCCAATTACTTTAAGGTCTTTATATTGCACCTCGCCACGGGCGGTCAGGGCAGAAATATCTGCAATTACCCGGGGCACCTGCGCACCACCAAAAACACTTACTTCCTGTGTTTTTCTGCGCTCATAAGTGTAAGGGTTTACAGGCGATTGTTTCAGTGCTGGGATTTCAGCGTGTTCGGCACGTCCCACATATCGGTCAATCAATTTTTTTGCTACTGGTGCTTCGGCTTCTGGTGCTTCGGTCAATGATACCCGCACAGTATCGCCAATACCATCTTCCAGCAGGGTCCCAATTCCAACGGCAGATTTAATCCTGCCATCTTCACCATCTCCTGCTTCGGTAACGCCGAGGTGCAACGGGTATGGACGCATACCTTCCTGCTCCATGCGTTCTACCAGCATTCGGTAAGCCTGCACCATAATACGCGTATTGGAAGCTTTCATCGACAACACCACTTCGTGATAGTCGAGGTCCTCACAGATCCGCAGAAACTCCAAAGCAGATTCCACCATCCCCAGCGGGGTATCACCATAACGGCTCATGATACGATCAGAAAGCGACCCATGGTTGGTACCGATACGCATCGCCGTACCGTGCGCTTTACAAATTTCAACCAACGGGGCAAATCTGGCGCGGATACGATCCAGCTCCGCCTGATATTCCTCATCAGTGTATTCTATCTGCTCAAAGCGTTTTTTATCAGCATAATTCCCTGGGTTAATCCGCACCTTCTCGATAATGCGTGCAGCCACTTCCGCCGCATTGGGAGTAAAATGAATATCAGCCACCAAAGGGACATCGTAGCCTCTTTTGAGTAATTCCGCCTTGATATTGGCTAAATTCTCCGCTTCCTTTTTGGAGGGTGCGGTAATGCGGACATACTCACAGCCAGCATCTACCATACGGATGGTTTCTTCTACCACCGCCTGAGTATCCATGGTATCCACCGTGGTCATGGATTGTACCCGTATCGGAAAATCTCCGCCCATCGGCACTTTCCCTATATGAACTACAGACGCCTTTCGACGCTGATAGCGGGTAAGGCTCGGACAATATTTACCTTCTAAATTATTATTCTCTGACATCAGATTATTTCTATCAAAAACATAGCTGAAGCTATGAAAAATATGCTTACCAAAAACAATAGGCGTGGAAAAACCGATTTGAAAACCACCTTTTTCTTCTGACCACCTACGCAAAAATACCAATTTAACGGCTCATCACCGAAAAACCACCCATAAATCTGCTACCCCAAATCACCGAGCTGTGGACGGATCACGATTTCTTCCACCACGGCCGAAGGACTCATCTGGTAGGCACTCCATACACTTTCGGCAACATCCTCCGCTTTCATAAAGCGCTCTTCGGGTAAATCTACCCCATCCCAGGAGGCGGTCAGGGTTGCCCCGGGCATAATCGCGGTAACCTTCACCCCATGCTCCTTCATTTCTTCCCGCAATACACGGGTCAGGCCGAGTTGAGCATGTTTGGAAATGGCATAAGAGCCACCGTTGGTGTAGGCGGTAATACTTGCCGTTGAACAAATATTGAAAACATGGCCCGCTTTCCGCTCCTTCATCTCTGGAACTATCGAACGGCACAGGTGGTAGGTGCTGTACAGGTTGGTTTCGATCATTTCCTCCAAAACACCCTCTTCTTCCTCATGAATAAAGCCTGGAATAAACCGCCCTGCATTATTGATCAACACTTCCACTGCCTGCGGCAGGCTGTTCACCAACTCGCCAAAGCTTTTCACCTCCTCTTTTTTCGACATATCCACAGTGGCCACATAGCACTTTGTTTCAGGAAATTGCTTCAGCAGCTCTTCCCTAAGGTGCAGTAGATCTGCTTCATTTCTGGCGCAGGTAACAATATCAAAACCTGCCTGGGCAAAGCGGTGGATAATGGCTTTACCGATACCTTTGGTACCTCCCGTAACGACGATTAATGGATTCATTTAAAAAGGATTAAATTTTTGTTTTCCTATAAATTAATGCCTTGCAACACCAAAAAAACGTGATGTATAGCGACATGATTCAGCAAAAAAACGCTAATTATATTAAGTTCCGCAAAAAAACACGTTGAATTGATTCATTTTTATAAATCTGTGGCATCTTTGCAGTAAAACCACTTTAAGATAATTCATGATTTCGAATTTAGGAAAGTATTGTTTATTCATTAAATCCCTTTTCGTCAATAGAGAAAGATTTAGTCTTTACGTTAGATTGACGTTTGAGGAAGCGGTGGAGATCGGTTACAACTCCATCATCATTGTTGCACTGATATCGACTTTTATTGGTGGTGTTACGGCTATTCAAACTGCCTACAACATGACCAACCCACTGATCCCCAATACCGTGATTGGCTTTATTGTTAGAGAAATGACCTTTCTTGAGCTTGCCCCAACCATTACAGCACTGGTATTTGCCGGAAAAGTAGGGTCGAGCATTGCTGGGCAAATCGGCACCATGCGAATCACCGAGCAGATTTCTGCCCTGGAGGTGATGGGTATCAACTCTTCGAGCTATTTGGTCCTTCCGAAAATCACCGCGACCATGATCACCTACCCTTTGTTGGTCATTCTCGCTATTGCACTCGGCCTGACAGGCGGTTACTTATCGACTACCCTTACAGGAGCACTTACGCCAGTTGAATATATTCAGGGAATTCGCACAGAATTTATCCCATGGAATGTGGCATTTGCACTGATCAAGTCCATTGTTTTTGCTTTTATCATTTCGAGTGTTTCAGCCTACGAGGGCTTCTTCACCACAGGAGGTGCTTTGGAGGTTGGTAAATCATCGACAAGAGCGGTAACAAACAGCTGTTTGATTATTTTGGTGGCTGATTTCTTCCTTGCTGAATTGTTATTATAATTTTATTGACATGATTGAAGTAAAAAATCTTAGCAAATCTTTCATGGGGAAATCGATCCTCAGGAATATCAATGGGACCTTCGAGCAGGGAAAAGTCAATATGATTATTGGCGCATCTGGTACAGGAAAAAGCGTGTTGCTGAAATCAATTGTGGGGCTTTACCCTCCTGAGGAAGGGGAAGTGCTTTTCAATGGGCGCAGTTTTTATGATTGTGAGCTGAAAATGCAAAAAGAAATCCGGCAGGAAATCGGCATGCTGTTTCAGGGGTCTGCACTTTTTGACTCCAAGACGGTGGCTCAAAATGTGAAATTCCCCCTTGATATGCTGACCGATTACAGTGAAAGCGAGAAAGAGGACCGCGTAGCCGATATCCTGAAACGGGTAGGCCTCGAGCACGCACATCACAAAATGCCCTCGGAAATTTCGGGCGGTATGCAGAAGCGGGTGGGCATTGCCCGAGCCATTATCAATAACAGCAAATACCTGTTTTGCGATGAGCCCAATTCAGGCCTTGACCCACAGACGTCCATTCTTATTGATGGACTGATCAGGGAAATTACCCTCGAATATAACACCACCACGGTAGTTGTAAGTCATGATATGAATTCCGTACTCGAAATTGGCGATCACATTATTTTCCTCTATAAAGGCGATAAAATATGGGAGGGCCCCAATACAGAAATCACCAAGGCGGAACCTGAATCTTTACAACAATTTATCTCGGCCAACAAGCTTCTCAGGGCGATGGTCGCTGAAGAAAATAAGAAACGATGAAAAAGCAGATTATTATCCCTGCGCACATCAAAGGGTTGATCTTTGATGTAGATGGAACTTTGGCTGATACCATGCCAACGCATTATTTGGCATGGAAAGCCATTGCTGACCGCTATGGATTTGAGTTCCCAGAATCGCTGTTTTATGAATGGGCAGGAAAACCAACGACTGAAGTAACGGCATTGCTTAATCAGCGCCACGGCCTTTCATTAGACATTGAGCGGGTTTCTGCAGAGAAAGAAGAGGCTTACCTCGCGCTCGCCGATCAGGTTCAGCCGATTTCCATCACGGTAGATGTAGCCAAAGCTTACCACGGAAAACTACCGATGTCCGCAGGAACGGGAAACATTCCTCACCTGACCACACATAGCTTGAAAGCCATCGGTTTGGAGGAAATCATCACGACCATCGTAACGATCGAAGATGTTGCCAAGCCCAAACCTGACCCTGAGACTTTCGCCCGCTGTGCTGAATTAATGGGTGTTGCTCCTGAAGATTGTGCTGTATTTGAAGACGGTGACCACGGAATTGCTGCTGGCAAGGCACTTGGAATGACCATCTTTGACGTTCGGGATTATCTGGATTAATCCTTTAAGTTAAGTGCCCACAAATTACAAAAGTTCCCCCCGTTTACTTCTCGTGATTTGACTGGTAACTGTATTTTATGGCTTAGCGTACATATGAAGTTGCATCCTCAATATCATTAAGTTAAGTGCATCACCCTGTAGAAACGCAATTATTTGCGCCTAACACCACGGCGATATTATTGGTTTCTCTCCTTGAATTATTCAAATGGTTAGGTGGGTGGTAAGAACAACCACAATACTGGCATTTCAAATTCAGGCGAGTGCCATATTGAACCCCTTAACTAAATGGCATTGGGACATCCATACCCTGCACGAGGAAATCATTTACATTAGATTTAAAGAAGACTTTAGCATAGATCAGGTAAATAAAGTCATCGACCCATCATCAGTAACCTCAGATCGCCTTTTTAGGGTCGATCAAACCGTTATTTGCTTTGGCAACTGCACAAAGAAAGTGGTGCCCTTCCCTTCTTCAGAATCAAACCAGATTTTTCCTCCCGCATGCTCTATCCCTCGTTTGGCAATGGCCAGGCCAATGCCTGATCCTGAAAATTTAGTACTGAAGTTCGGCAGGAAAACCTTCGACTGAATGTCCTCAGCGATCCCCACACCATTGTCTTTAATAGCCACTTCGATCACCTCGCCAAGATCGGCAAGCTGAAGTTCTATCAGCGGTTCAACATCAGAAGACACTGCCTGAAAGCCATTGATTATCAAATTTGACAATGTTCTACCGATCAGTTGCTGATCTCCTTCCACCATCATTTGATCAGGGATTTCTGGATACACCAATTGCCCACGTTCGGGGGTTCGATGCAATTCAATCACTCGGCGCAATTCGGTCGAGAAATTAAAAGTTTCCTTGATGGGCATCGGCATTTTTGCAAACTCACTGAAAGAGGTAGCAATTTCCGAGAGGGTATCCACCTGCCCCAGCAGCATATCAATTGCACCACGGATCCGCTCCACTTCCTCTGCTTCACTATTCGACATCACCATTTGCATATATTGCAGGCGCAGCTTCATCGGTGTCAGCGGATTTTTAATTTCATGCGCCACCTGTTGGGCCATCTCCCGCCAGGCAGATTGCTTTTCCGTTTGTGCCATCTGCAATTTATTGTCGGAAAGCTTCCGCAACATCCGGTTGTATTCCTTCACCAGCGCACCAATTTCATCATCAGAACGCCAATGCAGGGGCTGATCGAGCGACGTCAGGTTTGTTTGTCGGATCCGTTGCGCCAAAAGGGTCATCGGGTAGGTCAGCCACCTCGATGCAAAGAAAGCCACCGAAAGGAAGATGATGAAAATCACGGTAAACAGATTGATAATACTGTTCACGCCCTCGTTAAGCAAGGGGTCTGAAATTGGATTTACAGGAAAGAAAGGTACCCCGATAATCCCCATCAGTGTGCCATCCAAGGCGGAGCGTAAGGCTACATACACTTGTTTGTATTCGTAATCACCAGCATATTCATCAAAAACCACTTTTTGCTCACCTTCAAAAACCAAGGCCCGCAATGCTTTCGGGTTAATGTGATTCGAGAGTAACTGCCGCTGAAAGATCATCGGCTGATTGGAAGTAATGAGTTTTCCGCGCACATCATAAAGCGCAATATCAAGCGAGGAAATATTCGCCACCTTGGCAATTTCCGCCACAATATCTTTTTTGTCAAAAATGCGGTCATGATAACGCACCATCACCTCGTTGAGGTTATTGGCAAGCCCTTCCGCCTTGGAGCTGTAGGAGCTGATTACCGATCGCTTGGAAGTGTTGACCATCATACTCAGTGTGGTAACCGAAAGCGCCAACAGCGGCACCAAAAAGGCCGAGTTCAGGTAGATCTGAATCTTGGCAACGAAGTTCAGTTTTACATTCTGCGAAAGCATCAGGAAACCAAAGCTTACCACCACCAGGGAGGCCAGCAAAATCATGATCAGGAAGATATAAGCAAAATCCGTGTACAGGTCATAGAGCCCATAAACGGCGTGTGTAACCACCCGAACACGGTTTTCCTTCTCGCGGATGCCAATATGCCGATAGCCATTCACCACAACGCCACTTTCGTAAAGCGCAGGATTCTGCAATAAATCCTGATTGAAAAATTTGGCGTAATTGTAAGCGCCACTCTGAAATTGCAGTTCATCAAAAGCAAAGTCCGCGTAGCTGAACTTCGACTCATCATAACTGTTATTTTTTTTCTTCTCGTGCATTAACAGCAACGGAAAAACACTGTTCTGATTCAAATCCTGATGCACCAGTTTGATCACCACATACCCTTCAGCACCTCCCTGATCCCGAACGGTAAACACACAGGAGTAGGTCAAGTTTGCGCCAAAGGAGGCATCTTTCAGTTGATATACCGAAGGGTAGTCTGTCTCCGTCATCGTTTTCCGAAACTCCACCCGAATCCGATCCAGCGTTTCGGTATTGTTTACCGAAATCGGTAAGCCATCACGGTCAAAGAAATAAAACTGCGCGGTATATTTATCGAAATAGTCATTGAGAAAACGTCGCTGAAAATACTCATCATCGAACTTCACCAACTGCTTCGGGTGGGTAATTAAGCGACTCACCCAGGCATCCTCGCTCATGGTTTGCCCGACGCGCTGCAACAGATATTCCCCGATAATGTCGTTTTCAACATTCAGGTTATTGATGAATCGCTCTCGGCTTGCCCCCAAATTATAACTCTGGTATTTCTGTACGGAGATCGTTCCCAGCACCGAAACGATGATCGTCCCCAAAAACAGGTATAAAACCGTTGCATAGCTGATACTTCCTTTTTTGCGGAAATTGCGCCATCGCCAGGAAAGCAAAACCAATACCCCGACAGTGCAAACCACCGCCAGGCCTGTAAAATCAAAATGGTTATTGTTCAGTAATGCCAGCACCATTCCCCCAAGCCAGATCAGGCTGGTAGAAAGGATATTCTGACGGTAAAAAAACTTGGAAATCAACTTCAATAAAACCGACTCGCCGAGCATAAATGCCATGGCGGAAAGTGCCACACACAAATAACTGAAAACCATGAAATTATCCCACAGCAAATTGACGCCAATGGAAAAACTGGACTGCGAATGGTAATTGATCGACTCAAAAATATTGAACACGAAAAAGCCGAGTTCAAAAACAAAAAAGGTGAAAATCAGCCCGTAAAAATGCAGCGTTCGCGAAGATTGACGAAACAGATAACGCACCAAACCTGAACGGTAATAATGGCTGAAAATATAATTGACCACAATACACAGGAAAAACAGATTCAGGATCAGGTCTCCGAGTGAGGGGTTCAGAAAAGACGAAGCAAAAATCTTCGGATCAAAGATCTTGATCTCATTGAAGGCGAATGTTTCCCGGGAAAACAGCAAAGGCAATCGCCCACCGACCAGGGCAGTCACTAAGAACAACAAGCCGAAATCGAAATGCCCTGCCTGTGCAAGGTATTGCGCATTGATCCATACAAAACGGATAAAGCAGGCAATAGAAAGAAAAATCACCAGCCAAATGAGGTAATAGACGTCTGCCATCTCCCGTCGATAGCCCATCTCGTACTGAATGCCACAGAGGAAATTGCCGTTGGGAGCGAAAATCCGGAATTTGGAACTTTGGTATTGCGCCTTCAGGTGGAGTAACTTATTGGTGAAAATTTTCTCATTGTAAGTTTTCCCCTGATACGTAATGTGGGTCTTTGCTTTGACCTTTAGCGGAATGACCTCTACAATTTCATAAATGATCGAGCCTTTTTCCAATGTCCGCCGCGAAAGGATCGATTCCCTGCGTGCCACTTCCCGAAAATGGTAGCGGTAATTCCCTGCCACTTCTTTATAGGAAGGCACAAAGGTTTGGTCTGACCAATAGATCAGCTTTCCATTCAGGTATATGGTCGTTGGGTAAGTGGGCGTAAAATCCCCGAGGTGCTCGGCATTAAAATAGCCATCCTCCTGAATCTGATCCCGAAGCAGGCTCATTTCAGCATTCACTTTTTTGAGCTCGGCATTGAGCTTGGTCTGAATCTGCTCCGTATAGGCCTTAGGGTATTGAAACTGCCCTACGGCACCTTTTTCTAAAAAAATAGCCAATAGGAGGCCTATTCCCGAGATCAGGAGCCACCTAAGATGATAAATCTTTATCTGTTTTGAAAAAAGTTGAAATGTACTTACCAAAAGAAATTTCTAATTGTCATTTAATGTAGGAACCTCATACAAAAGAAGTACCAAATTTTATTTATTCATCAATATAATTCAAAAAAACAGCCTGAAGCATTTATTTATTCTTGCAGGCCTCCAAAAATACCATCTATTTGATACAAAAAAAGCCCTTACGGGCATTTTTTAATTTGTTCGCTGAGCAGCGTTCTGTATGATATGTTGATTTTTGAGCAAGCGTTCTTTCTCTCTTTTGGAGCTTCTGTACCAAAAGAATCCAATGGTAGAAATGACCACATAGGGCAGGATAAAAAGGTAGAGAATTCCTGTATTTAGCCCTGCACCAATACCAATATCTCCTTCAGAGACATTGTTTTCCACCGTGGCACGACACATGGCACACTGTGCCAACACGGGCATTTTAACAAACACCAGTATTCCGATCAATGTAAAAATTCGCGAGCACCATTTCATAGCATCAGACATCCTTTTCAGTTTTATTGGTAATAAGGAAGAATCATCAGGTAAACGATCACTCCAGAGACAGACACAAAAAGCCAGATAGGGAATGAAAGTTTAACAATTTTGCGATGCTTTTCCAGCTTATTAGAAAGTGCATAAAGATAAGACAATAACACCAACGGAAGCACCACCATTGCCAAGCCAATATGTAATAAAAGCAATCCAAGATATAATGTTCGTAAAATCCCCAGGGAATTTTGTTCGGCCGTATCGAGCACCCCATTATGGTTGGCATCGCCGAAAATAGTGGCTTCCACGGAACCATGGTAAATCACATACCCGACCAAAAACAACGCACCAAGCACAAAAGCTGCAAACATAAACTGTTTATGTTGCTCTACCTTTTTCTGCTTGATCGCACGCACCGCCAGCACCAGTGCTACGGCAGTTGCAGAGTTGATAACGGCATTAAAATGGGGGATCATCTTCACCCATTCGCCAGTAATTTCAATTTTAAATGGGCTGAAAAATAAAACCGCTACGGCAATTGGGATAATGAAGCTCAGCAGGGCAATAAGAATGATAAATTTTCGTCCTTTTTCTTGATCAATAGCTGTTTCCATAATTGTAAAGATTGTAATTGGGTAGAATGGAATATTAGGTTTGGGTTCAGTTTAATACTGACTGTATAAAATGCTAACTTCTTGTTTGAGGCGATCCATTTCCTCCATTTTTTTGCTGTCGAAGAATCCCCGCAAATCCCCTGCGGAATCCATCAACACAATGGTAGATGTCCAATCCCCTTGTGGTTCAAGGGCAAATCGGCATTTAAAAACTTGGGCTAAAGTTGTGGCATTTCCCAAAATCGTATGGATGCCTTCTGGGGTAACCCCTTGCTCCTCTGTCATGAGCCAATAGCCTACTTTGGGATATTTCTTCAGGGCATCTTTAAGCTCCAGCAGCAAGGCCGCCTGTTGTTCGGGTTGCTGAACACCGTAAGCCATCAGGTTGATTTGTCCTGCAAGCTGACCATTGATCTGCAATTGTGCTGCGCTGTCGTCAAGCAGCAGGGAGGCTACTTTTACCGATCCGCAATCGGTTTGAGTTATGAGCGAATCTTTGGCATAGCGCACAGGAAGATCATAGCTGTTTTCGCCGAAGGCCTGTAAAAAAAGGTAAACCAAAACAGGCAAGAGCAATAAAGCTGACAGAAATATAGATTGTTTAATTTTGTTCTTCTTCATCATAAAAATAAAAATCAGACCGATGAGGTCTGATTTTATTACTTTTTAAACACTTATCCTACAAAATAGGAGAATATCGCCGAGCCTTCGTTGAGTAAGGCAATTACAAGCCAAATTATAAAGACCACTGGGAGACCCAATGACCAGATCAACACCTTGTGTTCATGTTTCAGGTGCATAAACTCCGAAACAATATAGAATGCTTTCCAGAGGGTCAGCAAAATAAACAAAGAGTTACGTGGCATTCCTGAAGATACCGTAAAGGCAATCACGAATTCCACCGCGGTAATCAGGGCAAGAATCCCCGCTACCTTCCATATTTTCTTGATCTTCGCAGGATCAGCAGGTTGTACCTGAATGTTGTTGTTGGTCGTTTCCATCATTTCATATTTTTAAAAAAGCAGTGGAGCCTAAAATGAGCTACTTATTTTCCGAATAATTACAACTCGGCTCCCACTAACATTTATTTCTTAACGGCGCTATGACAGGCTTTCGATGCTCCTTAGATCAAATAGAAAAAGGTAAATACGAATACCCAAACCAAATCGACAAAGTGCCAATAAAGTCCTACTTTTTCCACCATCTCATAATGTCCGCGTTTATCATAGGTACCTACTACAACATTATAGAAGATAATGAAATTCAGGATAATCCCTGACAACACGTGCGTTCCGTGGAAACCAGTGATGAAGAAAAACAGATTGGCAAAAACCTGAGGTCCGTACTCGTTGGCTTCCAAATTGGCGCCGTACACCATGGCTTCCACCCATTTCCCATCTACGAGTTCCTTGACTACCATACCAACACCTTTACCATCGATAAAGTGTGCCCATTCCCAAGCCTGACAGCCCAGGAAAGTAATCCCACCGACGATCGTCCAGAGCATCCATTTCTGTACGGCCTCACGGTCCATACGGTGCCCAGCCTCTACAGCCAAAACCATTGTTACTGAAGACAGGATAAGAATAAAAGTCATGATCCCCACAAATACCAAAGGCAAGTGAACACCATGCAAAAATGGAACAGCATCAAATACCAGCTCAGGAATCGGCCAATGTTCTGCTGAAGGCAGGAACGAGTCCGTTGGAGAATGCGGATAAGCCGGGAATCGGTATCGCAACATTCCGTAGGCAATCAAAAGCCCAGAAAAAGAGAAGGTATCAGACAGCAGAAAAAACCACATCATCAGCTTGCCGTAGCTTGCATTCATGGGCTTGTTTCCACCCCCCCAAACACCAGTAGCGCCAGGAATTAAAGTTGAGGTTTGTGACATAATGGTTGATAAGGTTATAGTCGGTTATTTTTTTAATTATAGTAATTCAGAAATACGTAAAGGTAGATCCAAAGCCCTCCGAGGAAGTGCCAATAGGTTACAAACATCTCCATACGGTCCAGTTTACGAGAGTGTACCTTGAAGCGGAAAGCGGCATAAAGCATGATCAGCAAAAAGACAATAGCACTCACCAGGTGCGCAACATGAACACCCGTAAAAACATAAATGAATGAACCTGCAGGGTTGCCCACAAAGTTGATATTCATCGCCATAAGATCATCCCAGGCAAGCAACTGCCCATAAATAAAGGCAATGCCCAAAACTGCAGAAGCCACCAGCATCATTTTCACTTTGGCAAGCTGATCTTTTTTCGCAAAATGATAAGCAAGCTGTGCGGTTACCGAAGAGCAGACGATCAGTGCGGAGTTCCATAAGAAGATGGTCGGCAAACTGATTCCGAGCGTACCGGTTTCAGAAACCTTAACAATATAAGCGGAGGTCAATGCGCCAAACAACAAGACAACTGACACCAAAAACAGCCATAAGGCAAATTTCTGGGCATTCATAGCTAAAGGTGTTTGGGGTTGTGCACTCATATGAAGCGAAGTATCCATCGTGGTATTTGTTTAATGATTAAAGCAAGTCAAACAGTAATGACAGTTGCACAATAGGCAGGTAAATAAACGACCCGAACATAATACGCAAAGCGGACTTGCGGTCCTGATAGCGCATCAGCTGGATGGTCTGTGCTAAAAACAGCACCCCGCATACGGTGGTAATCAATGCTGAATTAATGCCTGTGATTCCAAAACGGGCAGGCAAAAGCCCTATTGGAATTAGAAATAAAGTGTAAGTGATAATCTGTAAACAGGTTTCCATATCCTTTTTACCATTCACTGGCAAAAGCTTGAATCCTGCTTTCTTATAATCTTCATCAGCCACCCATGCAATAGCCCAGAAATGAGGGAATTGCCAGAAAAACTGAATACCGAACAGGATAATCCCGATCAGGGAAATCTCCCCAGTTGCGGCTGTCCAGCCCAAAAGCGGAGGCAAAGCACCGGGAATTGCCCCTACGAATACCGCCACAGGACCAACGCGTTTCAGTGGTGTATATACAAAAGCATATAGCACCAAAGAGATCACCGACAGAATGACTGTAAGTGGGTTGGTGTAAATCACCAGCAACACCAGGCCTGCAGTACCAACAATACCGGAATAAAGTAACGCTTCCATGTCGGTCAGTCGACCTTGTGCCATCGGGCGGTTTTCCGTCCGTTTCATTAGCAGGTCGTACTCTTTTTCCTGAATTTGATTCAGCGTAATCGAGGCACCGGAAACCAGGAAGCCACCGAGTGAAAGCATCAATAATGTTTCCCAGTTCACCTCACCACGCATAGCCATGGCATAACCAAAAGCCGATGAAAAAGCCACTAAAAGTGACAGTCTTGCTTTCAGTAAAGCCATCAGATCCTTCACGATCAGCATGCTGAATGTTCGGTTGGAAACAGGATTGGATGAAATCATAGCCTAAAGGGATTGTTGGAATAGAAGAAAAGATTTGGGAGCTCAGCGCTCCCCTAATGTATCACTTATTTATTCACTTGTTTTTGCACTTCTTTCAACTGCTCCTGCTCATGTGGCAAGTTCGAGTTGGGGGTTTCCGTTAAAGGAACTGTTTGAGGAATAAAATCCTCGAATCCGTCTGCTTCCGCATTTGGCTTAGAGTAATCGTAAGGCCAACGGTGAACAGCAGGAATTTCTCCCGGCCAGTTACCATGCCCTGGCTCTACTGGAGTAGTCCATTCCAAAGTTGTCGAGTTCCATGGGTTTTGCGGAGCGCGACGTCCACGGTACATCGAATAGAAGAAGTTGAAAAGGAATACCAATTGCGCAAAGAAGGTAAAGATTGCCGCCGCAGACACAAAAGCATTCAGATCAGAAAATCCGCTGAAAGCCTGGAAGTTCGTGAAGGAATAATAGTGTCGTGGGAAACCTGCAATACCGATATAATGCATTGGGAAGAAAACCAGATACACGCCGAGGAAAGTAAACCAGAAGTGAATATAACCCAAACGAGGGTCGATCATTCTGCCAAACATTTTCGGGAACCAGTGATAAACCCCAGCCATCAGCCCGAAGAAAGAGGCAGAGCCCATTACGAGGTGAAAGTGAGCGACCACAAAATAGGTATCGTGTAGCTGAATATCAATTGCGGAGTTCCCCAGGAAGATCCCCGTCAGTCCACCAGAGATGAACAAGGATACCAAACCAATAGAGAACAAAGTTGCGGGTGTAAATACAATGTTACCTCTCCAGAGTGTCGCCAGATAATTGAAGACCTTAACGGCCGACGGCACGGCAATAATCAGGGTAAGGAGGGTAAATATTGTCCCGAGGAATGGGTTCATTCCGGAGACGAACATATGGTGTGCCCATACAACGAAAGACAAAACCGTAATACCGAGCATAGAACCAATCATGGCACGATAACCGAAGATCGGCTTACGTGAGTTGGTAGAGATTACCTCTGAAGTAATACCCAACGCTGGAAGCAGTACGATATACACTTCTGGGTGCCCAAGGAACCAGAACAAATGCTGATAAAGGATCGGTGAGCCACCTACCTGTGGCAATGCTTCGCCACCAATATAAATTTCTGACAAATAGAAAGCGGTACCGAATCCACGGTCGAAGATCAACAACAAAGCGGCCGCCAATAACACAGGGAAAGACAACACACCAATAATGGCTGTCAGGAAGAATGCCCAGATCGTCAATGGCATACGGGTAAGGGTCATGCCCACCGTACGGAGGTTAATTACTGTCGTGATA
This sequence comes from Persicobacter psychrovividus, assembly GCF_036492425.1. Taxonomy (NCBI): domain Bacteria; kingdom Pseudomonadati; phylum Bacteroidota; class Cytophagia; order Cytophagales; family Persicobacteraceae; genus Persicobacter; species Persicobacter psychrovividus. Next base: position 2,448,295 of record NZ_AP025292.1, read on the forward strand.
TAGTTGATACTTCCCAATAGCGAGGAAACGATAAATAAGGCCATCGCCACCAGCCACATCGTCATCCCCAGTCCTGAGCCAGAAACTGCCTGCGGCAGTGCCGACAGCGGCGGATAGTTCCACCAACCTGCGGAGGCAGGCCCTGTTTCGATGAACAAAGAAAGGAGCATTACCAAGCCTGAAGCGACAAAGAACCAGTAAGACAACATATTCATGAAGCCTGAGGCCATATCGCGGGCTCCAATTTGGAGCGGGATGAGGTAATTACTAAAAGTACCCGACAAGCCGGCGGTCAGTACAAAGAATACCATAATGGTACCGTGCATGGTCACCAGGGCGAGATAAAACTCGGGATCGAGCTTTCCTTGTGGTGTAATCCATTTTCCCAAAATCGGACGGATCCACTCCAAATCCATATCAGGAAAACCAAGCTGAAGACGGAAAATCATGGAAAGTCCTCCGCCAATCAAGGCCCAGAATATACCAGTCACCAAAAATTGCTTACCGATCATTTTATGATCCGTAGAGAAAATATATTTGGTCCAAAAGTTATCGTGATGCTCGTGGTGGTCATCATGTGCGTGATCTTCGACATGTGCCGCCGTCTGCGTTCCAGTAGTTGACATCTTAAAGGTATTATGAATTATAGGGAAGTTTCTTTTTCTATTGCGACTTCAGCACCAGCGGGCTCTTCTGCCTGCCCTGTTTTCACCAAAGCCAGTTCTTTCAGCTCTTCAGGAACCCTTGACAAATATTCAGGATTCTTCGACAGCCATGACTTCTGCTCCGATTTCCATTTCTGGTAATCTTCCTGAGAATCCACCACTACCAAAAGTCGCATAGCGAAGTGACCACGGCCACAAATTTGGTTACAGGCCAATTCATAGTTGAAATCCGGGTTACCCAACTCCTGACGCATCTGTTCCGTCGTTTTTGTAGCTGTAAAATGAAAGCGAGTTGGCATGCCAGGAACGGCATCCATTTTCAGGCGGAACTGAGGAATAAATACAGAGTGGATTACATCACGGGCACGGATTTTCAACTCTACAGGCTGATCTACCGGAATGTGTAATTCACGAGGAATGAAATCATCAAAAGCAGTACGGTCAGAGAAATCGATCCCGAACATATTATCTGCATCGATCAGGCGGTAATCGTGCTTACCCAGTTTACCATCGGCACCAGGATAGCGCACTTTCCATGCAAACTGATAACCAAGCACTTCAATGACTTCTGCATTTTCAGGTGCCGGACCCGTGATTTTATGCCAGGTGCTCAAACCTGTAACAATCAAAGCCGCCAGAACAATTGCCGGAACGATCGTCCACAAAGCCTCTACCTTGCCGTTGTCAGGGTAAAAGAAAGCGGGTTTCTTTTCGTTATGCTGATACTTAAAAGCAAAGCCAAACAACAATACCTGAGTGATCAGAAAAACAACACCCGTAACCCCCATGGTCACCCAGAACAGGTGGTCCGTCATGGCGCCGTGCTCAGAGGCAATCGGAATGGTGTATTCGTCAAAATGAACGTAGGAATAGTAACCTGAGGCAATCAGGGATACGGTTAGAAAAATCACCATTAAGGCGGCATTCCATTTGTTGGCCGGAGTGATTCGCTTTTTATCGGTGCCTTTGACAACGCCTACAAGTACAAATATTCGATGTACGAGTAAAATCGCTACCAAAACAAAGAAAGCCCCGACTAAAATTACAAGGTTCTGCATGGATGTGGTTCTTAATTATATAGGGTAATAGTTTATCAAATCTATATGCTCAACCAACTGTGTAAAGGCTGGGTTGAAAAATAAAAATATGACGTCTGTCATAATTCATTGCGATAATAGTTAGACTTTTCCTTTCAAGCAATAAAAATCCATGAAAAATATATCTTAACCGCTATTCAATTGAATGAAAGCACGCCAAAACGAAAATACACTGTTTGAGCCCCAACCTTAATAATCCCAACAAAAAGCGCTTCACAACACCATAACGGTCTATTTCCCTCGAAAAAACAATATACATGAGTCAAACAACAAAACATGATGCATATCATTTATATAAATATAATACTATTTTAATGTGTATTTGTTGCCCATTTCGACCAAAAAAAAGAGCCATGGACTACTCCATGACTCTTGTTCATATTGATTCTAATTTAACTATAAGGCTAAATCCTCTTCAAAACCAAAGATTTCCTCCAGGCTAATCTGCTGCAAGTCACCGTATTTCGACAACTCCTTAAAGTCCAAATTCTCTTTTTTGCCGATCACCGCCAAATTGTAATTCCCTCCTTTGATCATCTGCTGCTGAAATTTCATCAGGTCGTCAAGGGTTAATTTTTTAAGCTCGTTATACACTTCCTCAGTCTGATCTTCGGTCAATCCTTTACGGAGCGTGGACTCATAAGCATTCAGTACGCCTGCACGAATCACCCTGCTCGACTCCATTTTCTTGAGCACCGCCACCTTGGAAGCCTCAAAGTTTTTCTCGACCCGAGGAGGGTTATTCAATAGGTCAGTCATGCCTTCAAGGGCATCCTTCAGCTTATCTGATTGCGTGCCAATATAAGCAAACATCATGTCGCGCTTGGCCTTTTCATTGGCAGGGACATAAGCGGCATACACCGAATAAGCCAATGCCTTGGACTCCCGCATCGTGGTGAAGACAATGGATCCCATACCGCCACCAAAATATTGATTGTACAACGTTACCAATGCCGTTTGCTTCGGGCTGTAAGTATCCAGCGGAGCGATCATCACCACTTCCGCCTGGCGCATGTCATAATCTACCCAAAAGACCTGAGGTTTTTCCGCCTCCAAAACCTTAAAGTCCACTTCTTCGGGCAATGCTTTCAAAGTTGCAGGTAGCTGGTGTTTTTCATCCAGCACACTCACGAGCGTTTCCATTTCGAGCGGACCGTAATATTCCACCTTGTGGGTATAATCCAACATATGATGGATTTTATCAATCAGCTGATCTGCTTTCAGTGCTTTTAACTGACTATTGGACAGATCATGTCTTGTTGGCGATTTTTTACCGTAGGCTGCATAAGCCCTCAGGCCAGAAAACAACAGGGCCTGCTTGTTCTTCACAAGGTCTGCACGTTGTTTCAGTTTGCCGTCAATCATGTTGGTCAAGGCCTGCTCATCCGCTTTTACATTTTTGAGCAAATCTTCAAACATTTCCAGTGCAGGCTCAAAATTCTCCGTGAGGCCAGAGAGGCTTACATACACCTTACGGTCGCCGGAATAAACCCCGTAATCACAGCCGAGCTTGTAAAACTCCTGCTTTAAGGCTTCAGCCGAGAGTTTGTCTGTACCAAGGTAAGAAAGGTAGTTTACCGCATGTGCCAACACCGGATCGTTGTTTGAGCCCCTGTCGAGTTGATAAACCAGCGAGAACAAATCATTTTCTGTGTTCTGCTTATACCATACCGCAATATCCTGCTTCATGGCGCCAACGGCCATATCATTCTTGAAGTCCACAAATACGGGCTTCAGGTCGGGCATTGGCTGACCGTTCACTTCCGCAAGGAAAGCCGAAGATTTATCCCTGTTCAGGTGTACCTCTGTGATCTGTGGTTTTTCCACCTTCTGACTCACTTCCTTTTCACCTGTCTTTTTATAGATCACCACATAGTTATCACCGAGGTATTCATTGGCATAATCCATCACATCCTGCTTCGTCAGTGCTTTCATTTGCTCATCATCATCCACATAATCAGCCCAGCTGATATCATTGGTGAAAGCCGTAACAAAGTTGGCCGCACGCTTGGCGTTACTCTCCTGCTCACGGATGGTCGAAATTCGGAAATCGTTCACAATGGCATCAATCAACCAATCATCAAACTCCCCTTTCTTGAGCTTATTGACTTGTTCAAGCAACAGGTCTTTGACCTCTTCGAGGGATTGCCCCTCACGAGGTGCGCCGTGTAAAATAAAGGTCGAGTAATCGTTGTTGGCAGACACATAAGAATAAGGGTTCAGCACCTTCTGCGATTGCGAAAGGTTCAGGTCAATTAATCCCGCACTACTGTTGGAGAGGATCATATCAGCCAGCTTGGCCACCGTCCGCTCTTCCGCCATATTTCCTGGAATTTTAAAGCCTATCTGTACATATTCAGCCTCAGGACCGGTAATGGTTTTCTCCTGAATTGCTGATAATGGTGCAGATTTCTGCTGTTCGTAAGCGGCCAGCGGCTTTGCTTCCCAGCCGCCGAAATGCTCCTGAATTTTAGCGATGGTTTCGTCATAATCCAGATCACCACTCATACAAATCGCCACATTGTTGGGCACATAATATTTGCTGAAGTATGCTTTAATTTTGGTGATCGAAGGGTTTTTCAGGTGGTCAATTGTTCCGATAACCGTTTGCTTACCATACTTATGATCTGGAAAGAGTGTTTTCGACATGGTTTCATAAACCTGCCATCCGTCATTATCAAGTGACCGGTTTTTCTCTTCATAAACCGCCTCAAGCTCGGTATGAAACAAACGGTTGACCTCCATCGAGAAGCGTTCCGCTTCCACTTTCAGCCATTTATCAACAGCATTGGCAGGAATATCATTCACATAAACTGTTCTGTCTTCCGTTGTGTAGGCGTTCGTCCCGGTAGCACCCATACTACTGAGCATTTTATCATACTCATTGGCGATGGCAAATTTAGAGGCCTCAAGGCTTACCTGATCTATCTTCGCATAATAGGCCTTTCTCTCCTCAGGGTCATCGAGGGTGCGATAGTGCTCAAACATCTGCTCAATGCTGTCGAGCAAAACTTTTTCCTGCGCCCAGTCCTGCGTCCCGAACTTTGAGGTCCCCTTGAACATCATGTGCTCGAGGTAATGTGCGAGTCCTGTCGCATCAGTAGGGTCATACTTCCCGCCAGCTTTCACGGCGATGTAAGTCTGAATACGAGGGGTGGCGTTGTATTTCGAAAGGTAAACTTTCAGCCCATTATCGAGGGTGTAAATACGGGCCTTCAGCGGGTCGCCTTCCACATACTGATAGGAAATGCCATTGGCGCCAGTTTCGGTGCGCATACCCGTGCCTGTGGGCTCGCCCTGATGTTCCTGGGTGGCACATGCTCCAAAGAGAAGCCCCATCAGAAGCACCAATAAGTAGGTTGTGTTTTTCATTGAGTCAATTAAAAGTAAATGAATATTGAAATCAATATAAAGTACTAATAATAACATTATAAACGAAATTATTGAACTTTTTAAAGATCAACATTATTGTGCTTTACCATAAAAAAAAGCCCCAGGTCAATGACTGACCTGAGGCTTTACATAAAACTATATGCTCAAATTAAATATGATGATGTTTTGCTTCTTCCATCATTGGATGATTTGGCGCCACCAATGGGTGCTTGGCCAAATTGGTCAGGAATACCCAGATGAAGGCTACGCCGAACACCAGGAAGAATCCTAAATCAATGAAGGTTAAACCGCCGTTGCCTTTCAAAATACCTGGCGCTACCATCAGGTAGAAATCCAACCAGTGACCAGCAATTACTGCCGGACAAGCAATCTTCAGGAACAATCCGTGACGCTTCGCATCGCGGGTCATTAAGAAGAAGAATGGGAAGATAAAGTTGATCGCGATATTAATGAAGAACAATGGCTTGTATGGGCCCGACTGCAAACGCTGTACGTAGTAGATGGTTTCCTCTGGAATGTTGGCATAATAGATCAACAAAAACTGAGAGAACCACAAGTAACACCAGAATACAGAGAAGGCGAATACATATTTACCCAAATCATGGATATGGTTTGAGTTTACTTCTTTCAAGTAACCGTTTTCTTTCAGCAACACCACCGACATACAAATAAATGCCAGGCCAGTCACCCACCAGGAAGCGATCACATACCAACCGTAAAGGGTCGAGAACCAGTGTGGGTCAATCGACATCAACCAGTCCCATGATGCCGTTACACCAGTAACCGCAAAGATGATGATGTAGATGGCCGACAACTTACGGCCTTTGAACCAGTATTGGTCACCACCGTTGGCATCTTCTGCCAAGGCGTTTTTCTTCAGCTGGAAGAACATTACAATCCATAATGCTACATAAAGCACCATACGAACCACAAAGAATGGGAAGTTCAGGAATACCTTTTTACCATCCAGGATAGGATCGTATTCAGGGGTTCCCTTCACATAAAGGTACTCGTGCGTCCAGTGGAACAAATCATGGTTGGCTACCACAGAGATGATCACCAACAAGATTGCACCAATTGGCAACCAGTTACCCATCGCCAAAGGAATACGCTGAACGGGCGCCGACCAACCTGCCTGAGCGGCATATTGTACAGCAAAGAACAGAATACCTGCGGCTGCGATTCCCAAAAAGAATACGGCATTATGCCATAATGAGGCTTTCACGCGCTTGGTCCAGGAGAATTCCTCGTGGTGACCACCAGCGGCGTGCTCATCGCCATGCGAAGCGTCAGCATGTGCGCCATGCGCATCATGTCCTGCAGTTTGCTCCACCTTCGGAGCGTGATCAGCATGGGCGTCGTGATGACCACCACCCATAATGCCCATCGCAAAACCGATGATCAAAAACAGGATACCGGCAATGGCCACCCCGATCAACGGTTTTTTAACTGCAGCGCTAAAGTCAAATTTTTCAGTCATGATGTTAGCTATTTCTTAGGCAAGGCCGAAGCCCTGCCGTTGTTTCAAAAAAATTATTGTTTTTGCAGTTGCTGAACGTAAGTAACAATCTCCCAACGCTCCTTCTGATTCAGCTGAGAAGCGTGAGCACCCATACGTCCTTTACCGTGCGTGATCACATGGAAAATATGACCTTCGGAAACTTCTGCCACACGACCTTTAGAATAAGAAGGCACCCCTTTGAATACCTTACCTACTTTACCGTCGCCTTGCCCGGCACCACCATGGCACTGCACACAGAACTTGTTATAAAGGGCACGGCCATTCTCTACCATTGCTTCGGTTTTCTCGAATGGGTTCGTTACCACTTTACCGGCATATTCCAGGCTGTCGGCAGGCAAACGATAAGGCAACAAGCCGTTTTCGTCGCGCTTCACCGTACCGGCCACAGGCTCCCTCATGTTCATGTTGTTCGGGTTGTTTACGTTGGAGTTAAAAAACTCCCCTAAACCATCCTCACGGGTAGAAAGCCATGATCCTGCCTCTTTGTTATCAATTTGCTTGAGTGGCTCATAAGCTACAGAGTGGTACATATTTGGTGCATATTCCACTCCTTGGTTATCGCCATCAGCCATGGTACAACCGAACATTGCGGTTGCTGCCAAGGCACTCATCCATAATGTGTTCCAACTAAACCGCATATTCTTCTTGTTGTTTTTCGTTGTTCAAACCACGATTGCTGTCATTGACCTCCGAAGCACCGGAATCTTTGATAATCTGGCGAAGCACTTCTTCGTCCATTTTATTCTTGTCCAAATCAACAATCATCACATGCTTGTCATCCGTTTGGCGCACGTCGTAAACTTCTGCCGTGGCGTAAGGCTTCAGCCCCACCATCACGAAGAAAGTCCCTACCATGCCAAAGGCCGCCAATAGTACCGTCAGCTCAAAAGTAACGGGAATAAAATCCGGGAATGCGATATGATCTTTACCACCAATAATCATTGGCCAGTCAATTCCCATCATATAGGTCATCATCAAAAGTGCCAGCGTAGTGCCGAGTCCTCCGAAAAGGAAAGCAGCGATAGGCAAGCGAGAACGCTCGTAACCCAAAGCGTGCTCAAGCCCGTGCACAGGGAAAGGTGTAAACACCTCATAGATTTTGACATTATTGTCACGCACCTTCTTCACTCCGTGAAGTAGCACGTCCTCATCATCATAGATGCCGATCAAATAATTCTTTGGAGCACTCATATTATTTCTTGTCAGCGATTTCACCAGAAGAAGATTTCAAAACAGACTTCACCTCCGCCATATTAATTACCGGGAAGAACTTCGCGAAAGCAAAGAACAGGGTAAAGAACAGACCGAATGTGAACAGGTAGAAGCCTACGTCATACCGCGTTGGGTAGAACATTGCCCACGATGAAGGCAGGAAGTCACGGTGCAAAGACGTTACGATAATCACGAAACGCTCAAACCACATACCGATGTTCACGATGATCGACAAAATGAATGTCAGCTTCAATGAACGACGAACTCTCTTAAACCAAAAAGCTTGAGGAGATATAACATTACATGCCATCATTGACCAGTAAGCCCACCAATAAGGACCAGTCATACGGTTAATAAATGCATATTGCTCGGCTTCTACACCTGAGTACCATGCCACGAAGAACTCCGTGATGTAGGCACAACCTACGATAGAACCGGTCGTGATAATCACGTAGTTCATGTACTCGATGTGCGTCATGGTGATGTAGTCTTCCAATTTATACACCTTACGGGTAACCAACATCAGCGTCAATACCATCGCAAAACCAGAGAAAATTGCTCCGGCTACAAAGTATGGCGGGAAGATGGTAGTATGCCATCCAGGAATAACAGAAGTCGCAAAGTCAAAAGATACAATGGTGTGTACCGACAATACCAATGGTGTTGCCAGACCAGCCAAGATCAATGAAACGGCTTCATAGTGCATCCAGGCTTTAGCTGAACCACTCCAGCCCATAGACAAGGCACCGTAGATGGCTTTAGAGATTGGGTTCTTTGCACGGTCACGGATGGTTCCGAAATCAGGAATCAAGCCGATGTACCAGAATACCAGCGATACCGAGAAATAAGTCGAGATCGCGAAAACGTCCCACAAAAGTGGCGAGTTGAAGTTCACCCAAAGTGAACCAAAGGTATTCGGTAAAGGCAAAGCCCAAAGAAAACCGATCCATACACGGCCCATGTGAACCAATGGGAACATGGCCGCACAGATTACGGCAAAGATGGTCATGGCCTCGGCCGCACGGTTAATTGAGGTTCTCCATTTCTGGCGGAACAACAACAATACTGCTGAGATCAGGGTACCGGCGTGTCCGATACCTACCCACCAAACGAAGTTGGTGATATCCCAGGCCCAACCAACTGTCTTGTTCAGTCCCCACATTCCGATACCGTCCCAAAGGGTACGGTACACAAAATAGGAGCCGAAAAGCAGCAAAGAGATGGAGGCTACCATGGCCACCATCCACGATTTCGTCGGGGCTTGTTCCACACGCGAGCAAACGTCTTCGGTTACGTCGTGGATGGTTTTTCCACCGGTAACTAAGGGCTCGCGAACAGGTGATGTTACTTGCATATCTAAAATATTTTTAAGCCTGAACTACTTCTTTTTTGTCTTTATTTCGGATTTTGGTCATGTAGAACACGTTCGGCAATACATTAATCTCTTCCAAGACATTGTATGCACGCTCTTCGCCTACCTCAACAATCGTTTCCACCTTATCCGTACGCTCTTTCTTCAATTTCAAAGTTTTTGAAATCTGCGAGTTTGGATCATTGATATCACCAAACACAATCGCCCCAGCCGAACAAGCCGCTGCACAGGCAGTGGTTACTTCTCCGTCTTCAATGCGGCGACCTTCTGCTTTGGCACTCAGTTTACCTGCCTGAATACGCTGCACACAGAAAGAACATTTTTCCATTACACCACGCGAGCGAACGGTAACATCCGGGTTCAATACCATTTTACCCAAATCGTTATTCATCGACAAGTTCTTATCGAACTGCGTGTTGTCGTGGTATTTAAACCAGTTGAATCGACGTACTTTGTACGGACAGTTGTTCGCACAGTAACGCGTACCGATACAACGGTTGTAAGTCATCTGGTTCAGACCTTCCGAAGAGTGTGTTGTTGCAGCCACCGGACAAACCGTCTCACAAGGAGCGTTATTACAGTGCTGGCACATCATAGGCTGGAATGTAACCTCTGGGTTATCAGAAGCCTCCTCAAGTCCTTTATGGTCTGATGGGTCCGCATCAGAAGAATAGTAACGGTCGATACGCAACCAGTGCATTTCACGACGCATCAATACTTCTTCTTTACCCACAACAGGCACGTTGTTTTCTACATTACAAGAAACCACACAAGTACCACAACCATTACAGGCGTTCATGTCAATGGCCATCACCCAGTGGTGATTTTCATATTTATGACCGTTCCAAAGCGTTACTGCATTTGGTTTTACTTTACCGTCCACAGTGGTAATTTCAGGACTCACACGACCCGCTGAAGCATCTTTTTGATACTCGGCCAAAGTTGTTTCCTGAATCACATTATGGCGATTCATGTAAGTATGGTGCGTCTGGGTTTGTGCAATGCGGTACTTCTCACCGGTTGGCTTCAAAGAAACCCCTTTGGTGATATAGTAATTGGCAAAGCCGTTAACCATCGTTACCAATGGGTTGGCATCAACACCTACACCGTCAGCCACACGGCCGGCAGCGGTACGTCCGTAACCCAATGCCAAACCGATCGACCCTTTGGCCTGACCTGGCTGCACCATTACAGGCACGTTCATTTTCTGACCACCAACCGTCAGTTCCACCATCTGAGAATCTCCCTCAAACATTTCAATGCCGAATTCCTTCGCCATCGCCTGTGAAACCGTCACGTAGTTGTCCCAAGTCGATTTCGTTACCGCATCAGGAAGCTCCTGCAACCAAGGGTTGTTGGCCTGAACACCAGTACCGATACCGAATTTGGTATAGATCGCCAATTCAACCGCTGCAGGTTTGTAAGTAGCGGCCACTTTCTTGGCGCACACTACTGGGTTTCCTGTAAACGGAATGGCTTCGGCAGCATTTTTACCTTTAGCAGGCTCAAATACACCGTCGTATAATGTTTTATCCCAGAACATCTGGAAGTCCGCCTGCTCCGATTGCATCGGGAACAAAGTCGCTTTCCAGTTATTTTGAAGATAAGTGTAATAGTCTGTTTTCTCTCCTGCCCATGCAAGGAAGGATTCCGGCATCTGGCGTGTGGCAAATAATGGCGAGATCGTTGGCTGAGCCAAAGAGTAGAAGTTCGGAACAGGTTCCGCATCATTCCACTGCTCCAAAAAGTGATGATCCGGAGCAACATAAGTTACCGCCTCAGTGGTTTCATCTTTTCGGTCTGAAGTAGAAACGGTCAGGCTGGCCTTTTTCAATCCTGCCTTGATCGCCGCCCCTTGAGCGTGATCATAAACCGGGTTACAGTTCAGGAAGAACACCCCTTTATACTGGCCACCGTTCAATCCTTTCACGAAAGCACCGAAAGCCATATCATCTCCCTGGCGGGTCAGGTTAGGCTGATTCAGGTTGATCGTGGTGGTATAGTTGCCCAGCATCTCATTGATACCGTTCACCAATACCTGAACGTAAGGATCATTTACTCCTGCTACTACCAATGATTTCCCTTTGGCTGCCCAAAGGTCCTTGGCCATTTTATCAAAATAAGAAACGTTCGCTTTACCTGCTGAAACCGCTGGGCGGTTTGCCTTTTTGGCAATGGCATTGTAAAGATTCACGACTGCCACAGGAATCATCGATGGCTGTACAGCCGAGCGGTAATCCGCATTGGCGCCGGTCATCGACAAGTTCGCTTCCACCTGGTAGTGGCGCGACATGTTTCTATCTTCTTTGGTTACTTTTTTCGTCGCTGCATATTGAGCTGAATGCGCAATTGGATTCACCCAATTATTCATAAAGTCGGCATCAAAACTTACGATCACTTCTGCTTTCGAGAAGTCGTAAGAAGGGACCACCTTGCGGCCGAAAGACCATTCGTTGGCTTGTGCAATTGCGGCTACAGAAACAGGATCATAAGAAACCATCTCTACGTTACCATATTTGGCAGCAAAAGCATTCAGCACCTTCTTGGTCGTTGGCGAGATAATCGAATGGCTCACCAAAGCGATCTTTCCACCCTGACTGGCGATTTTCTCCAGTCCAGCGGTAACCTCTTTATCCAGATCAGCCCAGCTCACCTGCTGCCCACCTTTTTGTGGTGCCGTGAAGCGGTGCTTGTCATAAAGGCTCAACACAGAAGATTCCACCTGTGCATTTACACCACCAAGTGTAACGCTCGAAAGCTTGTTACCTGCTAATTTGATCGGGCGACCCTCGCGGGTTTTTACCACTACCGATGCGTAATCACCACCCAGCATATAGGTAGAGGCATAGTAGTTGGCTTTCCCTGGATCTACATCCACAGGCTTATTCAAATATGGGATTGCTTTTCTTACCGGTGCCTCACAAGCGGCCAAAGCTGCTGCGGTCACGGAAAAGCCCATCATTTTCAAAAAATCTCGACGGGAAGGTCCGCCCTCATCGCCTGCACGCTTGGATTCGTTGATCGGTAAGTATTCCGAAAATTCCTTATCAGCATGCTTAACGAACTCAGGATCGTTTTTCAACTCTTCGATCCCTTTCCAATATCTTTTATTCGTTTTTTCCATTGTTGTGTAGTTATAGTATGTGGTTCAACACTGCCCAACCGGGGGCAGTCAACACCATCGCTACTAATAATGACATTTAGAACATTCTAAGCCGCCAATGTCTTCAACACGCATAGGCTCTTTGCTATGCTCTGCGTGAAGCTCTACTAACTTATCGTAGTAAGCATTGCCTTTGCTATTGACTTCCGTCTTGCGGTGACAGTCAATACACCAGCCCATCGTAAGAGGAGCTTCCTGCTTAACGACTTCCATCGTCTGTACTTCACCATGACATTGCTGACATTCCAAACCGCCCACTTTTACGTGCTGCGAGTGATTGAAATAAGCCAGATCCGGCAAGTTGTGAATACGAACCCACTCGATCGGCTGATTGCTCTCGACTGCGGCATAGATCTTTTGGATCTCTGGAGAGTCGGTTTTAATCGCCGAATGACAGTTCATACAGATGTTGGCAGAAGGAATGTTGGCATTTTTTGATTTGGTAACCCCTGTATGACAGTAGTTACAGTCAATATCGTATTGTCCGGCATGCAATTCGTGAGAGAATGCAATAGGCTGCGTAGGCGCATAACCCTGCTGAACACCAACATAGAAAAGAGAATCAATAACCGTTTTAGTGATCACTGCAATAAACAGGATCGTCATGATGGCAATCATCGGTTTTGATTTGAATACATTCGCAAGGCTGAAACGCTGTGCGATAATTTCCTGATCCTCGGCGTCCAGTTCAGATTTCTGCTGCAAGTACTGGGTCAATACTCGAACAATCATCGCAAGGACAATCAGGATCAATACCAAAATCACCAAGTTGATGATCAGGGCATACATCACAAAATCAGACACCCCTTCTGCAGGAGCTGCCTGAGCACCTTCGGCTCCTGCTGCCGGCGCGGCATCAGCAACTACGGGCGCTTTACTTGACTCCTGCTTTACGTAAGCAACAATGGAGTTGATCTCTTCATCAGAGAAATCAAAAGAGGTCATCTCTGTTTTGTTGTACTGCTCGTACAATTTCACAGCATACTCATCTCCACTTTTGATTACCTTCTGGGAGTTTTTGATAAAGGCATGCAGCCATTCCAACGGACGCCGCTCGTGCACATTCTTTAGTGCTGGTCCAACGACCACCTCATGGACCGCATGGCAGACGGTACAGTTATTCTCAAAAAGAGATTTACCTGCTGAGATGGATGCCTCGTCCGTCGGGAGTCCGTCCCCTCCGGCAGCATCCTGAGCGTGCGTGCCAGCCGTGAAGCTGAGCATCAACAGCACCGTGAATGCCAAACGAGAAAAAAAAGTTTTAAACAACATCATAGCGATTAATAAGAAGCATTGAGTTTTATGTTTTCGTCTAAAAAAGACTTCGGTTATTTCAAATCTAACACGACCTTAATTCATTTCATAATAGGATCAATTCGGGCATTTCATCAGGCAAGTACAAACGGGCACCCAAAACACTGATATTTGTTTGAAATAAAGGTATTTAAAGCCCTCGGGGGGATATAAAATATAGTTATTTAGAATTATTATAAATTGTCTTTTTTTAGATAAATACCATTCAAAAACATGATTATCGTCATTTCAACGACAAGCATCCGCTATTCAATCAGCGCCCTAAGGTCAGAATTTAAGTAAAAAAGAATAATTATCATTGTTCAATAGTCTAAAATAGACATTGTCGTTAAAATTACCCTAAGTCACAAAAACAGCCCAAATTCCGCAATTCACAGCATAAACGCCAAAAACGGCATTCCTATTCAGCTTTCGACTGATATTATCAGTAAAACTATTTGTCTAATACATCCCAAGCCCATTAAGGCAAAAATAAAGTACACCCTCGGGCTTGTCTGATATATACTTTCATGGAAAATGTTTGCGCTTTTAAGCTAAAAAACTGACAATAAATTCGTCAAACTCTATCTATTTTGATTAATTAATTGATGTTTTTTATTAAATTCGGTGAACAAGCAAAGAAACGCTAAAAAACATGGCGTAAGCAGCTCCTGCACGATACATTCAATCAATCATGACTGCCAAAAAAAATGCTTCATGGCAAATGCCGAAGCCACATTGCTTGACCCTTGTAAAACATCGCAATTAACTTTTCACCTAAAATCCATTTTTATGATTTTCGATTTAGATATGATCAAAGCCCTCTACGCTAAGTTCCCTGAGCGTGTAGATGCTGCAAAAAAACATATCGGAAAGCCGCTTACCCTTGCTGAAAAAATCCTTTACGCTCACCTTTGGGAAGGCAACGCTTCTCAGGCTTATGAGCGTGGATCTTCTTATGTTGACTTCGCGCCAGACCGCATCGCTTGTCAGGATGCCACCGCACAGATGGCCCTTTTGCAGTTCATGCAGGCAGGAAAATCACGTGTGGCTGTTCCTACAACCGTTCATTGCGATCACCTTATTCAGGCCAAAGTAGGCGCTGAAAAAGATTTGGCCAATGCAAAGTCACAAAGTTCAGAGGTATTTAACTTCCTGGAGTCAGTATCCAACAAATATGGTATCGGATTCTGGAAGCCTGGCGCGGGAATCATTCACCAGGTGGTTTTGGAAAACTACGCCTTCCCTGGCGGTATGATGATCGGAACCGACTCCCACACCGTAAATGCGGGTGGCCTTGGGATGGTCGCTATTGGTGTAGGTGGTGCTGATGCCGTGGATGTAATGGCAGGAATGCCCTGGGAGCTGAAATTCCCGAAACTGATCGGTGTAAAACTGACCGGTAAACTGAATGGCTGGACTGCCCCTAAGGATATTATCCTGAAAGTGGCGGGTATTCTGACTGTAAAAGGCGGAACCGGCTGTATCGTTGAGTATTTCGGCGAAGGTGCAAAATCCCTTTCAGCAACAGGAAAAGGAACAATCTGTAATATGGGAGCGGAAATTGGCGCAACCACTTCTACTTTTGGTTACGACGAATCTATCGAGCGTTATCTTGCAGCCACAGGCCGTAAGGACGTTGCAGATGCTGCCAACGAAATTAAAGAATATTTAACTGCTGACGAAGAAGTGTACGCTTCTCCTGAGCAGTATTTTGATCAGGTGATTGAGATTGACCTCGATACCCTTGAGCCACACCTTAATGGTCCGTTTACGCCAGACCGCGCAACGCCAATCTCGGAAATGAGCAAGGTGGCCAAAGAAAACGAATGGCCTTTGGATGTTGAGTGGGGACTGATCGGATCATGTACCAACTCTTCGTACGAAGATTTATCGCGCGCTTCTTCAATCGCCAAACAAGCGGTAGAAAAAGGTTTAGCCACGAAAGCTGAATTTGGGATCAACCCGGGTTCTGAGCAAGTGCGTTACACTGCCGAGCGTGATGGCTTGTTGGAAATTTTCGAAAACCTGGATGCTAAAATCTTCACCAATGCCTGCGGACCGTGTATCGGACAGTGGGCCCGTGCAGGTGCAGAGAATGGTGCCAAAAACACCATCATCCACTCTTTCAACAGAAACTTCTCCAAGCGTGCCGATGGCAACCCGAACACCCACGCTTTTGTAGGTTCCCCTGAAATGGTGGCGGCCATTGCTATTTCCGGCCGTCTGGATTTTAACCCGATCACAGATACCCTGACCAACGACAAAGGAGAGCAGGTTAAACTTGATGCCCCGGTAGGCGATGAATTGCCAACCAAAGGTTTTGCGGTAGAAGACAACGGCTACCAGGCTCCTGCAGACAATGGCGAAGGTGTTGAAGTTTCGGTAAGCCCAGACTCCAAACGTCTGCAATTACTGACGCCTTTCGAGCCTTACGATGGCAAAGAAATCAGCAACATGAAATTGTTGATCAAAGCACAAGGAAAATGTACAACAGACCACATCTCGATGGCGGGTCCTTGGTTACGTTTCCGTGGGCACCTCGACAATATCTCTGACAACTGCCTGATCGGTGCGGTAAATGCTTTCAATGAAGAAACCAACACCGTGAAAAGCCAGATCACAGGCGAATATGGCCCGGTACCTGCAACCGCACGTGCTTATAAAGCGGCTGGTATTCCGTCGATTGTAGTCGGTGATGAAAACTATGGTGAAGGATCTTCGCGTGAGCATGCGGCGATGGAGCCTCGTCATTTGGGTGTGAAGGTGGTATTGGTGAAATCTTTCGCCCGTATTCACGAGACCAACCTGAAAAAGCAAGGTATGCTTGGCCTGACGTTTGCCAACCCAGCGGACTACGACAAGATCAAGGAGGATGATACTTTCGAAACCCTTGACCTTACGGCATTTGCACCAAACAAGCCACTTACCCTGAAGGTAACTCATGCTGATGGATCGGTGGACGAAATTGTGGCCAACCACACTTACAATGAGAATCAGATCGAGTGGTTCAAATCTGGCTCGGCCCTGAACTTGATTAAACTTCAGAATGTTTAATACTGAATTTAAAGCATAAGATCATTAAAACGCCCACCAATTCGGTTGGGCGTTTTTTTATGTGTTGATTTTCATGCATTTAATCATCAATTAATCTGAAAAATGACCTCATTAATTTTGATATTCGTATATTAAAGTACCACATCAATCATTTTTTGTCCCCAAATACGATTTGTTATGGAAAGCTTTATATTAAACTCGATCGGATTATTGGTTATGGTGCTTGCTTTAGGGCTGCCCATCCTTTTTATTGGCACCATTGCGCTGGTGTCTATATTGTATTTTCAGTATCACGAACATCACCTCCACAATGTCATCCCCATGGTGATCATCAGCCAGGGCATTACCCTGCTACTGACCGCTGCACTTTACGCACTGGTTTTCAAGGACCTTCCGCTGTTGATCGGAAAAGTCATGATCCCTGCCACCATTATTGAAATCATCGTCATCCCGGCAACCCTGCTGTTTAAAGGATATGACATCAGTAAAATATTACCGAGTTATTAAGCGCGTGTTTTAAACACAATCGAAATTTCAGCCATCAAAATATTCCCAAAAGCCGAATTTTTTTCGGCTTTTTTTGTATGCTTGTTAAACCTTTTCTGCCACCGCGCATCAAAAGGCTCAATATTAACCATAAGCACACCACTGGTGCTGAAATATCGACCCATAATTATGAAAAAACACCTCCTATCACTCGCCATTTTATGGATAGCGGCCATGACCTTCACCGCCTGCCAGCAAACTGAAATGGCCAATCCTAAACCAGAAGAGGAAGAAGAAGAAGCATTGGCGCAAGACCTTGTAGAGGCACAAGACGAAGAAATTGTCGATCAATTTTTTGCTTCCATCGAAGATGCCGCAGAATACGAACTCATCAATGGCAATAACAGCAGAACTGCGCAGGCTTATGCTGTTGATACCGACGAAACCACAAATAGTATCATCATCGATTATCAGGATGGCTGGCAGAACGCCAACGGCGATATTCTTAAAGGAAAGCTGACCATCGTTTGGGAAGGCGACCGCCGATCAAGTGAACGATCGAAAACACTTTACCCAGAGGATTTCTATATCAATGGGTATAAAATTGAAGGAACACGCCAGACCATCTGGAATAAAGAGGCACAAAATTTCACGGTGCTGCTGGAAGATGCCATCATTACGGCTCCTGATGGTAGCGTAATGACACGTGATGCCTCATGGACGATCAATTTACAGCGCGACGAAACCACCAACGGGCGCTACCGATTTGGAACAGCAACAGGGACTTCACGATTTGACAGAACCTATCAGGTAACGATCAAAGAAGACGAAGCTCTTTTTTATGACAACAGTTGTAAACTTGGCCGATCACGTTTCCCCGTTTCAGGGATTAAAACCCGAACAGTTACTAAAGACGGTGTCGAACTCCGTACCAAAACCATCGATTTCGGTGATGGCAACTGTGACTACAAGGTGATGGTTACGATTGGGGAATATTCCATGGAAATCGACCTCAGACCTACCAATAGATAACAGGCCGACTGCTGATCTGCAACCAAATACCGAAGGCTAAACCGACGGCACAGGCTGCAGATCATCAGTCTCCTTTACACAAAATAAAGGTGGCCAACGAACCTTTTTCTTTCTTTAGAAAGACAGCCCAACCTTCATCCCCCAGCTGTCATACTGCCCTTTATTGAAGCCGACAACCGCTTCCACGGATAAGAGCATAAAGATCTGCCGTAACCCATAGCAAACTTCAAAATAATGATCGAGTGATGGGTTTTGCATATAATCCAGGCTGATATTTTCACTGATCAATGTTTTGTTCAGGATCGGTAACCGCTTCAAAAGCAAGCGCTGGGTATTGAAATTCAGGTGTGCCTCCACAGCATAATCATCCGTCCCGTTCAAATAATAAGGCAACAGTCGGAAACCATTTTGATGCTGCCCAACAATGAACTCAAACCGACGGGTATTGGGATAATAGAAATCCATCAAGCTCATTTTGTCATTGTTCAGGAATTTCGACCCCTTGACCATATAGGTCAGGCTCCCCAGAAAGCCCACCTCAAATTGCTGTTCAATGCTCAGGTCAGCAAAATCATAATTAATTTTGTCGGAAAAGCCTTTGCGGTAGTGCGCACCAATGGTGGGGTATTTGGACTTGACGTGCTTCTTGACGCCCTTTTTGGTAAAATAGTAGCGGTGTCGTGGCGTATATTTCAGCCCTACTGAAACAATATTCACCTGATGGTCGAAATTCAAATCTGCACCACCATCTTCCACCACGGGAATATTGGCCGTATATCGTTCATCACGACCACGCCAAAATACGGTCGAGGAAAAATTATCCAACACGTGCCGATCTTCAAAACGGTAACCGACATCCACCATCAGCCCATTTACAGGTTCATACTGATGCGTTAAGTGCAAGAAATTCTTTTCGTACAATTTCAGGTAATTATCCCCGAGAAAAAGGGAGGAGACGATATTTTCCAACACATGCATTCCCGTTGACGGGTTGTAATCCGAAGTCCACTTCCCTCCTTCAACCGAATAGCTCCCAAAATGCCTTGGGGCATAATGGTGCTCAAATTTCATTTTCAGCAATGGCGCCTTCCGAGCAAAAGTATAACCGCCTGCAATGCCTAATTCCCATTGCTCATGCTCCCTGGTTTCCTTACTGAAAGTCATTCCTGATGTCAGTTTAAAGCCGTCCACAGTATTGAACTGAAGGCTGTCCAGCAGGCCTGTGTAGCGAAGTATTGCACGATGATCTGGGTATTTATAGGTGTTGCCGAAAATAACATCACCAGCATGGAATTTCATTTCTGCCTGCTTGACCGAATCCTTATAGGCAGGGCTCGAGGTGACCGCCACGATGGAATCCTTTTCCGTAAAACTCTCTTGCTCCTTGATGGTCAGTGGCACCGGGCGGACGGTATTCCAGTAATCCCCAGAGCGCTGGCGTGCCAGGGAATCCACCTTCACCTGCGAACGAATCTCCAGGGGTGGCTCTGGCGCATTTTTCTTGGCTTCCTTCTTCACCAGCCGCTGAAGTTTTCGCATCTCCTTGTTCGACAGGTCATCTTTGGCCATCAGTTGCTGGATATTGCGCGTCCGTTCATTGATCGTCCCTATGGTATCCTCTGGAGAATCCACGAGTGTTTCTGCCACCTCTTTGGGCAACGCATGGGCTATCTGCGCCTGAATTTCGGTATCAGGCACCACAGTGTAATTGCTCAGGGAAGTCATATAATCAAAGACGAGCTCAACCCCCATCACCGAAATATCGCCATCCACTTTCAGCGACACGGGCATCCAAACACCATCATTCTGCGGCGCATAAAGTTGCTTCACGTGCACATCGCCAAAAGAGGTTGGCACCACTAGATTGGTGCTGTGAATAAACCAGGCATTCTCCACAATATAAATATAGCCCCGATAATATTGCTGCCCTTTTCGTTTTGGACTGAGTTTGATTTTATTGACCTGCATCCCGCGATCCTCAAAAGTCCCCTCATATTTGAAGCGGTAAAACTGAAAGGCATTACGGGAAAGTGGGGAAATCATGATGTCAGTTTTTTCATCATAAAGACTTGTGGTTACAAACTGCATCGGGTCCACCTGATCGTCGGCATCAGGAATGCTCGAGCGGTAGGAAATGACTTTCTGCTGATATTCCTGCGGTTGGCGATAATGAACATCCACCACCGATTCCATCACCAGTGGTTTATCGAGGAGCTTCTTTTCGTCCTCGTCATCCATCATCATTTTGAACATGCCTGGGATTTTCTTGACCGTTGCTCCCCCTTTTACATAGGCCCGCATATCATAAGACATCACCTGCTGACGGTAGAACTTCGCCAGCCCGATGGCCTTCCGCATAATATAATAGGCAGGATCTTCTGCATCGGAATTGATATTAACACCTGAAAGGGTAATGGCCTGTTCCTGCAATACAATGTTCAGTTGCTGATCCCCCTTCATTTCCACAGGAATAATATTGAGGGCATAGCCCATAGACTGAAATTGAACCTGATGCGATCCCTTGGCCAGGGAAAGCTCAAATTTCCCTTCACTATTAGAATAGGTTCCATTCTTTTCGCCAATAACCAGAATGGTTACATTGGGCAGTGCCTCGCCCTGGGCGTCGTTTACCTGACCCGTAAGCGTATATTGCTGGGCCGAAGCAGATAAAACCAGCGTAAAAAAAAAGAAGGTGAAAAGCAGGCGATAGGTCATAAAAGTATCAGGAAGTTATTTATTTTTGGGATGTGTCGAATGAATACTGACTTAAAATTACAATGACGTAAAATAGAACGATTTCAATACGTCTTCAACAATTTTTCAGACAATTAACGCATAAATTTATTCTCCATTTCCTATGAATGCCAAAGAGATCGAAAATCACCTTCGCCCTATGCTCCCGCCAGCCTCTGCAGGCCTTGTTGCTGACCTTTGGAAGAAAGACCCTTTTTCGATCAAAATCACCCGAAACAGGCTGAGTAAGTTTGGTGATTTCAGCTATAAACCTGCCCAGGGAGCCATGATCAGCCTGAATTCCACTTTAGAGCCCATGCAGTTCCTGCTCACCCTGATCCATGAAATTGCCCATTGGCACTGTTTTCGGAAATATGGCAGCAAACGGAAGAAAATTGCCCCGCACGGGATGGAATGGAAACGAACCTTCCAACAATTGATGGTCCCCTTTCTGAACCATGATCACTTTTCGGAAACGGCCCTGCCGCTGGTCAAAAACTATATGGAGAACCCCAAGGCAAGTTCCGCCCAAAACGCTCCCCTTTTCAAGGCGCTCAATCCTCATCAATCATCCCCTGAGAACATGAAGGAGGTGGGGCTTTTTGAAGTCGGTCAGTTGACCATAGGCGACTATTTTATTTATCGCAAACATGCCTACCGCCTCGACCGCCATTTGGACAAAAACACCCTTGCCCACAGGGTCACCGATCAGCGCAATTACAAGTTCAACAAAGGCGCTTTTGTCCAGCATATCAAGGAAGAAAAACAACGGGAGGCCTTTGAGCTTCTGGATCAACAGGCAAAAAACTTGCAAGCCGAAGCCTCCGCTGATCGTATTACCGTAGGCGAAATCCCGATCGGCTCGGATTTCCGCTATCAAAAAATCCGTTACCGCAAGCTGAAAGACAACCGTACGCGAAGTGTCGTTCAGCAGGTTGGAACATCGAATCACTTCACTTTTCCGATGGAGGCCGAAGTAGAAAAAATAGCCTGATCAGGGGCTCTTCAGCCCAGGCGCTTTCGTGCCAGGCCATCCACCGCCTGCAGCAGTAATTGTGGTGGGCTGGTGCGCCATTTGCTCATCTGCAGGTCCTGCCCACTGATTACATACTGACCGATCTGAAATTGGTCCATCTCCGCCAGCACATGTTCCCGAAAGTTCATCGCGACTATCCAGCCTTCTTCCACCTCCTCGAACCACTCTTCATAATAGGCGTCGTCAGAACCATGAAAATTCATCACATATTCACCGATCAGTAAAAATTTATTGATCCCTTCTGCCATCAGGCTTTCAAGGATATTCCTTTTCAGGCTCATGATGTCATTATTGATGGCGTCGTTCCACTCACCAATAAATTCCATAATCACTCCACCCCATTCGTAATTAACATACAGTATTTTAACAAAAAGCGTTTCTGATCCAATACTATCCCAGGCAGGGTCAATATAGTAGCCATAAATGGTCTCAGAATACAAATCAAAATTGTACTTTTTCTCGTAAAAGGGAGAAAGCATATCTTTTGTGCTGTCGTAAAATTGATACCAGCCAGCATAAGGCTCTAAATCATGCATAAAACTATCTATTTTTTACGTTTTTTTCTAAATTCACAGTAATAAGGCCACCGCTGTGGTGCACTATCATAAACACAACCAAAATTCACTCAAATGAAAAAACTATCCACTTACCTTATGGCATTTTTTATGCTGAGCGCAGGATTATTTCAAACCAGCTGTTACGGCCCTTTCAAGCTGACCGTAAAATTATGGAACTGGAATGGTCAGATTGGCGATAAATTTATCAATGCCTTGGTTTTTGTAGGCCTGAACATCATTCCTGTTTATGGCATCACCGCATTTTTGGATGCAGTCATTTTCAACTCTATTGAATTTTGGGGTGGCAACAATCCCATCACTATGGGACCTGATGAAACAGAACAACGAATTGTTCAAGGGGAAAATAGCACTTACGCCATCACGGCTTCCCAAAACCGCTTTGATATTGAAGTAATTGCAGGTGAACATAAGGGCGAAACGGGTGCTTTTGTTTTCTCGGCACAGGAAAAATCCTGGGCATGGGAAACAGAAAATTCTTCGGAGGTTTTGATTCAGATGTCGGGCGACGAAAATAATCCGATGATCAATATGCTTCCTCAATCAGCACACGCTTTCACGATGGATTACGCGCAATTGGAACGTGTAAAAGCAAAAGGATGGCAAGCTCCTGAACTTGTGATGAACAAATAACGTTATCAAGGTGTAAGTAATACAACTTATCACAATGACAATCGGTCATAAAAAAAGGTAGCCTCAAACGGAAGCTACCTTTTTTTGTGCCTAAAAAAGTCTTACCAGGCAAATTCCACGGGAATCACCACCTTGGTTTTATCCCAAATGATCAACCAGTTGGCTTTGCCATCCTCTTTGTTTTCAAACTCCATGGTAAAAGGCTCATACACCTGATCGAGCTGTTCTACCTTAGCCGTAACCCGAAGGACATCATTGTTTTCGTTATAATCATAAGCGCCCCATTGCCCAAGGTCATTATTAAAAATGATGGTCCATTCTTTTTCATTAGGCACAGTAAACACCGAATAGGTGCCCGCTTTAAGGATTTTTCCGCCAACACGCACATCCCCCGTAAGGGTGATTTCTGTAGCTTCATTGGCTCCCGTCCTCCAGACTTTACCATAAGGCACCAGCGTGCCAAACAGTTCCCGGCCGCGTTTATTTGGCCTTCCGTAAGTGATCTTCACATAGCTGTCATGATTTTTCATGGTCACCGCCGCCAAGGGACTCACTCGAGGCTTTAGGGCCTGTTGCGCCTGTACCTGAAAGGCTATCGTGCATAAAATCACCATTAAGCTCGCTAATATAATTTTTTTCATCTCCGTTTAGTTTGATTTTAAGTGTGGGCAGATTTATTTTGAGTCAAAATAATACTTGACGGAAATTAAGAAGACCTTTTCAGTCCCGCAAATGAATTCGTGCTGATAAAGCGATATTTTTTATGAGTGGTTAATTTCTGTCCTCCTACGAAATATAAAAACCATGAGCAGACCGAATTTTGACGATATTTACATGGAGCTCGCGCTGAATATCGCACGACGATCCCACTGTATCAAGAAGCATGTTGGTGCAGTATTGGCCAAAGACACCCGAATTATTTCCATCGGTTATAATGGGCCTCCAGCAGGCACACACAACTGTGATGAAGAATACCCAACAACAGGATGCGCAAGTGATTCCAAGGGAAGTTGTTCATTGGCCATCCATGCCGAACAAAACGCAATTCTGTATGCGGTAAAAAATAAAACAGACGTTGAAGGCAGTACGCTCTACGTTACCCTTGCCCCTTGTTTGGCCTGCGCGCGCATCATTTACAGCTCTGGCATCAAGGAGGTGTATTATTACAAATCATATGCTGAATACAAAGGACTGCCTTCAGATGAAGGCGTGGATTTCCTGCGTAAGTTTGGCGTGAAAGTCGAAAAATACACCACCCAACGATTTGAAGATAAAGAACGATTGGATTCGTTGATTTAAATACTACAACAAACGAAACAGGCTACCCAAATTGGATAGCCTGTTTTTGTTTTATGCGGAATTTTGGTGCACTCACCTTATTCTTTCAATAATTTCTCGATGACCTGTCCGTCCAACATCACCTGGTACAAACCTGTTCCCAATGGACTGACATCAACCGTTGAGGCGTTTGGCGCAACCACTGTTTTCAAAACAATGCGTCCCATGGCATCAACGAACTGAACCGTTGCCTGCTTGCTCAGCCCTGCGAAATGAAGGTGCTCTTGAACAGGGTTTGGATAAACATGAATGCCCACCTGCTGATCATTCGACAAAATACGGGTAAAGATCGCCGTGATTTCATGGTCTGCGTCCACGGCCTCGAAGGTGTAGGTTTCTACCGCACCAACGGATTTGCCATCGACTAAGACGTCTTCGATGCCTCCATTTTCAACAGGAGTAATGGTAAAGGTTTGACTCTCTCCATAACTCAGGTTAGTGGTTTCAGGAGAGATCGTTCCAAAACGAGCTTGTGTTACCATAAGGGTATAAATAGCAGGTTCTACTACGGCTTCCACTTTTAAATAACTTTTTTGCACATTCTTCAAGACAAAGGTGGTTGATGTTTCATCTTGAATAGATCCAACAACATCACGAAGAATCCAATGTTTCAATTGATAGCCAGGGTCAAGGGTAAGGGTAAAAGATTGATCACTCCCATGGGTTACATCAACTACTTCTGGACTAATCGTTGCCCCTTCATTCACTGTCGCAGTTACCTGATAGGTTCTCAACTTGAAAGCAACCTCTACCTTAACCGCTGCCTGAACGTTTGCGACAACAAACGAACCTTGCTCACCTACAAAAATCGGTTCTCCATTAACTGTCACCTGATCTACCACATAATTTTCATTAGGAACGGCTTTTAGCGAAATACTCCCGCCTTTTCTCACCAAGTAATCATTGCCTTCCACGCTTCCATTTCCATCGGTGCTAACATTTACAGCCAATAAATTACGCTGAAAAAATGGCCGCTTTTGGTTACCCTCAATACCGATTGCCCACAAGGCATCAAAATCCCAACTCTTGAAATTTGAAGAAGTTGCAAAATCAGCAGTAGCCAAGCCTGCATTTTCACTCGAACCGGCAGAAGATGTTTTACCTGTCACCTCTTTGTCCCAGTACACATTCTCTACCAATAAACCGACCGTCTCGACGCCTATCACACCGCCGACATTCGAACCGCTGGCATTTATTTTTCCCGCAGCATAAACATGAGCTGTACGTCCGGTGTTATTTTGCGCTACGATCCCACCGACATTCGAACCACCATTTACTTCTGCCAAACTATAACTATTCACAATATTGGCTCCCATGGCATCTCCGACCAAACCACCAACATATTCAGTGCCTTCAACCTTTCCTTTTATGGCTATATTCCGGATATCAGTATCGTATCCACCCAAGCCAAATATATAGTTGGCATACCCAACAGCACCACCAACTGAATTAGCCCCTTTCACATTCACCTGAAGATCAGCCGTAGCTACTTTACTATTGGATAGGAAACCTACTATTGCTCCTGTATAATCTACTCCCTCAACGTCTCCCTGAATATGAATATTCTCTATTTGTGAGTTTCGGGCAGAAGCGATCAGACCGACTTTCTCTTTACCTGCAATCGAAAGGTCTGTCAATGTTACATTCTTGATGGTGGCGCCATCCACCTTTCCAAAGAACCCAATATCATCATGCTGATTATCATTTATTCGCAAACTGAAAATATCGTTGGATTGACCATCAAATACCCCTGTAAAGGCTGTTGTGGTATTTCCAATTGGCATAAGGCCCAAACCGTCATTCCATTGTTGAGTTTCTATGGCATCAATAATATTCGTTACCTTATAGTATTTACCTGCCCAGCGTTCTTCATCGGTCATACCACCCGAAATACCTTCAGACAGCCAACGGAGTTCTGCCAGATTCGAAATCAAATAGGGAGTTCCTTCCGTACCATCACCCTGCGGTTTGACCGCTGCGGTCTCCTGATCAAAATCACAGCTTCTTCCGCCATCCCTTAGATCCCAGCCTTTAGCGGCTAATTTTTCATGAGCTTCAAATGCCTCAACAGAACAATAAGCCAAATCAACTTCTAACACCACACCTGCAGGTAGTTGTTGTTCACTCCAAGAGATCAACATTCGCTCATAGTCTTCATCGGTCAATGAGGTATTTTGAATAAAACGAGAAGCCGACTCCAAACTCGACAACTCCCATGTACTTAAATCGCCATTAAAAGGGTAAGCATCATAAAACATATATTGCATATACCGCACACTACTAACATCCCAAGAGGAAACATCTCCATTGAATAATCTGGCTCCCTCAAACATAGAGTTCATATTCGTCACATTACTCACATCCCAGGAAGAAACATCACTATCAAAGGCATAGGCATGCCCAAACAAAGCATTCATATCCGTTACATGTCTCACATCCCAGGAAGAAACATCACTATCAAAGATATAGGCACTGCGAAACATTGAGTTCATATCCGTTACCTGACTCACATCCCAAGAGGAAACATCTCCATTAAAAGAGCGAGCAGCACGAAACATTGAACTCATATTCGTCACATTACTCACATCCCAAGAGGAGATATCACTGTTGAATGAACGGGCATCATAAAACATAGCATTCATATCCGTTACATGACCAACATTCCAAGAGGAGATATCACCGTCAAAAGATGTTGCCTGCTCAAACATACTATTCATTTTTGTTACCTGACTCACATCCCAGGCATTCAAATTTTGATTAAATACCGTGGCTCGATCGAACATCCGCTCCATATCCGTTACCTTGCTCACATCCCAACCTCCAATATTTTGATTAAATTGACTATTGAGTGAAAACATATTTCCCATGCTCGTCACCTGACTCACATCCCAACGACTAAGGTCTCCATTAAAAGGACAGTCTGAAAACAGTCCTCCCATATGAGTCACATTACTCACGTCCCAATCACTGATATTGCCCGTAAAAGATCTTGCCCCCCTAAAAGTCCAAATCATCAATTCGACATTACTCACGTCCCAGGCATTCAGGTCTGCATTAAACAGCCCTGCTTCCCTGAATGTATTTCTCATGGTGGTTACATGCGTCAAATCCGGAACAGCGTCAGTATTATAGATAAAGTTTCCGGCACCATAAAAAAGATTAGCTAAACTATACCATTGATTATTTCCCCAGGAGTCCAAACTGATGACTTTTTCAGCATTTTCCGAATCACTGGAATTTAACCATTCTCCAAAACCCGAAAACGTCATTTGTGGTAATTTCCCACTAATACTTACTTGGTATTCCCCCGCCGATTCATATGTATGATCAATTGTTTCGATAGCATCACTTCCTCCCGTCGTAATATTCCCATCTCCCCAATCAATCGTGTAATCACTCGCTCCCGATTCATTAACATTCCCATGGATTTTTACATAAAAGTCTTTGCTATCTTCTGGGATTTTAACGGTAACTATAAAATCATCCGCATTGCCCACGACAGCTTTCAATCGATGGTCAGCCTGAATATTTTCAATGGTAAAACTGTTGCCTTGAACGGACTGACGAACCCCATTCACCGACCAATAAAGCACCGATTTACCTTCAGGGACATTGACCGTGAAAGTATAAGAATCGCCTGGAGTAAGAGTCACTTGATCTTCAAAAATTGTCGCTCCTCCAGTGGCCGATGCCCAAATCTGATAATCATATTTGGCATAAAGGGTCATGTTTTCCACTGCCTGATCTTTCATAAAATCCCATGCGAAATCCAATGTCTGTCCGCCATCATTACTTGTTGCCCAACCTACACAAGGCTGTCCGTCTTTTTCAGGAACAACCTGAGGTACCCTTACCAACTGATCCTTTTGGCCAGCATATTGATCAACCAAGGAAGCTGGATTACCGCCAAGGGTATTGAACCTCACCAATGCACTACAGTTTTGTGTACTTTCAGTGATTGTCCAGCCTTTCTCACTGATAAGCTTTTCACGTAAGGCATAATCTGCTTCATTACAGTAATAGGCCGGTGCTCTAAACACCACATTGGATTGTAGCGGTAATTGAGACCAGGCATAAAGCAATTCATCGTAATTCCCCGCAGCAAAGTTATTTGTCCAAGAAAACATCCCCTCCATACTCTCCACTTTGCTCACATCCCAACTACTCAAATCGCTATTGAAACTGATCGCAGAATAAAACATGCGAGACATATCAGTCACATTACTTACATCCCAGCTACTCAAATCACTATTGAAACTCATGGCATAATCAAACATTTGAGACATATTCGTTACATTACCGACATCCCAAGAACTCAAATCACTATTGAAACTCGAAGCAGAATTAAACATCTGATACATATTCGTTACATTACCGACGTCCCAACTACTCAAATCACTGTTGAAACTCGGAGCAACAGAAAACATCTGATACATACTTGTCACATTACCGACGTCCCAACTACTCAAATCACTGTTAAAGTTCCGAGCCCAACAAAACATAGCGGACATATTTGTAACACTACTGACATCCCAAGAACTCAAGTCACCATTGAAACTGTCGGCACTTCTAAACATCTGATACACACTTGTCACATTTCCAACATCCCAAGAACTCAAATCACCATTGAAACTGTTGGCGCCAAAGAACATAGATGACATTCTTGTCACATTTCCAACATCCCAATTACTTAAATCACCATTGAAATTAATCGCTCTACTAAACAGCAGTGACATGTTCTTTACATTGCTTACGTCCCAATTACTTAAATCATCATTGAAAATAGTTGCCTCACAAAACATATAAGACATATCTGCTACGTTACCTACATCCCAATCACTTAAATCACCATTGAAGCTGTTGGCGCCAAAGAACATAGATGACATATCCGTTACATTACTAACATCCCAACTATTCAGATCACCATTGAAACTCTTGGCACCACGAAACATATATCTCATGTCACTTACCAGAGAAAAGTCAGGGACATCAGTATTTCTCCCCTGTATATTCCTTGCAAAATTAAACATGAAACTTGCACTGTACCATTGATTTGTTCCCCAAGCGTCTAAAAACAAAACCTTTGCTGCATTATTTTTTCTCACTTCTGATGCTTGCCCAAAAAATACTGAAAAAGTAATATGAGGCAACTTCCCACTCATACTCACTTGATACTCCCCTGCTTCAGCATAGGTATGACTTACCTCTTCCTCTGAACTGCTTCCTCCTTTGGTCGTATTACCGTCCCCCCAATCAATGGTATAATCACTGGCACCTGAGCCATTGACATCCCCTTTGATTCTCACAAAAAAATCCTTGCTGTCTTCGGGAATATTGACAGTAATGATAAAAGGGCGCTCTTCTTCGGCACAGGCGTGCCATGGCGCCACCATTTGGAGCCCCAACAGGCTCAATAGTAGAAATAAAAATCTCATATAGGTTGAGTTAAATTAAAATATTATAAGTAAAAATAAATATTATTTTACTGAATGAATGCTTGATATTGATTTTTATTCTCAATAATTATAGATCACGAAGAAACTTTCCGCCCAAATTTGTTATAGCTCTACAACCAGTAGTAAAAAACGATGAAAAAGCTTGAAGACATCCATTTATTGAACAATTGGCTCGATGATAACAAGAAGTACTCTGAAGAATTCCGTGCATTATGCCTCAAACTGATTGACGAGTATGATGGAAATATTTCACACGTAGCCCAAGTTACTCATGTCTCAGAGAGTAGTTTGAAAAGCTGGAGGAGAGCATGGCTCGAAAAAAAACGGACGTCCTGACAAGTCATCAAGGTAAAAATGGTGGACGAGAATCCAAGCTGAGTGAAGAGCAGCTCACTAAAATGAAAACTGAACTTCATCAAATCGACTTTTGGTCAAACTCGGATGTGCGAGCCTATTTAGAAGAAGAGTTTAATGTCCAGTATTGTAAACGCTCCGTTGTCAATTTATTGAGGGGATTTGGGATGTATTATTACAAACCAAGCCCTATAGATATACACCGACCAAAGAATGCTGATAATATATTGAAAATGCGTTTAAATGGCTTAAAACAGCAGTTGGAGCTCGATAATGTTAAATTTGAGAATTGTAGCTTCGGCTTTTGCGATGAAACCTCATATCAAAATTATCACAATTCATCACGGCTATGGAGCTTTTTTAAAAAACGGAAAGAGGTAAACTCTAAAAGAAACAGACTTAGTACTTTTGGTTTTTATGCCATGAAAGGCAATAGTGTTTATTGTGAGCTTGAAAATGCCAAGTCAGATCGGTTTGTTGACGCTTTAAAGGAGGTGAAAAACGCTAACTCTGAGGCGGAAGCAATTATTGTATTGTGGGATAATTTTTCATCTCACAAATCGCAGGCAGTAAAAGAATATGCTCGAGAGAATAATATTTACTTAGTTTACCTACCTCCATACTCACCTGATCTTAACCCGATTGAGCAGTTATGGAAGCAAATAAAAAGGAGCTTAAGCCAACAAGGTATCATTAAAAGCAAAGATGTTTTGAGCGAATTTATTCAAGAACAATGGAGTGAGCTTGCCTCAAAATTATCAACTGGAATTAGATGGTTTAAAGAATATATTGACCCACTATTCCCGTCGGTGCAATTGGGAAAGACAGAAAGTTGATTCCATGTCTATACATCAATCAACCTATAGCGACCCAAGCACTTAACCGAATATAAAGGAATTAAACAAAAAAATACAAGCCTGAATTGAACTTGGATCTCCCTCTCTTATCATCAAGAGATAATATTGATGCATTTATCTTATTTTATTTTCATTTAATATCAATCAATAATATTCAAACCTGACTGAATCCATTGATTTAAAAACCGTCGCAAACAAAACAGGCTACCCCAAAAAGGATAGCCTGTTCCTATTTTATGCGGGATCTTGGTGCGACATATTGAACGTTAGCACGCCGCATGCGGTGCACCTACCGTCTTATTCTTTCAATAATTTCTCGACCACCTGTCCGTCCAACATCACCTGATACAAACCGGTTCCCAATGGACTGACATCAACCGTTGGGGTATTTGGTGCAACCACTGTTTTCAAAACAATGCGTCCCATCGCATCAACGAACTGAACCGTTGCTTGCTTGCTCAGCCCTTCGAAATGCAGATTCTCCCGAACTGGGTTTGGATAAACACGAATGCCCGCCTGCTGATCATTCGACAAAATACGGGTAAAGATCGCCGTGATTTCATGGTCTGCCTCCACTGCCTCGAAGGTGTAGGTTTCTACCGCACCAACGGATTCGCCATCGACTAAGACGTCTTCGATAAGGTGGTATTTATCCGTTGAGATCGTGAAAGTTTGATCTTCGCCATAACTGACTGTGGTGGTTTCTGGGGAGATGGAGCCGTTTTCTACTTGAACCACTGTTAGGGTATAAACCACAGGTTCTACCACCGCTTCAACATGCAGATTATTTTCCTGAACATCCTTCAACACAAAGGTATTAGAGGTTTCTGTCTGAATCATGTCATTGACCATCCAATGTTTCAGTTGGTAACCAGCTTCGATCTCCAAAGTGAAAGTTTGATTTTCACCATGGAAAACAGACACGGTCTCAGGGGAAATGGTTGCCCCCTCATTCACGCTTGCCGTTACCTCATAAGCCTTGCGCGTTAATAAAGCACTTACTTGATGTTCAGATTTTATATCTCTTAAAGTATAAACCAAACTGTTTACTTTTACCGACTCACCGTCTACCGTCCAATAATCTACTGAATAACCATCTTCCAGGGACAGTTCAAAGGTTTGATCCATACCATGTGCTACTTCAATGGTTGCCGGTGAAATCGCAGCTCCTTCTACCTGAACAACGGTTATTGGATATTTGATCAATTCAAGGACAACTTCAATAACCAAGTCTTCTTTTACCCCTTGAATAAGCTTGTTGGTTTCTTTGGTATTTTCAACCACCCCATTGACAACCCACTGATTGACTTCATACCCCTCATTCAAGCTTACTGAAATCTCAAAATCCTGACCGTGGATAAGTTCATCATCACGGTAGGACAGGGAACCACCAGCATCATTATTTACAGAAGCATTGACCTTGTACTTCTTCTGTTGTGTTGTTGCGTGTACATGATGTTCACCGCTTACCAACAAATCAAATGTATTGCCCGCCGCACCTTCTTGAGTAACATCATCTACGGTCCAACGAATCACTTCATAATCCTCTCTTGGTGTAACAGTAAAGCGTTGTGTTGCCCCATAACCCACCATGATCTCTTCTGGAGAAATCGTTGCATTAATACCTGCAGAAGCGGTAATGTTATAAGCAATCGGTTTTACTTTCGCCTCGATATTCATCGCATCAAAAGCAGTAATACGCAATGTGCTTGATGTTTCTGACTGCAATTCATCATTAATATACCAGCCATCCAACTCATAGCCTGTTTCAATAGTTAGTTCGAAATCTTGACTTGCACCATGTTCCAAGGTTACCGTCGTTGGATTGATACTTGCTTGATCTGGCTCAGATACAGATGCCGATATTGGATAAGTTTTCAACTTGACCGTAGCCGAAACTCTATGCGCCTGAGTTACGCTCAAAATGGTCAAAACATTCGATGGTTCATCGACTACCACATTATCGATTGTCCATTCATCCAATTCATAGCCTTCTACTGGCTCCAAGGTGAAGTTCACTGAAGTGCCATGAGGAACTGAAGTCGTTGATGCGGAAATAACCCCATTTTCCAAAGGTAGCAACGTCATTGGATATTCAATGATTTTTGCTTTAGCCTCCACTGTTTGAGCCTTCGTCACATTACTTAATGTTAAGGTATTGGAAGTCTCTTCCTGAATTTGGCCATCAACCTTCCAATAATCCAACTCATAGCCGGGATCGAAAGTCAAAGTAAAGCTCGCCTCATCCCCATGCGTAACTATTGTGGATTCAGGGGTAATCGTTGCTCCTTTTTCGCCTATTGGTCCGTCTGCTACTGATGCGGTTAGTTCGTAGGTTTTCAATGTAAAGCTGACATTGACATTTATATCTTCCTGAATGTTCGCGAACTCCAACTTCATATTGTCCTTCACATCAACAATATGACCATCAACCTCGCAAGATTCCAACACATAGTTTTGATTTGGTTGAATCACGAAACTTAAATCAACACTATCAAAAGCATAAAAGGCATCCCCAGTTACTTTCCCATTACCATTTATGGAAACCTTTACCTGATTTACATCCTTTTGGAAGAACGGGCGAATTAATCCTTCACTCGTCTTACCCATTGCCCAAACACCCTCAAAATCCCAGTTGGTAAAATTGGACTGATCTTCAAAATCAGCCGTCAAGAGCCCGACCGAATGCTCCGAACCATCCGATTGCATTCCCGTGGTTTGTTTATCCCAAAAAACACCCGCAACATTACTGTTGGTTACCTCTCCAATTGCACCACTTAAAACTTGTCCATAATTTGGTATAAGGAGCCCTATTGCGTAGGCATTGCTAATTTGAGCGTCTTCAACAAATCCTGCAAGTCCGCCAATCTGGTCAATATGGTCACCTGGGTATTTACTTTCTATCTGAACACTCGAATGCCCATTTTCTAACTTTGTATTCTTCAACCAACCGACAAGCCCTCCAATATAATTATATCCCGGTATGGTTCCTGCCGACTGACAAAGACGTATAGTCCCTCCATCCACTGCCTCACCAACAACCCCTCCAACCTTTTTAGGTACGCCTATCATTTCGACCGTTGCTGCGCAAAGACTTATATTGGACCCATCACCTAAATAACCAACCACACCACCTAACGTCTCCTTTGCCAAATATCTTCCCTGAACATGAACATTTTCAATTTCACTCCTAATTGCGGAGGCGATCAAACCGACTTTTTTATCAGCATAAACTTCATAATGGTCAACGGCTAAATTTTTCACCGTCGCATCTTCTATTTCACCAAACAAGCCATAGTTTATGCCATATCTGTCATCGAGCCTCAAATAAGAAATCTTAAAATTTTGTCCGTCAAAAACGCCTGTAAAACTCAACCCCTCACGACCAATCGGCAAAAAACCTTTCCCCTCGTTCCATTCTTTACACTCAAAGGCATCTATATCAGCAGACAATAAATAGTGATTATGCTCCCCCTGCCATCGATCAGCGGCTGAGGTTCCTTCCTCTATTCCCTCAGACAACCACCTCAGTTCAGCTAAATTTGATATAACATAGGGGTTTTCGGACGTACCTTCTCCCTCCGGCAGTTGAGGAGCTGTTTCTACTACCCCAGAACAATTTCTCCCATTATCAGAAATTACCCATCCTTTTTCGATCAATATACGCCGACCTTCAACCGCCTCAGGCGAGCAATAAGTGGTGGATAATTCAAGTCTGAGCCCAGAACGCACGTCTAATTGGCTCCAATTTTTCAGAATTTTTTCATAAAGGTCCCGATTAAAATTAGGGTACCGTAACAAATCATCCATCAAGTACACATTACTAATATCCCATGTGCTCAAATCCCCAGAAAAGATCAGCGCACCACTGAACACATAACGCATATACCGCACATTACTGACGTCCCATGCGCTTAAATTCCCATTGAACGCTCTTGCATGTTGAAACATAAAATCTATGGTTGCCACATTACCAACATCCCAGCTACTTAAATCTCCATTAAACGATGCGGCAATTGCAAACAAATAGGACATATCCTGCACATTGCTGACATCCCAGGAACTCAAATTTCCATTGAAATTAACTGCTCTGTAAAACATTCCCTGCATGCTACTAACAAAGCTCAAATTGGGACTTTCTTCTGGCATATCTGTTATTGCGGATGCTTCCGCAAACATATATTCCGTACTGTACCACTGGTTACTTCCCCACTGAACGACCTCGGATACTTTTGAAGCGTTGTCCTTTTGAGTTTGATTAGGATTATTATTAAATGTCGAAAATGTAACTGAAGGCAACTTCCCACTCATGCTTACCTGATACTCTCCTGCCTCCGCATAAGTATGACTTACCTGTTCCTCTGAACTGCTTCCTCCTGTTGTCGTATTGCCATCCCCCCAATCAATGGTATAATCACTGGCTCCGGAATCATTGACTCCTCCCCTGATAAGTACATAAAAATCCTTACTGTCATCCGGAATATCGACAGTAATAATAAAAGGGCGTTCTTCATCGGCATGAGCCTGTTGTGATGCAAATACCTGAACGCCCAATAAGCCTAATAATAAAAATAGAAATCTCATATAGGTTGAGTTGAATTTAGAAATTGGAGCAAAAGTATACATTTACCTAAAGAACAAACTCCACTTTTTAACTCCCAACCCTCTTGAATTATCCCGTTTGAAAAATCAACATAATAGGGTAGATGGCTGGTGAAAGAAAATTTCCTCTTTCACCAGTGCACCTCCCACACCACCCTGCGTACGGATCCGTACAGGGCGGTTCTTTAATTCAGTGTACAGAGAGATAGTATGTCTTTAGAGAGACGTAGCCTTGTTCTCGAAGCACTTCATCAGTCAGGGTTTTGTGTAATACAGGGCTCTTTGCGATCCGCCAATGTCCTTTTCTTGTGTTGGCGTGTTCCCAGGCTTTCGATGTATCGGCACCCAGTCGCTTTAGTTCCTTGAACCGTGTTCTTACCCGCTTCCAATTCTTCCAAGTAAATGCCCGAATTCGTCGGCGTAACCACTCGTCGAGTCGTTGCATGATGGTTTTCATCTCGGCAAATTTGTAGTAATTGATCCACCCTTTTATCGTTTGAGATAGCAGGGTTTTCCGCCTTTGATAGCCCAGACCATTACTTTTATTGGTGATAGCACGCATTTTATCCTTTAGCCGATTGATACTTTTGGCTTGAACTCGAAAACGTGCTTTTCCCTTCCACATGTAGAAGGAGTATCCCAAAAATTTGATTTGCCGTCTTGGTACTACCTGCGTTTTCTCCTTGTTTACCCTCAAATACAGCCTACCTTCAATAAATCGGGTAACTGTTCTTTTGAGTCGTTCCGCTCCTTTTCTACCTTTACTAAAGATAATCATATCATCAGCATAGCGCACGAATCGGTGTCCCCGCTTGGTCAGTTCTTGATCCAACACATTAAGCATTACATTGCTCAATAATGGGCTCAATGGTCCACCCTGCGGTACGCCGTCGGTGCTTGCTTCAAATTTATGACCGATCACAACACCTGCATTCAAATATTTGTGAATGAGTGAAATCACCGATCCTTCCTTGATTTGTTCTGACAGTAAAGTGATAAGATAACTATGATTTACCGTGTCAAAGAACTTCTCCATATCTAAGTCCACCGCATAGCGATAGCCTTCTGATAAAATCTCTTGGCTTTGAAGTAATGCCTGATGCTGACTGCGACCAGGACGAAATCCATAGCTATGAGGTGAAAATTCCTTTTCGTAAATCGGAACTAAAACTTGGCTGATCGCCTGTTGTACCCAACGATCCACTACCGTTGGTATCCCCAAAGGGCGTGTCTTCCCATTGTCCTTCGGTATTTCTACACGTCGGACTGGGTTCGGGCGGTAGTTCCCTTGACGTATGGACTGCACAATCTCCCTTCCATGAATTTGCAGATATGACGCCAAAGCGCCGACCTTCATTCCATCAATTCCATGGCTCCCTTTGTTCTTGACCACTCGCTGATAAGCTCGGTTCAAATTATAAGGGCACAAGATTTTGTCTAACAATCCTTCCTTTCTCTGTGTAACTGTGAAATCATCCGCTTCAGTTATCCAAACAAAAGTCGGCACTCGTTCGGCTTTCCCCTGTTCCGCAGGTGCTTTTCCGAACAAGCTACTATTTCTTTGTACTTTCTGCTTTCTACCTTTCATTCGGTAACTTTCTGTAATGATTTCTAATTAAAGTTCAGTCCTTCGCCGTCGGTCTCGGCTACTATGACTTCGGCTGACTTCTCGCAGTAAACCTTTTTCGAACGTGTCCTTTACTATTAGTAGACACCCCTGCGAGATCTCCCGCGGTAAGACGATTAACTTTCTCCCCATCTACCTGCACCATTTACAGCATTGCCTTCCGAGTAGTTTTGGACTTTACTTTGTTATGCAAGCTTATCCAAACAATACTGCCTCATGATGTTCGTGTCCCTCAGGCCAGAGATTTGCATACGGCTTCCTTCAGATTATACCTCACGGTATACACCCTTGCCTTCTGCTATGTGGTTGGCACTACTAACCCCCACTACGGACTTGCACCGATTAGTTAATCGCCATGCACGGCGCACATAAAAAAGTCCAAGCCTTTATTAGACTTGGACTTCATTGTATTATTAAGAGAAAAATCAACCAATAATATTCACTTCTGGCTGAATCTCCACCCCGAACTTTTCCATCACTGAGGCTTGAATTTCTTTCGCCAGATCAATAATCGCCTGACCGTTGTTTCCGCCGAAGTTCACCAAGACCAATGCCTGCTTTTCGTGTACGCCAACATTCCCTTTTCGGTAGCCTTTCCATCCTGCTTGGTCGATCAAAAAACCTGCGGGGATTTTCACAAAACCTTTTCCTGCAGGGTAACCGGACAATCGTGGAAACTCTTCTTTGAGGTCAAGGTATTGATCTTCTTCAATGACAGGATTTTTGAAGAAGCTTCCGCCGTTGCCGATTTCTTTGGGATCGGGCAATTTGGACTGACGGATCTCAATCACGGCATCGCTGACGGCCTTTGGGGTGATTTCGGTAATGCCTTTTTCTTCCAAGACCTGCTGAATCGCTCCATAGGAAACATTGATTTGTGCGGATTTATTCAGCTTCAGACAAACCGAGGTAATGATGAATTTGCCTTTGCCTGCTCTTTTGAAGAAGGAATCACGATAGCCAAAAGCACATTCTTCATGCGTAAAGGTTTTCAGCTTGCCGGTTGCCACCTCAACAGCCTCCAAAGATTCAAAAACATCTTTGAGCTCCATGCCGTAGGCTCCAATATTCTGTATCGGTGATGCTCCCACAGAACCTGGGATCAAGGACATATTTTCCATGCCAAACCAACCGTTTGCCAAAGTATGCAAAACCACTTCATGCCATACCTCTCCTGCGCCTACTTTCAGGAACACATTACTTTCATCTTCCTTTACCAACTCTATGCCTTTGATTTGATTCAAGATGATTAATCCATCATAAGGCTTGGTGAACAACACATTGCTTCCACCGCCGAGCATCATCCACGGATTCTGCTGAAAAATATCCGAGGCCAACACCTCTTTCAGTTCCTCCACAGAGGTTATGGATGTGAAATATTTGGCTGTTTCAGACACCCCGAAAGTGTTCAAGCCCGCAAGCGAATGGTTTTCCTGAATTTTCATGCTGTAAATGTTATGGCTTGCAAGTTAAGGAACAGGAATGAGAATTAATACCATGAGGGGAAAGGATTGTGGCTTGTCAGTTGGAAGGGCTAAATTGTAGTGTTTTGACCATGATTACCTTGATTTACAGGATTGCCTTGATTTTTTTATTCAGGTCAATCTTGTAAAGGCATAATTCATTATGTCTCACCCTATGGTTTTCGATGATAATGTAGAAGGGTTGTTGCATAACCATAATCTGATTTTACACCACGAAATTTTATTTGGCCACTGTATGGGCTGACCCAATGTCATTAAGTTAAGCGCATTATCCTGTAGAGACGTTATTTTTAACGTCTAATTCAATGGTGATTTTATAGGTTTCCTCTTAGATTTATTCAAATCGTTACGTGAGTCGTTAAGAATAACGCCTCTACGAGCATTTCAAATTTAGACCTGTGTCCCTCAAAATCCTTAACTTAATGACATTGTGGGCTGACCTATGTGTCTGCCCGAATCATCATCTATTTTGGGTGGTTTGGATACACACGCAGGTGCATCCGTACAGCTCACGAAATAATATTTTGCACTAAATTCAAAGAACCAAACCGTGCGACAGCCTCTTAGCGAAGCGAAAGATAAAGGTCATGGTTAATTGATTTTTTATTAAAGCTAACCCATGCTATCACGAGAGAGACGCTCGCGATAGCCTAAAATTGTTAAGTGAGTCGTTAAGAATAACGCCTCTACAAGCATTTCAAATTCAAGTCTGTGTAAATAAAAATCATGGAAATCAAGGTCCCTTAACACGCTATTTTGGTACCTCACGGTACGGACGTTGCATGCAACGTCCCTACATAA
Organism: Persicobacter psychrovividus; assembly: GCF_036492425.1. NCBI lineage: Bacteria > Pseudomonadati > Bacteroidota > Cytophagia > Cytophagales > Persicobacteraceae > Persicobacter > Persicobacter psychrovividus. Next base: position 2,488,083 of record NZ_AP025292.1, read on the forward strand.
CCATAAATCACCGCCGCAACACCACCTGATTACCTGGCAGGTTTTGCACAATAGACTGCAACTCCAGGCTCAGCAAGGTCGAAAGCAACTGATTGTCCTCCATCTCCATTCCTGCCAAAAGTTCATCACGGTGAATGGGTTGCCCGTATTTTTGAAGAAAAGTAACCACGGCCATCTCCTCATTGCTCAAAAATTCTTCAAACTTCTTGCTTACTGCGTCTTGTTCATCTGTTGGCAATTGCCAATTCAGCAAGCTGACCAAATCCTCGGGAGTCGTCATAAGGTGTGCTCTTTGCTGTTTGACCAGGTTATTGCAACCTTCACTATATTTGGAATGATAGGGCCCACCGAGTGCCAAAACCTCCCGATTGTAATCATTGGCAAGTTCAGCCGTAATCAGGGCGCCACCAGAAGCCATGGCTTCAATGACCACCACAGCATCGCAGAGGCCAGCGATAATCCGGTTTCGGGCAGGAAAAAGCATGGCATCGGGGGAGGTATCCAAGGGGGATTCTGTGATCAGGGCACCACCACATTTCACCATTTCTACGGCGGTATTGCGGTGTTTTTGCGGATAAATAATGTTCATTCCACTGGCCATAACTCCGATGGTGGGCAGCGCTGTAGCGAGTGCTCTTTTATGTGCATGGATATCAATACCGTAGGCAAGCCCAGAGACGATGGTGGGCTGATAGGGCTTGAGGTAATCTATAAAATCAGTGAGAAAATCAAGTCCGTAAGCGGTAGCACGCCTTGTACCCACCACTGCAATACTCCGGTGCGGATTCAGGTCGGCCTCCCCATATACATAAATGACGGGCGGCGCATCGGCAATTTGTTTGAGTCGGAAGGGATAAGCGGGATCCTGCAATGAAAGCAAACGGATACCCAGCAGGCTGCAACGATCGATTTGCTGTTGTGCGGCATCAAAAAACAGGGTCGGGTTTTTCAGGTGTGCCGATAATTTAGCGCCCACCCCTTTAACTTTCTGAAGTTCACCTGGAGGAACATCCCATACCGCTTGTGCCGAGCCAAAATGGGCGATCAGTGAACGAAAAATATGCGCTCCGACGCCTGGTACCATGCCCAGGGCGATAGCGCCTAAAAGGAATTGTTTTTCCTTAGAGCTGTGTTTTGAGGTCAATGAGGAAAGATTTTAGTGAGCGAAGAGATTCTACTATCTCCAACTTATCTTTAACCTCTTTGGAATTGTTTTTCAGGTAATCTTTGGCACCTTGTAAGGTATAGCCCTTTTCTTTCACCAAATGGTAAATCACTTTCACATTGGCAATATCCTCACGCGTAAACTGACGGTTACCATTGCGGTTTTTCTTCGGGCGGATCAATCCAAATTCCCCCTCCCAGAAGCGAATCAATGAAGTGGAAACCTGCAACATTTCCGCTACCTCGCCAATTGTAAAGTATTTTTTTAGTATTTCTTTCTCTTTGTACGGCACAGTTCAAAGGCTTAAAGTGTTCATTTCCTCCCAAGTACTCTTTCTTAAATATCGCATAAATTTAAAAGAAATAAAGCACTTACTCTAAAAGACTTCAAAAAAATAGCGACAGGTTTTCTCCCGAATCCACGGACGAAGGTCGGCAGATTCGCGAAAAACCAATCGCTAATATTGATCTCAGTGCCTCAAAACGGTTTTTTCAAACGCTCGAGCAAAAAGACGAAATTTTGTTTTATTTATGACAATGACTGATTTTCTACCGATGCCAGGCGCAATAACTCCTCATATTCCTCAGGCGTAATCCCCTGGTACAAATAATTAATTGGATTGACCGGGCGGTCATTTTTACGGACTTCATAATGGCAATGCGGTGCAGTCGAAGAGCCCGTGTTCCCCACGTAGCCGATCAAATCCCCACGCTTCACTTTTGCACCACGCTTAACCGCAAAATCCTGCATATGCGCATAAAGTGTTTTATAGCCATAACCGTGGTCAATCACAACATGCTTACCGTAACCACTGAAATCCGTTTTGGTCTTCACCACCTTGCCGGCCCCGGTAGCGTAAATTGGCGTTCCTTTGGGTGCCGAAAAATCAATCCCAGTATGTAATCTTCGGATTTTATGAATCGGGTGAATACGATAACCGTAACCGGAAGCCAAACGCTTCAGGTCTTTATTACTCAAAGGCTGAATAGCAGGCAATGATGCCCACAGTTTTTCTTTGTTTCGGGCCAGGCTCAAAATTTCATCGTAGGATTTAGACTGCACATACAGGCGTTTGCGCAGCGCGTCCACTTTTTTGTAAGTATCCAATACCAGGGATTCACTTTTCAGCCCTCGCTCCAGCAGGTCAGCATACCGATAACTGCCGCCAACACCCCCTTGCCGTACTTCGAGAGGAATAGGCTCTGCCTCATAAATTACCCGATAAATATTTGCATCCCGCTCCTCCAGATAGCCCAGCATCTTCACCGCATTATCGACCTTGCCTTTAAGCAGGTCATAATGATACTGAAGCTCTTTATTTTCCTTCTTGAGTATCGCTTCCTTCGGGGAGTCAAACCAAATACCGAAAATCACTAAAATAACGATTGCACAGCAAATACTGCCGGTCAGGAACCCCAAATAGTTCATTAACCGCATACGTTTAGATATGGTAATCCTTTCGTATCTGCACGTTTCTGTATCGTAGTAATATTTTATCTTGGCCATCTGTTGAGTATGTATTCTAAAATTCTGCTATTTTTGTGAATTAAATGTTCGTTCACATCATTTGATGCATTACTTTTGCAGAAGTGATCAAAATCGACATAGCAAGTTATGTAAAGGTACAGCTAAAACATAACTTTCAAAATTAGCAATTCAAATTTTAGTTATTCAGATACATGGATTCCAAGCAAATAAGACAGAAATTTTTGGAGTTTTTTGAGGAAAAAACACACCAAGTAGTGTCCTCTGCGCCAATGGTAGTCAAAGACGACCCTACCTTGATGTTCACCAATGCCGGAATGAATCAATTTAAAGATATCTTCTTAGGTAATAAAACGGTAGATTATAAACGAGCCGCAGATACTCAAAAGTGCATGAGGGTTTCTGGCAAGCACAATGACTTGGAAGAGGTGGGGATTGATACCTATCACCACACCATGTTTGAGATGCTGGGTAACTGGTCTTTTGGTGATTATTTCAAAAAAGAAGCCATCGCTTGGGCGTGGGAACTTTTGACGGATGTTTATCAGTTGCCAAAAGAGCGTTTGTATGTAACGATCTTCGAAGGGGACGAAAAAGAAGGATTGGCACGCGATACGGAGGCTTATGATTTCTGGAAAGCGTTGATCGCTGAGGACCGTATTCTGAACGGTAACAAGAAGGACAACTTCTGGGAAATGGGTGAGCAAGGTCCTTGTGGTCCATGTTCGGAAATCCACATTGACTTGCGTTCGGATGAGGAGATCGCCAAAGTTGCGGGTAAGGATTTGGTGAATGAAGACCACCCACAGGTTGTTGAAATCTGGAACTTGGTATTCATGCAGTTCAACCGCATGGCGGATGGTAGCCTGATCAAGTTGCCTGCGCAACATGTCGATACGGGTATGGGCTTTGAGCGTTTATGTATGGCGCTTCAGGGCAAAACATCAAACTACGATACAGATGTTTTCCAACCAATGATCCAATTCTTGGCACAGAAGTCAGGCGTTGAGTATGGTAAAGAAGAGAAGATTGACATCGCTTTGCGTGTGATTGTCGATCACGTTCGTGCGGTATCATTTGCGATTGCCGACGGTCAGTTGCCATCAAACAACAAGGCAGGATATGTGATCCGTCGTATTTTGCGTCGTGCGGTACGTTACGGTTATACTTTCTTGGACTTCAAACAGCCATTCATCAACACGCTTGTGCCATTATTGTGTGAGCAATTTGACGGTGTGTTCCCTGAGTTGATCGCTCAGCAGGACTTCATCATCAAGGTGATCATGGAAGAGGAATCGGCTTTCTTGCGTACGTTGGAAACAGGTTTGCGCAAAATCGACGGCTTGAGCGAAGAGTTGAAGGCTTCGAAAAAAGATACTTTGGACGGTAAGACTGTCTTTGAATTATATGATACTTTCGGTTTCCCTGTCGATTTGACGGCATTGATCGCCCGTGAGAACGGTCTGAACATTGACGAAAAAGGCTTCGAGGCGGAGATGAAGGTACAGAAAGATCGTTCGCGTAATGCGGCGAAAACAGAAACTTCGGATTGGACGGTTGTTCATGAGGGAGAAGATGTGAGCTTCATCGGCTACGATCATTTGGAAGCAACGACCAAAATCTTACGTTACCGTGAGGTGAAAGACAACAAGAAAAAGTCGATGTTCCAAGTGGTTTTGGAAACAACACCATTCTATGCAGAATCAGGTGGACAGGCTGGTGATGTTGGGTACATTGAGGCTGAAGGCAAAAAATACAGCATCATCGATACCAAGAAGGAAAATGAGTTATCTATTCACATCATGAAGGCACTTCCTGAAAATCCTTCGGCAGAATTTCATGCAGTGGTAAGCGCGAAAAAACGTCAGTTGTCGATGAACAACCACACGGCAACACACTTGTTGCACTCGGCATTGAAATCAGTTTTGGGTGATCACGTTCAGCAAAAAGGATCTTTTGTATCTGACAGCGTTTTGCGTTTTGACTTCTCTCATTTCTCAAAAATGACAGACGAGGAAATCGCTCAGGTGGAAGAAATCGTGAACCAAAAAATCCGTGAGAACATCTCTTTGGATGAGCGTCGTAACTTGCCAATCGCTGAAGCACAAGCTTTGGGCGCAACGGCATTGTTCGGTGAGAAATACGGTGATTTCGTTCGCGTGATTACTTTCGATCCTGCTTACTCTGTTGAGCTTTGTGGAGGTACACACGTATCGGCTACGGGTCAGATCGGTTTGTTCAAAATCACTGCTGAGTCTTCAGTAGCTGCGGGTGTTCGTCGTATCGAAGCCTTGACTGCTGACGGTGCGGAAGCTTATATGAACAAAGCATCGAACGAGTTGAAAGCGATCAAAGAAGCATTGAAAAATCCTAAGGATGCCATCAAAGCGATTGAAGCCTTGATGAACGAACGTGCTGCTTTGGCGAAAGAAATCGAAACATTGCACGCTGAAAAAGCACAGGCATTGAAAGGCGATTTGAAAGCTGCTGTTGAAGCCAAAGGCGACATCAACGTAGTGATCAAAAAAGTAAGCCTTCCTGCTGCGGATCAGTTGAAAAACCTTTGTTTCCAAATGAAAAACGAGATCGATAACCTGTTCATGGTATTGGCTGCCGACATCGCTGGCAAACCACAGGTAGCGGTAATGATCTCCGAAAACTTGGTAAAAGAAAAAGACCTGCACGCAGGCAAAATGGTGAAAGAATTAGCCAAAGCCATCAAAGGTGGTGGCGGTGGTCAGCCATTCTTCGCTACTGCAGGTGGTAAAGATATCACAGGATTGGATGCCGTGGTAGAGAACGCCAAAGCGTTGATCTAATCATCCATTCTTCTTTGAATTTTAAAGCGTCGCTTTCCTCGGAAGGTGGCGCTTTTTTTGTATCCTACATAATTGAGCCATCCTGTAAAGGCGAAATTCATTACGTCTCACCTATTGTGGATCCGTCCCCTGTTTCTTTTTACCACAGCTGAAGCAGTGGCCTAACAGAGTAAAACCTGCTGAAGCAGGTTGGTATTTCATTTATGGATAATCCTGTAGAGGCGTAATGCTTTGCGTCTTGGCTAAGGCGAAAATTGACAACGATTCAAATAATTGAAATTTGTTCTGTTTGTTGGGTGATATAATTATATTAATGAAAATTATTTTTTTGAGATGTAGACTTGTTAACACATACTCAATATATTTATCACAGAATTTCACAATAACGTACAAGCAAAAAATGAAGAAAGAAGAATTAATTGGCGTATGGAAATTAAATGAATGTAGTGATGGTCAAAACAAAATGTTTACAACACAAACCCATTTAGTTGTTAAAGATGATATTTTATGGAAAGTTCATCCTGAAACCGTTTATTATGAAAACAAGCCTGGACCCGATGTAAAATATGATTTTGAAGAAGGAAATTTAAATTCTCATGGAAAGCTTAGTTTAGAGAATGGTTATAAATACCTTGTAAAAAAAATTGGGGATACCCTTTATCTAAAACTTGGAAATATTTATGGTCATTTCCCGAAAGACTTTGAGGATAAAGGAAACATAGAGAAGTACCAATTGGAGATAGAGGAAGTTGCTAAAGTTATAGGCATTCTACCTAAAAAAGTAAAAGAACAAGAGTTTAAAATAAGCGGTTTGGGCACTTTAAAATTTGATAGTAACCTGGACTGGTGGACAGGTAATGCTAAATTTCAAGATAATGAGATCACTCTGAATATCTATGCATATGAAGAGAATAAACTTAAGCCTATGGACGATATAAAAGGACGGCTTAAAGGACTTGAAAAACTCTCTTTTGAGCAAATAGCAGCAAACAACTTATTATCATTATTTAATGGCTCATGGAACGGAAATAATCCTGACATTACACAAGGGGAGTTTGCTTCAAGGGTAAAATTAGAGGCCATTACTTTTGAAACAGGTGGAGAGGTATCAATCTGGCTCGAGGATGGGGGAATTTTCGGAGGTCATTCAATAACTATTTCTTTAGATGGTGAAAATAATGTTATTGATGTTGAAATGATGGGTTAAAAATTACAAATCGAGAAAAGATAAAAATGTAAATCCAATATAGATGTAGACGAAAGAACCCATAACGTGAGACGTAATTAACTACGCCTAAACAGGATATCAATAGCTATCACGAGAGCGACTCTCGCGATAGGATGAATAATTGGTACTTCCCAACACCCACCAAACCAACCCACTTCAGTGGGTTTGACGCTGTTAGGCCAAGGTTTCAACCTTGGTGAAAATATGTAGGTCAAGGCTTTATTCTGATAAAATAATGATTGGGTCGTAGACGGGAGCCTACGACCCGCGCTTAATTAAATAGTATCATCCACCTCAAACCAATCCAAATTACGCTCGGCTTCATTGAAGTGCATACCGATCAGAATGATCTTTCGACCATCATTCAAGTAGGGCGCATAGTACTTTTTCTCATGGATTTGCTGAATGGCTTCGCCTTTCTCTTTGCCTTCGGGCTTTGGTGCATTCACCTTGAATTCGACTACATAAATGTGCGTTGGGGTTTCCATCACCAAGTCAATACGTCCGTGAGAGGTCGCTTCTTCGGTGTGGGTTTTCAAGCCTAAAGCCATCAAATAAACATACATCACCGAGGCGTAATAGCCTTCAAACTTATCGATGTTGTTTTGCACATAATTGTTGTAAGGGATGGCTGAAAACATCGCCCTGATTGCTTTTTCGAAATCACCCAATTGATGATCATAAATAGCATCAAATGCCTTATAATTTTGGTGCTGACTGCTTTGACGGAGTCCTGTCAGATCCATCAGGAAGAGTCTGTTCAGCGATACCTGGATTTCATTATTGGGGATCGCCATTCGGTAGCGATAACCACGCATTGGTATTTTGATGCGCTCAGCAATGGTCAGATAGCCCGCTTGCCACAACAAAGAAACCAAGTTCAGGTTGTTCAAATCAAACTGTTTTAACTCCTCCGAAGGCAAAACCAAATTGCTCAATTGGTAGGGCGTGACCTCCCCTTTCGAAAAGATTTTGGTGATGAAAGCAGGCTGACCTGAGTCCCACCAATAATTATCAAAATCAGCACCTCTGTCTAAAAACAATAATATATCAAAAGGATTATAAACCTTGTCCCCAAGGTAGTTATAGCCATTATACCAAGCTTTCACCTCCTCCATATCGACATTATCGAAATAATTACCAAAGCAGGTCTCCAATTCATTCTGAGTAAATCCACAAATTGAGGCATATCGACTATCCAGTGTAATATCATTGAAGTTATTCGCCCCACTGAATAGCCCCACACCAGTGAACTTGGTAATTCCCGTCATGAAACAGAAGCGAATGTATTGATCCGATGCTTTGATCGCCGAATAAAAACCCCGCAAAACATCTAAAGACTTAGAAGCTAATTGATCATCGCTGGACAGGGTATCCTGCACGGGTTTGTCATATTCGTCGATGAGGATTACAATTTTGCTTTCATATTTTTGGTGTAATTTTTCGATCAATTCACCAAATTTGGGCCCCAAACCTTTTTGTTTTAGGTCTTCGAATGGAATGTTATGCTTTAGGCAGGTTCTTAATAATGAATTCCCAAGTTGATCTTTTACTGACTCAAGATTCTCATAATTGATTCCACTCAGATCAATCCGAATCACAGGATAACTTTGCGACCAATCCCATTTATCATGAATATAAAGTCCCTCAAACAGTTCCTGCTTTCCTTCAAAAAGCGCTTCAAAGGTGGAGCAAAGCATGGATTTTCCGAAACGACGAGGACGTGACAAAAAGTAATAACCAATGCTAAGTTTGGCCATTTCATAAATATATTTTGTTTTATCCACGTACAAGAAGTCATCCTTAGGAAACCTAAGGCGCTCAAACGTCTGTATGCCGATCGGTAATGCTTGTCTTTGGCTCATGGGATTATCCATTTTTATATTCAAGTTTAAAGATACAGATTTTTTAGGAAAGAGACTTGAAAAGTAGTCGAGCTTATCTTTGCAGGATTTATTGCGGGATTTGCATAATCCGCCACTTCCCGTTATTTTACAAAAAAATAGAAATCAATCACTCCACCCTCATACCCCCTTATCATGAAAAAATATCTTTTTGGGCTCTCCATTCTTGCTTCTATCGGGTTTAGCGCCTGTAATTCTTCGGAACAAGCACAACAGGAAAATGCCAAACATACCGTTCACCTGAAGGGGAATATTCAAAAAGCTGAAGATGCCCAAGGTGCTGTGGTACTTTTGCAAGTGGAACCTGCAGGTAATCTGCGCGACACCATTCGGGTGGATGCCAATGGAAAATTTGATTATGAATTGAAGGACTTTGAGCCAGGATTTTATCGTCTGATGGTTTACAATCAGCTTCCTGTGATTTTAGCGATCAACAATAATGACCTTGAGATTAATGTTGATGCGGAGAACTCCAAGGTTACGGGCTCTCCTGAGGTTGAGGTGCAGCAAAAGATCAATTTACTCAATCAGCAAATTACCGACAGCGTGGCTGAAATTCAGATGAATTATGCCGAAGCGGCCAATAAAAAAGACCAGGCAGGAATGCAAATGGCCGAAGCGCAATTTACCAACTTGCAAGGGCAGTTGAATCAGCAAATAAAAAAAATTATTGAGGAGGCGCCAGTCAACCTAACTACCCTGAACATTTTAAAGGATGTGATTACCTATGATACTGATCCAGAATTTGTAGATGCACAGCTTGCTCGACTTAATAAGAAAATGCCTGGCCTGAAAATCGTCAAGCAATTTGAGATGCAGCTTGCGGCAACAAAAAAGCTTGCCATTGGTGCCGAAGCCCCCGAGGTCAGCCTCAAAGATCAGGAAGGAAAAACCATTAAGCTGTCCTCTTTGCGTGGTCAGGTGGTTTTGTTGGATTTTTGGGCTTCATGGTGTGGACCTTGCCGTAAGGAAAGCCCAAGCCTTGTGAAAGCCTATAAAAACTTCCACGATAAAGGATTTGAAATTTATGGCATCTCACTCGACCGCAACCCTGAAGCGTGGCAAAAAGCCAAGGCTGATGATCAGTTGCCAGGCGTGCAGGTGATCGGGATGGAAGATGGTAAAGCCGATGTAGCAGGTATCTATCAGATCACGGCTATTCCTGCATCTTTCCTTTTAGATAAAGAAGGGAAAATCATCGCCAAGAATTTAAGGGGCGAGGAATTGGAGAAGGCGTTGGAGAAGGCGTTGTAGGTTGAAATATTGGTCGTAGCGAAGGCGCCACGACCAAATAAGGGTAAAAACTGGTTGTAGTCTCCGTACTATGACCAGTTTTTTTTATAAATATGGCCTACCCCTTAGCTTCCCTTCAGCCTCAATTGCCAATCGAACATGAGCCAAATGATGGTTACAATGCCATGCATAAATCCCAATATTCTCCACCAAACTAAAGGACGTACCATGCTCGGGATGCACAAAGGTTCGATTCAACTCCTCTTGATTAAGGCTTTTCAACAACTTCACCCATTTCCGATGCAATGCCCTGAGCAAAAGCAAAGAATCCTCAATATTATCATCCAAACTATCTGATAGTTCTGCCCAACGATCTTCAAAATAGGGTCTAATCGCTGGCGCCTCTTCTGTTAATGCCAATTTGAACCGAATGAAGCTGTTCATATGAGAATCTGCACAATGATGAACTAATTGTTTGATGCTCCACCCTCCTGCTCTATAACACCAATTTAACTGATCAACTGATAAGTCCTTCACGACCTCTTGTAAGGTGGAAGAAAACTGTTCAATCGTCAAAATCCATTGTTCCAATTGTGCTGAAGTTGGGTGTTTTTCAGAAGGCATTTCCCCAATAGGGAATCGTAGGTTGATTGTAGAATTCATACTATTTGATTTTTTATCGCACAGCTAAAACTGATCGTAGTTCGGGGACTACGACCAGTAAAGACTATCACGAGAGGGACTCTCGCGATAGCTTTAATTTTATCGTCCAAGCGCGACGCTTGAACGGTAAAATTTCTTAATCCAAAGCCTCATACAAAATCTCCACAGGGTGCTTGGCGTGACGGTCAGTTCCATCCTTAATTTGATGTCGGCAACTTGTTCCAGTCGCTGAAATCAAAACCTCTTCCGGTTGCTTTCTCACCGTTGGGAACAGCACCAATTCTCCGATCTGCATTGATAGTTCATAATGCTCTTTTTCATAACCGAAAGAGCCTGCCATTCCGCAACATCCTGAAGGGATAGACTCCACGGTGTAGTTGCTTGGAAAGGATAATATCCGCTTGGAAGGCACCAAACTCGCCACCGCCTTTTGCTGACAGTGCCCATGCAGTTTAACCTTTTTACTTTCTTTGGTAAAGCGACTTTTATCCACTTTCCCTGCTTCCATCAACTGATCAATGAACTCATCAATCATAAATACATTCTTTGCCAACTGCTCCGCCTGCTTGCGCATGGTGCCACGGGTCAGGTCGATATATTCATCGCGGAAAGACAAAATCGCTGAAGGTTCCAAACCCACCAAAGGCGTTTTATCATTCACCAATTTGGAGAAAATATTGATGTTCTTCTCCGCAAAAGCCTTCCCTTTTCTCAGGAAACCTTTCGACAGGTAAGCCCTTCCACTTGGGGCATGCTCCACCATCAACACCTCATAGCCCAGGGCTTCCAAAAGCTTAATCGCCGTTTGTCCGATATTGGTATCGTTATAATTGGTAAATTCATCGCAGAAGAAATACACCTGCCCATGAATCGCAGGGGTGCGTTGCTTCGGACGCTTATTGAACCAATCACGCAAAGTCACTTTATGTACCTTGGGAATACTGCGCTGAGGTGCGATGCCCGCCGTCGCCTTCACTATCGAAGAGGTGACCGAATTATCCACCATAAAGTTAAACAATGACGACACCTTCGATGCGAGGTGGTTGCTTTTATGAATATTGGCAATCATTCTTGAGCGCAAAGGCGCGCCATGCACATCGTAGTAGTTTTGCAGAAATTCCGCCTTCAGTTTACCAATATCCACATTGGATGGACATTCCGATTTACAGCCTTTGCAGGACAGACACAGATCCAAAACCTCTTTCAGCTCTTCGCTGTCAAAGCGGTTGGCATTGGTATTATTGTTCAAAACCTCCCGCAGAATATTCGCCCGCCCACGGGTAGAATGTTTTTCCTCACGGGTCGCCATATAACTCGGACACATGGTCCCGCCAGAAGCATGGGATTTCAGGCAGATGCCCGTTCCGTTACAGTTTTCTGCTGCCCGCACCACGCCGTGGGTAGAAGAAAAATCAAGCAGGGTTTCAATTTCTGGTGTTTCCTGTCCTGGCTCAAAACGCAGGCTTTCGTTCATCTTCGGCGTATCGACAATCTTGTTCGGATTGAAGATGCCCTTCGGATCCCACATGCGCTTGACCTCTTTGAGCAGGGCATAATTTTTTTGCCCGATCATCAGCGGAATAAACTCCCCGCGCAAACGGCCATCGCCATGCTCCCCACTTAATGAGCCATTATATTTTTTCACCAAATGGGCAATTTCCGTCGCAATTGTACGGAACATCTCATTCCCTTCTTTGGTCTTCAGGTTCAAAATCGGACGCAAATGCAACTCGCCTGAACCTGCATGGGCATAATGGACACAACTCAAGCCGTACTTGTCGAGTGTAACATTGAAATCGCGGATAAAGGCTGGCAAATCCTCCACATCAACGGCTGTATCCTCAATCACCGGTGCCGGTTTGGCATCGCCCGGCATATTCGACAACAAGCCCAAACCTGCCTTACGCAGCGACCACACCTTACCGCAGTCAGCTCCTTCAATCAGTGGGAAATGATAGCCCAAGCCTGCTTCCTTAAAGTCTGCCACCATCGCCTCATAAACCTGCTGCACTTCCTCCTTGGTATCTCGGGAAATATCCACCGCCAAAATTGCACCCGGCTCACCTTGCACAAAAAAGCGGTAAGGCGCATACATTTTACTGTTGGCGGTACACTCCAAAATAAACTGATCCATTAATTCTGAAGCCAGCACATCATGTTTCAGTGCGACCAAATTACCTTTCAGTGCCTCATCAACACTGTTAAAATGAAGTGCAACCAATGCTTGCTCCGTCGGGGGCAAAGGGGCACACTGCAAGGTAATTTCATAAATCAATGCCAGGGTTCCTTCTGATCCGGCAATCAATTTACAAAAGTTGAAATCATCTTTTCCAAAGGTATAAGGTGCCGTATCCAGGAGCATGTCAATGGCATAACCTGTGTTGCGACGTGGAATAGACGGCTTCGGGAACTCCTTCCTGATTTCCTCCTGATTGGCTTTATCGGAAAGCATGGCGTCCATACCGTGATATAAAGCGCCTTCAAGGGTTTTTAGCTGACATTTTTTCTCGAATTCCTCCCTGTTGAGGGCTGAAAAAGTGACATCAGAGCCATCAGCAAGAATAGCCTTCACCTCAATCAGCTGCTCACGGGTAGAGCCATAAACCACCGAATTGGATCCGCAGGAATTATTGCCCACCATTCCGCCGATCATGGCGCGGTTGGCCGTAGAGGTTTCCGGACCAAAATAAAGCTGTGAAGCTTTCAGGTGCATATTCAGCACATCGCGAATTACACCAGGCTGAACAGTCACCCGCTGATTTTCGGTATCTACAGAAAGGATGTCGGTGAACTTTTTGGAGACATCAACAATAATCCCCTTGCCGACCACCTGCCCGGCAAGTGAGGTTCCCGCCGTTCGGGGAATCAGTGGTACTTGATGCTGATCCGCAAATTTTACCAAAGTGAAAAGGTCCTCTTTATTTTCAGGGATTGCCACCGCAAGCGGAAGTTCTCGGTATGCTGAAGCATCAGTAGCATAAAGCTTGAGCATCAGGTCATCATAATATAATTGCCCCTGTAACTGCTCAGCAAGCACCGAAAGTAGTTGATTGTCCACCGTGTCCATCATTCAGAAATTCGATTTAATAGGTTTGGTATGCACTGGTATCAAAAATTATTGATACTGGGATATCATTGAATAGAATACCAATATATGAAAAATTAATGGGGTTTGATGTTTTAAATGCACATATCAGACGGTTTAGTTGCTGATTTAACAGGAAAAATGATGGATATTAAAAATCAAACAATCCTGTTCTTCCCCTTAATAAAATTATAAATTGCAACCGTAAAAGTATTCCCAATATTGATTTGAAGATGAGACAACAACTTCCCGTATTTTTTTGCCTGATAATTTTAGTGCTCGTGCTGGGCAGCTGCTCGGCCCGAAAAAAAGCCCGCAGCCGAAAAGTCAACACGATCATTCAAACAGCACGTTCCTATACGGGCACCCCTTACCGTTGGGGCGGCACCACCCGTGCGGGCATGGATTGCAGCGGCCTGCTGGTCAATTCCTTTCAGGCCGGCGGCATAAAGCTTCCGCGAACATCGCATGAACAAGCGAAACTGGGTAAAAAAGTAGGGATGAAGGAGTTGCAGAAAGGCGACCTTGTATTCTTTGCTACAGGAAAGAAGCGGCGGAAGATTACGCATGTCGGGATGGTAACCGGAAAAAAGGGAAAAGACAGGATCATGTTTATTCATTCTTCAAGCAGCCTGGGCGTGGTTGAGACCAATATTTATTCAAGCTATTTCAAGAAGCGGTTCCGGTATGGCCGAAGGGTCATTTAAAGCGTGAAACCGACAATGGTTACATCATCCACCTGTTCCTCGGCACGTTTCCATTGGTAAAAGGCATCGACAAATAATTTTTGGGACAGCACCACGCCCTGTTGGCTTTGCTGTTTCTGAATCAGTTGCTCGAGTTGCTTAAAGCCAAATTTACGATTACCCTCTCCACCAAACTGATCCGTCAGACCATCGGTAAAAAGGAAAAAACCTTCCGTTCCTTTATAGTCAAACTCCTGTTGTGTGTAAGGCGAAGCTCCCCGTAAATACTGTTCGCCAATCGATCGGCGAACCCCTTTTACTTTTAGCACCTGCCCACTTTGCAGCACCCATAAGGAACGGCGCGCACCCGCATATTTTATTTTTTTCCGCTTTCGGTCGATCTGCGCAAGGCCAAGCTCCATCCCCTCCTGAAGGTAGGGATTTTCATTTTTCATCAGCTTGCCAAACTCATGGTCAAGCCTCTCAAGAATTTCACAGGGCTCCTCCAGTCCGTAAAAATTAACGGTCTCCCGAATTAAGACGGTCGCAATAGAGGACACCAACGCCCCTGGTACCCCATGCCCTGTACAGTCGCCCACCACCATACAGCAGCGGCCCTCATCCAGGGGAATGATCATATAAAAATCGCCGCCAATGGTATCCTTGGGTGCAGAAAACACAAAGTGGTCAGCAAAATACTGTTGCAGCTCTTCTTCTCTCGGGCGGTTCATCCGCTGTAATTGTGCACCGTAGCGCATATCTCTGCTGATCTGCTCATTCTTTAGCGAAAGCACTTGTGCCTGCTCCCTGATGGCTTGGTTTTTCTCTTCCAGCAACTCATTTTTTCGGGCGATAGACCGGGTCCGCTCTTTTACTTTGTGCTCCAGCACTTTTTTCTCCCTTCGCAACTTATAGGAAAACCACTTTCCACTGATGATCATCAGACCGATTAATCCAAAGAAATAAAGCAGTAACATATACCACTTCCGGTAAAATGGCGGAAGAATGACAATGTTGAATTGCGTGGTTTCACTGGAATGCCCAAAGGTATTTTGTGATTGCAGATCAACCCTGTAAGCGCCTTCATAAAGGTGTTCAAGCACAATTTTATGATCGTAACTCCATTCCGACCAATGCGATTCACCACTAAAAAACCGCTTAGGTGCCGTGATGCGGTAACGGTATTTGTGGGGCATCATGTTCTCGCCAATCACTGAATAATTGACCCTCACCGGCAGGCTGTCATAAGGAATCGTTACCGTTTCGCTGAAAGTCGGCGACATATAGCGGGTGTAATCCCCATTCAGGTAATCAAGCCGTAAAACCCGAGGGCGAAATTCCCCGAAGGGAATATTGAACAGTTCGGTATTTACACTCAGCAAACCAATGCGCCCCCCAACCCAAACACGGCCATGATCAGAACCTCCGGCACCAGTGCGTATTGTGCCGAGGTTCAGCCCGTAAATCGAACGGCTTACCGGCACCATCTCTTTGCCGGTCCACTGGCCAATCCAGAAATAATCTTCCTCCGCAGAACGTTCACTGATCAATAATTTTTTCTCGGAAGGGCTCACTGGCAGCACAAAATTCACCCCTTTAAGCGGTGGATTTACCTGCTCAAAACGATCTTCCTCTTCCATAAAATGCCAAAAGCTATCCTCAGATTGAAACACATTTTCGCCTAACACTGGCGCCAACGACTGTTCGAAACCCAAGCCGGGATCAAAGCCTTCGGTGGCCCCAAAATACCGCTTACTGACTGCCAAGCCTTCATTCACCCCCCAGTGGAGCTTCAGCTCGGCCAGCTCCCCATTGGCGTGATTTACCCAAATACGGTAGGAACCATCGGGAAAAAGCGTACCGACAGTCAGCTGATTGGGCACTCCTTCCCATTGGGTTTCCTTCCACCGCTTGATGGCTTTGCCTCCCTTGAGCTGATAAACGACCACATAGTTACTGCGGGCGAGGCAAAGCCATTCGTTGCCCGCAAACTGAAAGATCAAAAAGTCCCGCAGGCGATTAGGTACCGACGGAATGCGCTCAATCTGTTGCCTCCTGACGCTCCAACGAAACAAACCTTCCTCTGTACTGATCACAATTCCCAGCTCCTTGCTTTCCTGAATGTCGTTGATCTTGCCGCTGTCATCAGAAAGAATCTCAATCCGCGGCATGTCTTGATCCGAATTTTCAATTATCCGCCCAAACTCCTGCTCTGTCCCAAAATAAAGGGTATCATCGCTCTGCCGGAAAATCTTCGTCACCATTCCCTTGTATTGATCACCCTCCTGAAAATGCTTGAAATTGACCCCATCGTTTCGCACCTGCACAATGGATTTAGAAGTGATGATCCACGAGATCCCACGGAAATCCACAAAAAGGTCATAGACCCGGTTGGAGCTCATCCCCTCCTTGCGCTCAATCCTCCGAACCACCGACTGCGACTTGATACTTAAATAAATGACCCCCCGATTACGGGTATAAATACCGATCAGCCCATTGCGGATTTTGGCACTTCCCTCAATACGCCCGAGCTTTTTAGGCAGGTCCCAATAGCTATGCTCACCCGTTTTAGGGTTTAAATCCATCACCCAGTCGTTTTGTCCATAGCGCCCAACAAGGATCAAATGCGATGGTGAAATTTCAATGACCCCCTCCACTTTATGGTCTTCCACATTGCGGATCGGAATCGGTAATTTTCGCCCGTAACGATACAACACCCACTTGTTGGGACTCTCAATAAATATCCCTGCTTTCAGGGGAAAGATATGCCGAATATATGGGCCAAGCTGAATCTCTGACCAGCTGCTGCGATCAATTTCGCGCATTAGCACCCGATGTTTCAGGTTGAAATAAACATTATTGCCCACCACGTAAGCATCCAAAACCTGCCGAAAGTGCTTCACACTGTCGGGCAATTCATTGAGAAAAGAATGGAAATGCATTTCCCCCTTTTGATCAAAGTCCATGCGGCCAATATCTCCTACGGCTCCGTAAAATACATGATCTGTGGATAGCGAAGAGGCGACGGTATTGATCTGTCGGGAATCGTTGGGGTTGAAATTCCGCCAATACATGCCGTCGAACATCAGGGCTCCCTTCTCATGGGCGAAAAACAGATAATGCCCTTTGTTCTGTGTAATGGCAAAACTTTCGGAATTGGCCTGAAAATCATGAATGGGCACGACTTCCTGCAGCATTTCAAAATTAATGCGTTGTGCTTTCAAAAGCCCCCCACCCCACAGGATTGTTATCAGAAAAAGTACACAGTATTGGGGCCATTTAATCATAAAAAAAGCTCAGGCATACACCCAAGCTTTGTATTACCACGAATGGTAATTTTCCCTTTTTTGATTAATCTGTCGTAAAAAAGGACAATTAATCCAAGTGGGCAAATCTTAGGCAATTTTTCTTAAATTATTTTTTTACTCCGAAAAAAACGATTAGTATTACTTCCTTTTTTGTCCTATAATCAAGGCTTTTAGTATCCGGTTTCGGCCCTGAACAAGGATTGCTTCAGCACTGGAAATTCACCATTGCACTAATGCTATAGGGTATTACTTTTATCGAGCCGCATTGTTTACCAATCCGTCCAAAAACTCCCCATACACCCTCCTGCGAATATATTCTATACCAATGTGCTTTTATTGTTTGCACCATCACGTGCAATTGGCTAACTTGCAGTATTGATCACAATTGTAAATCAACGAACTAAATATGCGCTTTTTAAAGCACTTCGCTTTTATTTTTGCACTATCAACAGTGCTTTTCGCTTGTTCCGAAAATCCTCGCCCTACGGAGAACGATGAACGCAACTCGCAACAAGACATCGAGATGGGCTTGTTCCTTCAGAAAAAATACCCTAACGAAGATTTCATAAAAATCAATCAGGGTGTTTATAAACATACAGATGTTGAGCCTTCAGCTGATGCTACACCTGCCGATGCCGGAAATGTGGTAGCCATTCAGTATGAACTTTACACCGTAGATCAAGACAATAATGGCCAGTTTGTTGATGGCCACTTAATTGAGAAACTTGTTCAGAATATCAACGGAAACGACACGACTTACACCAAAACATCGGTGGTCTTTTCTGATGCAGAAAGAGAGATTGTTAAGGAGGAAGATGATCCTTTTGTATATGGCCTGAACCAGGGCAACACTTTCCCTTCCACCTTCAGTGGTATTAGTGGCAACATTAAAGAAGGTGAAACAGCGACCTTTTTCTTTACTGGCCAGTTTGGTTACGGTCAGTATTCTTACCAAAAAATTGGTGTGGGCCGCTATCAGCCTGTCATGCTGAAAGTCACCATGACAAAGGTCTTTGATGAAGACAGCTTTGAGGCATTTGAGGACCGAAGAATTGTTAAGGAAATTCAGCGCGACAGTAAATACTGGGACAACGAAGGGATTAACTGGAAAGAGGTTGCGATTACCGAAAATGGTACGCACGTGATTACCTGGAACCGAGATACCCTTTCGGATACCGAAGATTCTATTCAGCGAAAAGCACAAGTAAAAGTGGACTACACCGGACGCTTATTCAAATTTGATTCACTGGTATTTGATACTTCAGTAAAAGATACTGCCGAACTTTACGACCTTGCCCCGCGCCAAACCTACGAACCTTTCGAGTTTGAAGTAGGTGTCGGAAGTGTAATTAACGGCTGGGATGAAGGTGTACAAAAAATGTTCCTGAACGAGATTGGCGTATTGTATATTCCTACCACTGCTGCATATGTGGCATCACCTGCAGGTGGGCGAATTGTAGTGCCAGAATTCCTGCGTGAAGACCTCAATGAAAACCCGAGCAATCCCGCAGGGCTCTCGAGTATCATTAAGCCTTATGACCCATTGAAATTTAATATGCACATCACCGAGGTGGATAATCCCTCGGAGGAGTAAAACATAATGAAAGGGTGTTGCTTTTAAAGTAACACCTTTTTTCTTTCCAGCATCACCAGCCCATTTGAATAGAATTGATTAAAAATTTATATGTCTGCACAAAAAATTGTCATCATCTGTGCTCCAAGAATGAGCGAAGTCGTTGCTCAGGAGGTTAGAGACTTGAACCTAAAAGTAGATTCAGTCGAAAGATTAAGTGTTACCCTATACGGGGACTTCAAAACGGCAATGAAACTCAACTTGCACCTGCGTTGTGCCAACCGCGTGTTACTTGAGGCAACAAGCTTTGAGGCCCATACGGCCAATGATCTTTACAAACACATCCGCAAGTTTGACTGGGAGATGTATATCCCGCTGACGGGCTATTTCACTATTGATTCCTATGTGCATAACGATACCATCCGTGATAATCGTTTTGCCAACCAGAAGATGAAGGATGCTATTGCAGACCGTTTCATGCGCGACTTTCAGAAACGCCCAGACTCGGGTTCTGACCGAAGCCGTACCTGCCTTTACCTGCACTGGGTAGAAAACCGCGCTCAGGTTTACTTTGATACCACCGGAGAAACCATTGCCAAACACGGTTACCGCATCAATCCATGGAAAGCACCTATGATTGAATCTTTGGCGGCAGCGGCGATTTTAAATTCCAAATGGAACAAGGAAAGCCACTTTATTAACCCAATGTGCGGATCAGGCACTTTGGCGATTGAAGCCGCACTGATTGCCCTGAATATTATTCCGGGAATGTTCCGTGAGAATTATGGATTTATGCACTTGCGCCAGTTCAGAAAAGATGATTTTGACCAACTGATGCAAGAGGCCATTGCCAATGAAAAGGATGCCCCAAGCCACATGCGTATTATCGCCAGTGACCACGACTCCAAGGCGCTTGATGCTGCACGTACTAATGCAGAAGAAGCGGGCGTTGATCACCTGATTGAGTTTGTACAGTGCGATTATGCAGAAGCAGAAGTACCTTACGGACCAGGGGTTGTGATTATGAACCCTGAGTATGGCGAACGCTTGGGCGAAGAAGAGGAACTGCTGCCTGTTTATCAGGGAATTGGAGATTTCTTCAAACAACAATGTGATGGCAAACGGGCCTATGTTTTCACAGGAAATATTCCTTTGGGAAAACGTATCGGTCTGCGGGCTTCGAGAAGAATAGAAATGCAAAACGGACGAATTGACTGTCGTCTGTTTGAATATGAAATGTACCGATAGGGTATTTTCAGCGCATCAAAATTTAACGGGGGGCTTCAGGCTTGCCCGTTTTTTTTTGCTGATTTTTTTTGGGGGGAGAAAAATAATGAAGGATAAATAGCGCCTCGACGCCCCATGAAAGGAAACCTTTAGGGGATAGTGAATGATGCAGGTAAGCATTACTGTACGTTGAGGCCACAAAATACCATTCTTAATTGTGACCTTCAGCAATGTAAAATTAATCGCTATTGATCCTCCATTAACACAAAGGCTGATCTTTAATTTAGATCAAAACCGGATCCGATAAGAAAATCCACTCCATTTTGAAATGTGCTTTGGACTTGGACTTAATTTTATTGAAGGTAGGCGCTAATACGACGGCTACCACTGCGCTGAGCAAGATAAAATAACCAATATTTACTTGCTCAAAAGAAAAATGCGAGATTGCCAGGCTGATTACATAAATCAAGGCAAAAGCGGAAAAATCAAATAGTCTGTACTTTACTTTACTGCTAAACATAAAAGGGTTGGTTCGTAAAACATATTTTGAACTGTCAGTGCAGTTCAGGAAAAAAGCATCCTAACCAAGGACCTCCTCACCAATTTCAGCCACCACAAGTGGACTTTAGTTTATCTTTATAAGAACCGCAAACCGTACCTGCCACATATTTCAGCCACCCGATCCAAATCAGGAGGCCCCTCAGGTAATTTTGCCAGTTCTTCAAACATCAATTCTATGCCGGCAGGAAAAACGCTCATCATCACTTTCGCATGCCCCTGCCCGGTTACTTTCCATGAATGTGGAACCCCACGAGGACAGAAAATCAAATCGCCGGCCTTTAAAGTTTGAGTTGCCCCACCGAGGGTCATTTCCACCTGCCCTGTCAGGAGGTGAAATACTTCATCCTCCCGTTCATGAACATGGGGCGGAATCCCCGCACCAGGCTCGTTGGTTTGCTCAATAAGGGTAAATTGCCCGTTGGTATGATCCCCTGAGAGTTTGATCACCTGCTGGTCTCCCATCACACGCCAAGATAGGCCTTCTCCTTTTCTGACAATCTTTGGTTGCTGTGCACTCATTTTATTATTGTATGGTTTCTCAATAATGAAACCACCACGCCAACAAAAGTTTAACTCAGCCCCCTGAAATGTCAATTACAGACACCCCAAAAGCTTGTTTATGAGCATTAAATTTAATCAAAAATTACCGTTTTATTCTCAAAAACAATCAATTTGTGCTTAATATGCTGACGTATAGCTCTTGAGAGCACAATTTTCTCGAGGTCCTTCCCTTTCCTGATCAGGTCGGCGACATCATCTTTATGACTGACCTTGGCAACATCCTGCTCAATGATCGGCCCCGCATCCAGGTCTTCTGTTACGTAATGGCTCGTCGCCCCGATAATTTTCACTCCTCTGTCATGTGCAGCATGGTAGGGTTTGGCCCCCACAAAGGCTGGCAGGAATGAGTGATGAATGTTGATGATTCGGTTAGGGAATTTCCTGATGAAGTCTGGTGGAATAATCTGCATATATCGAGCCAACACCAGAAAATCGCACTGGTATTCTTCGATCAGCGCCATTTGTTGTGCCTGCACTTCTGCTTTGTTCTCTTTATTCATTGGCAGAAAATGATAAGGAATATCGAACTGCCGTGCCACTTTCTCCAGGTTTTCATGATTACTGATGATCATCGGGATTTCCACGCGCCATTCCCCAGATTGCCAACGGTAGAGGATATCGTAAAGGCAGTGAGACATTTTGGACACAAACAACGCCATGCGTGGGGTACGGGAACTGAAATGCAGCTCGAAGGTGATGCCGTAACGCTTGGCAACAAGGGTGCTGAAATAATCCGCAAGTTGATCTTTGGGAACTAAAAAGCCTGCAATCTCAAAAGAAACCCGCATAAAAAAGCGAGAGGTGGCACTGTCTACATGCTGATCGAGGGAGATAACATTCCCCTGGTTTTCATCTATAAATCGACTGACGGCCGCCACTATTCCCTGCTGATCGGAGCAATGCATCAGAAAAATGGCGTGTTCGTTCGGGTTATTCATATCGGTTGAGTTGAATTAAAATACGGTGATTTACCAAATATATAGCATACAATGCAATTGGCAATGAATTTCACATCAATCACGCTTATTTATAATGAATATTTCATATCAGCGGACCGTCTCCACTACAGCAATACTATTTCTCAAAAAAACTTTCAGGCAAATTCAGTCGCATGACCAAAAGGGACTAATGACGCACACCTGAATACCGCATGATTTTTTTACTGCCAATAAATCATCATTAGGTCGGGATGTTATGGAGGACTGAAAACTCATACTACAACCTGTAAATAACGCACACTTTTCTTAATGGCCCCTTCATCAAAAAGAATAGTAAAGTGTCTGTGAATTTGCGATATCCGATTGACGAAATAAAAAGATCTGCGGAAATCTGTATCACCTTTGGACAATACAAAATCGCGCAATAATTGGGAGTGGCACCATTAATCTCATTGTCATGATGAACTGCTGTTACACCCCATAATAATGCCCCCTTATTTTCCTCAATGCTTGCGCCAAGCAGGGCGCTCCGAGGCTTATCAGGGGAACCCGAACAAGAGATATCACTATTCCTCTTTAAGTTCCGTGTACACGACCACCTTATGATGCAATGTTTTATGCACAGGACATTTATCGGCAATTTCGACCATCCTTGCACGTTGCTGAGGGGTGAGCGATGGGCCTGAAATTTCCAGCTTTCTTTCAAAAACGTCCACCTTTTCTTCTTCCCCCTGCTCGGTAACCATCCTGCGTTTTTCATGCTGAACAAAAACCTTCACGCCCTCCAGCGGCAACTCCTTTCGGTCAGCATACATTCTTAACGTCATGGCAGTACAGGTACCTAAAGCGGCATTCAGCAAATCGTAAGGCGACGGTCCGAGGCCTCCACCACCAACGCTTTCGGGCTCATCCGCAATAAATTGCATACCCGCAGTGGCCACTTTACTCTTGTATTTTGTCGTCCCGATACTCACCACCGTTTCCCCCGCTGGTGCAGTGGGCATATCCTTTTCAGGCAGCAGGTCCGATGCCCATGCACCGATCATCTTGCCGGCAAAACCAGCATGTTGGGGCGCTGTCAAGAGGTGGTCGGCACCATCAAGAGAGATAAAGCTTTTGGGATGATGCAGCACCTCGTAGATTTTCTGCGCCTCGTCAATACCCACAATATTATCCTGTGGAGCATGTAAGATCAGTGCTTTCTTTCCCCGCATATTGGCCAGCTGATCATGCAATTTGAAAGTATTGATGTCCTCAAGAAACTGTTCCTTCAGCAAAAATGGACGTCCGCCGATGCTCACTTTCGCCACCCCTTGCGCCTGCAGTTTTTGCTGATCCCCTTCAGAAATTAATGCCGCCACATGATCCGGTGTTGCTGGCGCGCCGATGGTTGCGATCGCCTTCACACTTTCAAGCTGGGTGGCTGCCATTAACGAGGCTGTTCCGCCAAGAGAATGCCCTACCAATAACACAGGCGCCTGATAATGCTGATCGAGGTAATCACTTGCGGCAAGCAAATCAGCCACATTAGAGGAAAAATTGGTCTCCGAAAAATCCCCCTCCGACTGCCCCAAACCAGTAAAGTCAAACCTCAGCACCCCAAAGCCCAGGGCCGTGAGCTGCTCGGTAATCACCTGAATAGGCTTGAGATTTTTACTACAGGTAAAACAATGTGCAAACAAGGCAAAAGCAGCTGCCTGCTTACCTGTGGGCAAATCGAGCACCGCTGCAAGGGTTGCTCCATCTTTATTGTCAAATTCTATTTTCTGGCTTTTCATTGGATGCCGTTTTCATAAAAATATACTATTTCTTGTCCTAACGTTTAGTTTGGCCAAATAATTATCGTAAACTAAAATACAATTCAAGAAACAAAGTTCTAAATTATTGCATTTCCTTAATAGGTAGGTACGAATCTTGATGTTGTACTATTTTTATAAACAAAGTCAAAAGAAAAAATTATGAGTAATTGGAGTGAAAGCCTGACGTTCAAAGCTGTTCGTATTTCATTGGATGATGAAGGTAAAGCATCCCGCGCAATTGTAGAGCGCAAAGCACCTGAATTGCCAGAAGGGGAAGTGCTGATCAAGGTGAAATATGCGGCATTAAATTTTAAGGATGGACTTTCTGCCAATGGTAATAAAGGAGTGACGAGAAATTTCCCGCATACACCTGGCATTGATGCCGCAGGTACAGTTGTAGAAAGTACCCATGGTGACATAAAGGCGGGAGACGAAGTGATTGTAACAAGTTATGATCTGGGAATGAACACCGATGGTGCTTTTGCGGAGTACATCTCTGTTCCTGCGGAATGGGTATTACCATTACCATCATCAATGAGTATGAAAGAAAGCATGATCATTGGTACTGCTGGCCTGACAGCAGGGATTGGTTTGTGGAAAATGGAACAAGGGGGGCAAAAACCTGAAAATGGAAAAATCCTGATTACTGGAGCTACGGGCGGTGTTGGCTCGTTGGCGGTAAGTATTTTCAGTAAGGCAGGCTATACTGTGGCGGCTTCCACGGGAAAAATGGAAGAGGCCGATTACCTGAAATCGCTGGGTGCTGAGGAAGTTATTGACCGCAATACCCTGAGCGAAGAAAACAAACGCCCAATGCTGAAGCCTGCTTTTGGCGGTGCTTATGATACCGTGGGCGGAACAACGCTGAGCAATGTACTGAAGCAAGTAGGCTATGGCGCCAATGTTGCAATTTGCGGTATGGTTACAGGACCTAATTTTGACGCCAATGTCTTTCCATTCATCTTGAGAAACATCAACCTGTTGGGGGTAGATTCTGCGGAATTACCACTGAAATGGCGTAAAATTGTATGGGAAAATCTTGCTAACGACTGGAAACCAACGAACCTGGAAGAAATTGCCAAGGTGGTTACTTTGGAAGAAATTGATCCTTATTTTGATGCCATTCTTAAAGGAGAGGTAAAAGGTCGTGTATTGGTAGCGTTTTAATCAATAGAAATTACCACTGATGCTCATGGGAGGCTCCCTTCGATGAGCACATGAAAACAAAATGCCACAGTTCCTGCAATAGGAGCTGTGGCATTTTTGTTATTCCTGAATATCCATCCTCGCCACCAGGGCCTTCAGGCAGGTTTGTCTTTTTCGGTTATCTTCATTACGCACCGCAACAGACATCGAGCGGCGGCTACCGAGAAAAACCGACATCTTTTTCGCACGGGTCAGTCCCGTATAAATCAAATTACGGAAGAGCATTTTAAAGTGCTGTGTAGCCACTGGCAGAATGACCGCATCGAACTCTGAACCCTGAGATTTATGAATGGTAATGGCATAGGCAAGGTCGAGCTCCATGATGGCATCACGGTTATATTCCACCCGCTTTTTCCCGAAGGCGATCACGATCAGGAAGTCTGTAGGGTTTATACTGATAATTTTCCCAATATCGCCATTGAAGACTTCAAGATCGTAGTTGTTGCGCTTTTGAATCACGCGATCGTTCACCCTGAAGATCCGATCGCCGATGGTCAGCTGCTGTTTGGTTTCCGCAGGAGGGTTGGCTGCCTGCTGAATCAGCATGTTTAACTGTCGGGTGCCGAGCGTTCCTTTGGTCATCGGTGTGAGAATCTGAATTTCCTTATCTTTGCCAAGCTGCTGTGGGAGGGTCTGGCAATACAGTCGAACCACCATATCCGCAGCCGAAAAACCATAATGCAAAGACGACCACGGGTGCACGTTCGTTAGTACTGACTGCAAAGCGGCAGCCTGGGAAGGCGTGTTGAGCAGGTCGGTAACATTGACATGCATAAACTGCGAAGGAACATTGAAGGTATATTTGGCAATCCCCTCTTTGCGGATACGATCAAGCTCTTGCTGATCAATATGCTCCACAAAATAATCTTCCTGCTGTTGCTGAACAGTATTGTAAACGCCCTCGGCCTCTTTGACAATCGCGGTTTCGCCACTTTCCACCACCGATTTCATCGTCTGACGAATCTTCTTGATAAACTGTGCCTGTTGCTGCGTCGCTTCCTCGGCATCAATAAACAGGCAGTCTTCCTGCTGCCATGCTGAGCGGTTACGGATCGGGCTTTCAATCCTCGGCACCTGTCCCTTATTGATCTGGTGGGCGTAAGTGATGATTTTACTCGCTGCCCCTTGCCTGAAAATCTGTGTGAGCGCAAAAACAGGTACACGACCTGAATCCATTAAATCTTTCAACACGTTGCCCGCCCCAACAGACGGCAACTGATCGGCATCGCCAATCAGCAATACCTGTGCCCCAGAAGCAATGGCTTTTAACAAGGAGGCCGTCAGGCTGATGTCAAGCATCGAGCACTCATCCACAATAATGAAATCCCCTTCGAGCGGATCCTCCTCCCCTTTTTTAAACCCACCCTGCGAGGGATCAAAAACCAACAGGCGGTGAATGGTGACCGCCTCACGGCCGATGACCTCTGACATCCGCTGACTTGCCCGACCTGTGGGTGCTGCAAGCAGGACCTTTTTACCCATCGCGACCCCAAGCTGAACGGCGGCTTTTGTGGTGGTGGTTTTTCCACAGCCTGGCCCGCCAGTCAAGACACTCACCGACTGCCCGACAATGCCTGCCACGGCCTGCGTTTGTTCCTCGCTCAGGGGAAAGGGTTGTTGCTGGTTAAATTTGTTCAGCCAGTTCAATACCCTGCGTGTATCCACCTTCGGGCGAAACTTCATCAGCCTTTCCAGTTCATGGACTACCGTCAATTCATCATAATACAACGTTTTGGAATAGTAAGCCATCAGGCTGTTGCCTTCTTCATCTTTCAGCTTTCGGGTACGCAGTTCATTCTCCTGCTCCAGTGCGGTCAGTTGCTGCTTAATCAGCTCTTCGGCACCCTTCAGTTTCAGCAACTGCCCTGCCTGTTCCAGAATCTGCTCCAGCAATAAATAACAATGTCCTTCTTCGCGGCTTGCGGCCAGCACGTGTTTTACGGCTGCTGAAATTCGCTCGGGGCTGTCTTCTGCAAAACCCATTGAAAGGGCCACCCGATCGGCAGAAAAGAAGCCAATACCATAAATATCCCTGGACAGACGATAGGGATTTTTGGAAACAATCTCAATGGCATCAAACTCATAAGCCTTGTAAATCTTGACCGCATACAGGGTACTGATCCCATATTCCTGCAAAAACATCATCACATTTCGGATCGAACGATGCTCCAGCCATGCCGACCGAATCTGGGACAGCTTGTTGGCCGCGATGCCTGGCACCTCCTGAAGGCGGTCCATCTGTTCTTCAAACACCTCCATGGTTTTATCTCCGAAATGGGCCACAATCCGCTTGGCGGTTTTCGGGCCGACACCGAAGATAAGCCCTGAGCCCAAATATTTCTCCAGTGCCGAAGCGCTTGCAGGCTTCACCTCCAACATGCGTTCAGCCTTGAACTGCTGCCCAAACTTGGGGTGCTCGCTGTAATTCCCTTCAAACAAAAAGGTCCCTCCGGCAAAGACTTTCCCCTGGTGCACCGTAACGGTCGTTTGCTCCTGCGCCCGACCCACAGGCGTAACTTTCAGGACAGAGTAGCCCGTATCTTCGCTATGGAAGGTAACCCGTTCAACAGTGGCTTTCAGTTCAACGGTATTGGAATCTTTTTTCTGAGGAATGTCGATCATCGTCTTGATTTAAAGCTTTCACAAGATAATTAGCTTTCTGAGAATAATCAAAGTTTCCGGAAATCCATAGAAGCTGAAAAAAATTGGCCAAAAAAAAGGCCACCCGAAGGTCGCCTTTTTTATGCTATATTTTTAGCCTGGATTATTTCGCAGGGGCATCAGTTCCCTTAACACCAACAACTTCGATGTCGAATACCAAGTTAGAGTTTGCAGCGATTTTGTCGCCCATTGCCTGTGCACCATATGCCATTCCTGATGGGATGTACAAAGTTGCTTTTGTACCTACAGTCAAGCCTTCAACACCTTCGTCCCAGCCTTTGATCACACGACCAGCACCCAATGGGAAAGTAAATGCCTGATAAGGGCGACCTTCCTGGTACAAGTTGTGTTCTTTAGCCACTGACTCAATAGAAGTATCGAACCAAACGCCTTTCATTGTACGGCCAGCATAGTTCACCTCTACTTGGTCACCTGCTTTTACCGCCTGGCCATCGCCTTTTTCCTTGATCTCGATATAAACACCATTTTCTGTTTTCTCAGCTTTGATGTCATTCTTTTTCAAGTAATCGTTGATCGCCTGATCGTCCTTAGCTACCAATTCCTTGGCTTCTTTTTCCATCTCGATCGACTTCTCGATATTTTTAGCGATATCTTCTTTGCCTAATTCACGGAAACGAGCCGCCAAAGCCTCTTTACCCGCCATCAATTTCTTTGCACGTACATGCATAGTGAAGGTATCTCCTTCTTTAACCATTGGAGGGCGCATATAATCCTGAGGGAACAAGATTTTTGCAGGCAAAGTAACTACCATTGAGTCACCTTCAGCCATTTCCTTCAATGCATCTGCAGGGCTTGCAGGGCTGCCTTCAGGCATTTTTTGGAATTCAAAGATTCCTGGAATTTCCTGACCTTTAGATGTCTGCCATACAGAATCTTTAGCATCAGTCATATCAAAATCAAATTCCATAAACTGACCTTCTGCCAATTTAGGACCATTTCCAGCATCTACGATTTGGTACTCAATACCAGAATCTGTTGTAAATTTACCAACTTTGCTTCCGCTGTTGTCACACGAAGTCAAGGCTGCAGCTCCTCCCACTAAAAGGAAGGCTAAGGGTCTCATTACTTTTTTCATCTCAAAAAAACGTTTACAATAATATTCAAATCAAAAACAATCCTCGCAGGAATCAAAACTCCTGCAAGCATTTTATGCTAACTGGTCGATCTTAGTTAGCGGCAAGTAATTGTTCCTTATAGGCAGGCAATAAACTTGTGAATTTTTCTACTGTGGATTCCATATCTTCCATGTCGCTGATGCCTCCAGCGGCATTTTTATGTCCTCCGCCACTGAAGTTGTCTTTGGCAAAAGCACTGGCGTCAAAAGTTCCTTTGGAGCGGAACGACATCTTGATGCCATCCTTACGGTGGATGATCATGGCGGCAAAAACGATCTCGCGCATGGAAAGGGCATAATTTACAAAGCCCTCTGTATCGCCCGTCTGTTCATTAAATCGCTTGAGGTCTTCCTGTGTCAGGGAGAAAAAAGCGGTACGGTATTCGGGCAATACCTGCAGGCGCTGGCTCAGGGCAAATCCCAGAAAGCGCAACCTGTCCAGGGAGTTGGCATCGTAAATGTATTTTCCGATTTTGGCAGTATCAGCACCAAGGGCGATCAGATCTGCCGTAATCATATGGGTTTTACGGGTGGTATTGGAGTGTTTGAACCCTCCAGTGTCAGTCATGATTCCCGCATATAATTCTTCGGCCATATCGGCGTCCACAAACTCCCGGCCATCAAGTTCAATGATCAAATCATAGATCATCTCACAGGTTGCCGCATAGGTGGTATCAGAGAATGGGAAATCAGCAAAGTCATCAGGCTCACGGTGATGGTCAATCATCACTTTCATGGCTGCAGATTTCTCCACCAATGCGCCAAGCCCGCCAATACGTTTGAGGCTGTTAAAATCCAGGCAATACACCACTTCGGCATCCTGCACCAGTTTTTCCGCTTCGGCTTCGTTACCCTCATAAACCAACACCTCTTCCTGTCCTTTCATCCACTTCAAAAAAGCGGGATAGTCCGTTGGGGAGATGATCGTTACCTCATGCCCTGTTTTGCGCAGGAAATGGTACCACGCCAGGCAAGAACCCAGGGCGTCGCCATCAGGTTTAGAGTGTGGTAGAATTACCCCTTTTTTCGGGGTTGAAATAAAAGACTTAAATCCTTCAAGATTTTGCATATCAATCAAAGTCTCAGACTAACTGAGTCATTTTTTGTAAGATGCAAAGGTCATTAATAACTTCAAATATTCAAACAGTATGAACAGGAATATGTGCCTACTAATCCTAATTTTACTAAATGTTTGCATTATATTGCTTTGAAATAACCTATTAATACCCTGAAGAGCCTTTTTTTTGCCTTGATTAAAAATCATTATCAACCATCAATTTAAAACAACATGAGTCAACACCTTCATTTAATCCTTTTTTTCAGCTTCCTGATTTTCAGCAGCTGTAAGCAACCCGAGCAAACCACTTCAGGCACTGTGAAAGGACAAATTACCTGGGCTTCGGGCAATATGATGCCGAGCATTGGTACAGCAACCCAACAACCAACAGGCGTAGAAAGAACGATTCATTTTGCGGTACCAGTGAAGGACGCCAACATCAAGCGCAATGCCGAAGGGCTGATTGACAAAGCGGGCATTGAGATTGTGGAAAGTGCCAAAAGCAATGCTGACGGCCAATTTGAAATTGCATTACCTGCAGGAAAATATTCGGTACTTACAGAGGAAGACGGCGGACTTTTTGCCAACAGCATGAATGGGCAAGGGGAACTTAATCCGGTAACGGTAACCAGCGGAGGCGTTGCAACCATGAATATTGTGGTGAATTACAAAGCCGTATATTAATTTCGGCACTGAAGGCTTGTGCTGCAACTTCAGCAGGAACTGACGGCCTGCAGAACAAGCCGATTGCCGCCTTCAACATGGCACATGGAAACCACCTGACGGGTGCAGCATGTGCCCTGTTTTTCAATAGAAAACCAAAGCCAGCCTATGGTTATTTTTTGTTTGTTAGGCCAAGGGATCCTGCCTAAATAAGGTAGGTCGTAGCGCGCTGCCACGACCATTGGAAGAATTGAGTGTTATTTTGGCGATTTTTAAATCGTGTGGCCATGAATGGCTGTCATGCCAAACTTAAATTTCCTCTCCCTTCAGCACCTGCCAACCTTCCTGCTTGTTCAGGTCAAGGTCTTTGGCAACCTTGTGCAAGGTGGGGTTGTTCCACGAAAACACAATCAGGGTAATACAGAACATGGCGAAATAGAACTTGTCGCCAGTAACGAAAGCGCAAATACTCGACATCCAGTACCCGATGGCAATCCAATAGATTTTTTGCTGAAGCGCACCATAGAACACCATCAGTTTTTCTCGTAAATCTTCGATGGGCTTGGCTTCATTGCGTATTTTAGCATATCCTTTATACCCCATAGCAATGCTGATAACCACCACCAAAAGGTTTGCTGCACGCAATATAGCTGTGGCCGATGCTGAAAGGTGGACAATACCCGCAAACTGGTTGCCCTGCGATTTCAGGTAGGCCATCACAAAAATGATCAGCGGAAGGGCGAGCAGGATGTACATCATCATGTTAACTTTATTGATGTAATCCCGACTTGTTTTAAAGGTTAAACGGTCTTTTGTAAACATTATTTTATCTTGCTACTATAATATGACACTGGAAAGTGTGCAATATCCGTGAATTTACGCAAAAGTCAAACAGAAAGCCCTTTGCGATGCTCCTTCACCAACATAATACTCAATATATGAAAATGATCTCTCCCTTTTTTCGCTATGCACTCACCGCCACAATGCTTACCTGTGGACTGATGGCCTGTGAGGATAAAAAAAGCCAGCAAGCAACACAGGAAACCACCCCAAAACCACACACGCTCTTACAGCTCAAGCACGTTGCAGACTCCAACTGGCAGGTGATGATGACCTCCGACAGCCAGAAATTCAATTACCTACACCGATTGGTGCAAGAGGTGGAGTACTCCGACCATCAGGATGCTCCAACGACCAAGAAACTCCATCAGCTGATTTCGACACTGCAACATTCAAGGTACGACCGTAACGGCATTGCAGATACTGAAAAGGTGATTGTTTATGATTCTATCAGCCAACTGACGATCCATCAGGTGATCGACTATTGTGCCGACCTGCCGATTTTCAGCACGCAGCCTACCATGAAAGCACTCGTGGAAGGCATACAGGAAGAGGATGCCAGAACACTCAAATTGCGCATCAACTATGATATGTCGGCCTTTGATTTCAATGAATCCCTTGAACAAAACCCCGAGGCGAAACTTCAGCCCATGCCGACTTTTATTCAGGAATAAATGCTACCGAGGCCATTGCGTGGCGGTTCAGCGATCATTCACGGCCTTACCGAAAAGTTTGCCCCATAAAAAAAGGCACCATCGAGGGTGCCTTTTCTATAGATCAATTAAAAGCTTTTAGCTTGCTTTTTTTTTCTGTTGTTGCTCATCGTACATTTCATCAATCTCCTTTTTGTATTTAGTATTGATGACTTTACGCTTGATTTTCATGGTTGGGGTCAGTTCACCACTTTCCTGTGTAAACTCTTTGCCCAACAGCTTAAACTTCTTGATTTTTTCGAATCGTGCAAGGTTGCTTTGAAGTGCCTCCAAACGCTCGTTGAAGAATTCCGCTACTGTAGAATGCTCCAGCATTTCTTTAACATTATTGAACTCGAGGTTCTTTTTCTTCGCCCAATCAGCCAACACATCAAAAGCAGGAACGATCAATGCCGTAACATACTTCTTCTCATCACCAATTACGGCAATTTGCTCAATGAACTGATCTTTACCTACCTGCGATTCAATCATCTGTGGAGCGATATACTTACCACCAGAAGTTTTCATCAGGTCTTTCAAACGTTCTTCAAAAACAAGGTTTCCGTGGGAATCAAAACGCCCAGCATCTCCGGTGCGCAACCAGCCATCGACCAACACTTCAGCCGTCGCTTCGGGCTTTTTGTAGTATCCGCGCATAACGTTACCACCTTTCACCAAAATTTCATTGGAAGCCCCCATTCGGATCTCCACTTTCGGCATCACTTTCCCTGCTGATCGAACATCGAAGTGCGTATCTTCAAAACAAGTTACCGACGCACAGGTTTCTGTCATGCCGTAACCAATCTTCACTGTAAGGCCTACGGCATGGAAAAAGCTGACAATATTGTCATTCAGTTTACCACCACCACAAGGCATGATTTTGATGCGTCCGCCTACTGCTTCACGAATTTTTGAAAGCACCAATTTATCCGCTACCGCATGCTGCATACGCAAGTACAATGGCACTGACTTCTCCAGACGGCGACGGTTCATGACTTTGGTACCCACATTTACCGCCCAATGGAAAAGCTTCTGCTTGGCCTTTGGTGCTTCTTCAAGCTTGCCGTAAATGGTTCCGTAAATTTTCTCGAACAATCGAGGCACAGAACAAAGGACGGATGGCTTCACCTCTTTGAGTGCTTCGGCCACAGTGGCTGTATCACGCAAATAGTAATTGGTCATCCCTTTATAGAACACATAAAATGTCCATGCACGCTCAAAAACGTGACTCAGTGGCAAGAAACACAACGAAGTGTCCTCCTCTGTCAAGTTAATTCTCAGGTCGTGAATCTCATTGGTAAACGCAAAGTTGGAGTGATCCATCATTACGCCCTTAGGTTCGCCTGTTGTTCCTGAAGTATAAATAATCGTTGCGAGGTCATCCATCTTGGCCGTAGCCAGACGTTTACTCACTTCCATACGCAAATTGTTGGACTCCCCTACTGCCAGCATCTCTTCGAACAGCATCACCTGCTTACTCTTATCGATTTGTACAGACGGATCAAACACAACGATACGCTCCAAAGTTGGGTGTGTACCCAAAATAGAAACCGCTTTATCGTAATGCTCCTGCCCACCAACAAAGAGGGTTTTGATCGTTGAATCAGAAAGAATGTACTCCAACTGCCCCAGGGTGTTGGTCGCATATATAGGCACAACCACACCACGAACAGACATCACCGCATAATCCACAGTTGTCCACTCAGGTGTATTTTGTGAGAAAATACCCACTTTTTCATCGACCCCTACACCGTAGTGCAATAATGCCGAGGCAATGAGGTCTACGTTATTTGCAAAATCTTTCCAGGTAGTGGAAACCCAATCCATACTACCATAAGGCTGATAGTAATAAGCGATCCGGTCTTGATATTTTATAGCTTGGTTTTTAAAACCAACTGCCAAATGTTCATACTTCATAATTGGAACGTAAGAATATTTCTTAACATGAAATGAAAAAATATTAGGTGGAGATAAATGTCTAATTTCACCATCCCTGTTTTTTACAGTGCAAAAATAAAGAAGATCCCGCAGAAATGATAGTTTTTCTTCATTTGCGTGATAATTATTATTTTAGCCTATTTTTATTTATCGACTATTTATATAAAGTTTCCGATATACTCCCTTCAACGACTTCAATTCATTACAGAAATCTTTAAATTATCCATTGAAATTTCAGACCGATTTTATCATTTAAAATTAATCTAAATTTTAAAACAACAGTAAAACGGTTCATTTCTGAGGAGATCAAATACAACACTACGCACCCATTGTTGCACCCTCAACAGATTGTATGTTGAGATAAGACTTATTTAGGACTTGGATTTCCCTTCAACCATAAGAAAAGTGAAATCGCTCATAAAAAAATGTTCTTTTTCACCTTAAACATTACCTTAAAAACAAGAAAGTAAAAAAAAATGACGCCCCCCTTCTTGTCAAAAATGGCGCTATTTTGAAATTTGTTTTTCAAATATTGCCAAAAACACCCCGCATATCATTGAAAAAAATTTAATTTTTAGGTGAAAAAACACTAAAAATAAGGAATAAACACGATGCCACTTCCGCTTGATTTCTCTTCACTTTACTTTAAAATACAATCACTTATACTTACATTGACATTAACAACATCGTGTAAGCAGCATTAGTTCTTGATACTTTGTTGAACCATCTAACATTTTCCCCCAATATTGAAATAGGGAACGTTTTCATTTATCACCAATAATTATGGCAGAAACTGTGACCGTAGTCGATCCAAAATCAGAAGCTTTAGAAAAAGCTTGCGTAAGCGCACTTGAAAAATTCGAGAAACTGGATCTTGAAAAACATGCGGTAATCCGAGAAAAATTAACTTGGGTTATCGGAAGCTACAACTATGATAAAAACCCTGAGGGTTTGGTAGAATTTGGGCAAGTTGCTTTAGAGGAACTGGAAGCCTTTAAAAAGCAAAAGCCTCGTCAGGTAGCTAAAAAGCTGATTGATGACTTGAAAAAATCTTTGGCTAAATTTTAAAACGCCAACAACATTGTGTTACCTCATCCTTGATGATGGATAACATCACCGCCAAAAACAGGGAGCCCAAAAGTGCTTCCTTTTTTTATGCTTATCCCCTTAATAAAACAAGCCCCCTGCTGTGCATTACAGTAGGGGGCTTGGCTTTTATCATGACAACGGCGACTTCCCGCCACCATCTGTAAAATCATCCGGCAGGCAGTGCCCACCGATGCACTATTGGAAAGCTCCTTTGATCAGAAGAACCCGACCACACAGTGGCATAACCTCAGCGGCGGATGGGGACATTACTCGATACAGTCGATCCGCTCAAAATCCTGCGCATTGAAGGTCTGCTGACGCAATCGGTTACCCGCCTGATCATAATAGACCCAAATGTACAGATCAGCTTCAGAGATGTACTTTTCACCCACAAACAAGGGCGCCTCAGGGGTACCAATATTGCTCATCCTGTCGAATGTAGGTTTTATCACTGTCCCTTTCTTTTGATTGAACAAGCCCTCTTTACCATTCACCACAATAATCAGGTCGCCTCCTTTTTGCTTCGGATTCACAGGCAAATAGCGGTCAATCCCCTCCATCAAAGGAGTTTGCGTCCTGACATTCAGCACTTGCCACTTTTTGTCTATTTTCGCCAAGACCAAACTATCGGCATAATTTTCCAGCATCTCGTACTTGAAAGGAATTTTCTCTTTGCCTTTGCCATCCACTGCGCCCCACTTGCCCGCCTTGTCGGCAAACAACAACTGATCGTTTACAGGCACCAGCTTAGTTGCATATTGTGGCCTAACATAGAGTGAATTATAAGGATTGAAAATACCAAATTTACCATTCAGCAATAAACTCACATACCCCTGCTGATAATCCGCAATGCCATTGTAAAGCGTTTTCAGCATTTGCTGATTGCCCTTCTTCACAATCCCCTTGCGCTTGTTGACCTCCACCACAAACATCGAACTGTCCAAAGGCACAATACTTGAATAATTTCCATTCAGAACTTCCTGCCCTGTGGAATCGAGCACCGACTTGTATTGCTTGCCCGCAATCAGTGCAAGATATTCTACCGGCTGATCAATATCGCCTGTCGTTAATACTTTACACTTTTCGCCTTGCTTTAAGTTCAGGTATTTCCCATTCTTGAATAAAATACTGGTAGAATCGTTTCTGGTATAAATAAAATCGCGCCCAAGAAAGGCCACAGAATCATATTCAAAAGTTGGAGAGGAAGGGTCGTCCCAACGCTGTAACGACCATCCGTTCTTTTGGGCAGACCACCATTCATCGTTGAAATTAAAGCTGTTGAATGCCTCCTCGTACTTCAGGTTGCCCAGCGAATCAAACAGCACGTAATCGGTGGTTTTACTGATCCAGTGCGAATTTGCAGGGTTAATAGATTGCAAAGCCAAAGGAATAATTTCTTTCATCGACTGATCATAAAGCACTTCCTGATTACCGACAATCCCGATAATATGTCCGTCGTCCACCACCTCATAGTCATCAAAATTAAAGAACAAGGGTACCGATGAATTATCCGCTCCCTGCACCAGAAAACGCTTGTCTGTGAAGGCATATTTCTTTCCTTTGCGCAGAATATAAAAATTGCCCTCGTGCTCCACCTCATCAAATTCTGGCTTCAGCGCAACACGCCCCGTGGCACTGATTACCCCCCAAACCTGTCGCTTGCGAACCGCAAAGAATGAAGGTGACAGCCGGCGGATTTCATCATACTGAGGTGTGGCCAGGATTTTCCCCGTTTTATGTACCAAGCCTCGGGCATTTCCATTAATAATCTCCATCACCCCATAGCCCAGGTCATAGGCCTCGTTTACTTTCCCATCATAAACCAGGTGCCCATCGCGGGCAATCAGCTTCGATTTACCCTGCTCCACCACCAGCAGAACATCCCCGCTTACGGCATTACATTTGTAATCCCGCGCCACTTCATCAAAACGGTTGGGCATCGTCTGTTTGCCTTCATGGTTAATAAAAACAAACTGCTTTTGATCAAAGAACGGGTTCCAGTCGGCCTGCGAAAGTTGCGCGAAATTCTTCAGGGAGTCGATTTTTGATACCGAGCCAAAACGTTCAAAAAAGGCCGGCAGCTGATCGTGCTCCTTGTACCAATAATAAAGATAACCCATTGCTGTAGGCGCCACCTTGCTGGTCTGGCTGTATTCCTGCAAAAACCACAGCAAAGGCGTTTCGGAATTGTCCGAAGCCACAAAGTTAAAAATCTGTTCCTCGGCCTGTGCCCTGAATGGCGTATTGGGGTACTCCTTCAGGAAATTCATATAGCTTTTCAGCTTGCCATTTTTTGTTTTCGCTTTAAAGAGCAGCGCATCGTATTGTTTACGCGCTTTAGGATACTGCTTGGCTTTGGGGTATTGTTCCATGAACTCATAATAAGCCAGGAAAGTCCCTTTTTGCGATGCCTGATCATAGGCCATGCTATTGCGCTGGGCAATGGCGTCGTCCTTTTGGCGGGCATCGGCGTACGCATCTATAAAATACTGGTAACGGTCGATGGTATTGACCGACTTGGTGTGTTCATAGCCGAGGCTGTCGATCAAGGCTTCCTGCTGATCGAGTCGATCACGGGTAATTTCCGCCTTGGCCAACTTGTCCAGTATCCGCTCATCGTCAATGTTATGATATCCTTTTTG
This sequence comes from Persicobacter psychrovividus, assembly GCF_036492425.1. Taxonomy (NCBI): domain Bacteria; kingdom Pseudomonadati; phylum Bacteroidota; class Cytophagia; order Cytophagales; family Persicobacteraceae; genus Persicobacter; species Persicobacter psychrovividus. The sequence goes on from NZ_AP025292.1 coordinate 2,526,241, forward strand.
CGCCAAAAGGATTTTCACGTGTGCCGAGTCCACATTTTGCTTTTCAAATTCTGAAACCAGCAACAACTGGCTGTAAACAAAATTTGCCGAAGGCGAAAGGGAATCCACCGCGATCTCTTCCTTCAACAGTTCTTCAGCCTTGTCATACTCTTGCTTATCCATCAGCTTGCTGGCCTTTTTCACGTTATCAGCAAAAGTCAGTTTGCTGATGCTCATCAAGAGAAGGAAAAATAAAAATTTCTTATTCATAAGAATGCGCATGTATCAAAATTTACGGTCATCAAATTTAGTAAATCAAGTATCCAAACCTTGAGCGAGCGCAAAAAATATTTGGTATAAAGGGAGAAAAATGACTTAGTTCTATTTCTATTCAAACATTGAGCGTCATAAATCAGATCTTTTTCAAAAAATTAATCTTAATTTTGAGACAAACAATCAATCATTTGAACATGAATCAGCCACGCATTAAGCTTGCGGCCATAGATATAGGATCCAATGCCGCAAGAATACAAATCAGCTCTATACTTGGCGATGAAGATTCCCCCATTTTAAAAAAGGTAGAATATATCCGTTTTCCCCTTCGGCTGGGCAAGGATGTTTTCAGCACTGGGGAAATCGGGGACAAGAAGAAGGACAAGTTCATTAAGCTCATGCAATGCTTTAAACTGATGATTGAGCTGCATGAGGTCAAGCACGTTCTTGCTTTTGCCACCTCCGCCTCCAGGGAAGCGAGCAACGGGCAGGCGATTATTGAGGAGATCAAGAAGCTTACCGATATTGATCTGCAAATTATTGATGGGGAAATGGAGGCCGAAATTACCGACCTTGCCCTTTCAGAATTTATCGACGACCAGAAATTCATCCACATTGATGTCGGTGGGGGTTCAACAGAACTCAATATCCATGAAGACAATCAGCGGATTGCCTCCAAGTCTTTCAAGATCGGATCGGTACGTGTAAAAACCGCCGATGATCCTATTTGGGATGATATCCGCAGCTGGATCAATGAACATATTTCTGCCGACTGTGGCAATATTGCCTGCCTGGGAACAGGAGGGAATATCAATAAAATTTTCCAGATTGCAGCGACAGAAACACCCCACACCCTGAGTACGGGAGATCTAAAAATGACCCGCGATTACCTCCATAAGCTGACCATCGATGAGCGTATTCAACGACTGAAACTGAACGAGGATCGTGCTGATGTGATTGTTCCTGCTGCCGACATTTACCTCGGTATCATGACCGCCTGCCGTGCCAAGCGAATCCTGGTTCCGCAAGTAGGTCTAAAAGACGGTATGATCATTAAACTGATGAAATCCGTTACCGAAGGGTAGCATGGATCGGTAACTGATCCGCCATCCTCCAAAAAAATACAACTGACAAACCCAGAACGCCTGAAGATTTTTCTTCGGGCTTTTTGCATTATACTGAATTCCCCACAACAAGCGCCGACAAAAAGTTCGTTAAGACCAATATTGACCGACTCCATATGCGCCATAACATCACCCATTCTTTCACCTTTCAGTTGCTGAAACTTTCCCTTCGCAACCACCCCCTGCTGCTCGCCTTCTGGATCCCTGTTTTATACCTCATTTTTCAGCCTGCCACCAGCAACATCTCCTTTGTGCTTGAGCCTGAATTTATGGGAAAAGTGGATTTCATCAGTTTCCTGCTGACAGGCCTCACTTTGGGCATTTTTACTTTTGCCTACCACCTGAGCCTGTTCATTTTCTCCAGCCCCCGCCTGCCTCAGCTGTATCATCAAAAAAGCCCCCTGCGCCTGTTTATCCTGAACAACAGCCTGCTTCCGGTGCTTTGCCTGCTGCTGTATACTTTCCTGAGCGCCCTTCATTTGTGGCGGGTCAGTCATGCTGTGGCCGTGGTTTTTGGGCTGCCCGTGGGCTTCCTGCTGAGTCAGTGGCTGTGGTTGTCCCTGATCGAGAGCATCACCATCAACCCCCTGCATCAACTGATCCGCAAGCTCAACCACCATATGCAACATTTTGCTCCCTGGCGAAAAAAACTCCTCAAATTCAGGCAGCAACAGCGGCACCCCCTCAGGGTCGAGCGCATGATCGGTTCATCGGTAAAAAACAGCTTCAAAAGTCGCCCCAAGCTGTCGGCAAACTGGCTCATGCTATTCAATCAGTACCACCTGAACCTGCTCATGATCGCCATCACCTTGTTAGCCGCCGTTCAGATTTTCGCGCACTACCCTTCCGACAGTGCCCTTCACCTGCCTGCCATGGCAACGCTCTTCATTATTCTGGCCATGCTGCTGTTACTCATGACTGCCCTCAGCTACTGGCTCCGCCGTGCATCATGGGTCGTCTTGCTTGGCCTGGTGATCATCAGTGGTTTCAACCGTGAGGAAAACATAAAATCCGTTCCCGCACTTCCGCTGAAAACCATCAGCAGACAAACCAACCTTCAGGAAAACAGCCTGCCGCTATTTCTGAAGAACTGGCGCGCACGCTATACCGACAATCCTCACCTGATCCTGATTTACGCCGAAGGGCACGGACAGCGGGCAGCTCTGTGGAGTTTTGAAGTTATGCGACAACTTGAGCAAGCAATGCCGAGACACTTTCGGGAAAGTAGCCCGATTTATTTCGGGCAGGGCAGCAGCCTTGTCGGCCTGACCTACTTTCGGGAGCTGAGCCTCCGCAAGGCCAAAGGTTACCCAATAGACCTGACAAGCGAAGCATATCGACAGGACTTAAGCAGGGAAATCTTCAATTCCACCTTCCTGAATCTTTTTTCCTTTCAGGCATTCAGCGCCTTCATAAAATCCAATGAACAATATTTCAGTACCGTTTACGAAACCAAACTTGATGAATACACACGAGGCCTATTGCGGAGAAAAGTACAATCAGAGCCACTGAATCCCATGTTTCAGTCGGCTCCCCTGCTTTGGATCAACGGACAGCAAACCTTTCTTTCCGCAGAAAAACAGCCTAACCATCATTCGCTGATTCACCTGCTGAGCCAACAGATCAACAAAACTCCTGAAAGGAACAGTTTAGCCCTGTTTCTTTCGACCCACCAGCAGTGGCTCAGCAAAAATACCATGGGCATCACCATTGTTCATCTTGCTGAACAGCCCCAGAAAATAAAGCTGCCAGCCTTTCACGATCAGCTTTCTGCGGAAGAAATTTGCTTCAGCAGAACCGATCAACAGCCTGACCATCAAGCCCCATCATTGCTGAGCTGGTCATTATCGATAGATCAGAAAAACACAATTTTACACAATATGCGCAAGGAGCGTAACCAAAGGGGCTTGCAAATAGTGAAAGATAAGACAGCGTACAATAACAGGCTGCTAAAACTCACGCAAATAATTCCTCAAAATGAGCTTATCAATCCTTAATAATTACTATTTTGAGGATTCCGAACCAGCCCATGGGCATTCGGGAATTTTGCTGTGAACATCATCTCACCATCAACCCATGATTATGCTTTTTCCATCCATGCTTTTCGGATTAGGGCTACTGCTGATCCCCATTCTCATTCACCTGTTTCATTTCCGCAAAGCGAAAAAAGTTTACTTCACCAATACGCGGTTTCTCTCCCAGGCCAAAAAGGTTACCCAGTCGCAAAACCGGCTGAAACACCTGCTGATCATGGCCTCGAGGATGCTTGCCCTTGCGGCGCTGGTGATGGCTTTTACGCAACCGATGTTACCTGCCAAAGAGGAGACACTCGACAGTAAAATGGTTTATATTTACCTCGACAACTCCATGAGCATGACCAACAAGGTGCAGGAAAACAGCAGCGCCCTCGATATGGCTGTGGCTTATGTCGATCGAATATTGGATATGTATCCGCAAGGCACCAAGTTTCAGCTGCTCACCAATGAATTTGATGCAGAAGCAAGGGTCAACAGGTCTGCGACTCAGCTTTCCGAAAAACTCACTGAAGTCGAGTATAGCCCCGTGGAGCGCTCATTAAAGGATATTTTTCAGCGTCAGCGGACAGAGTGGACAGACAATAATGCCCCTTCAGACTTCTATTGGATCAGTGACTTTCAGGCCTCCACTGCCGGAATGCTGGACGAAATTGCCGTGGACAGCCTGATCAGCCTCAAGCTGGTTCCGGTGGCCATCCCGAATGTAGAAAATATTTATATTGACTCCGTTTACCTCAACACGCCCTATTATCTGCCAGAGCAAAAAAATCAGCTGTCGATCAATTTGCGACATGCTGGGCAAAAAGACTACAATGACCTGTCGGTAAAAATGCTCATCAATAATACGCAGATCGCCGCTACTGTCGTTGATTTGCAGGCAGGAGAGCAGCAGACCGTTACTTTTGATGTTCCTGCTCAGCATGCTGCCAGCAAGGTAAAAGTACAAATTGAGGAATTCCCCGTGACTTTCGATAACGAACGCTATTTGGTGTTGCAGCCTTCCCCTCCTGTAGAAACGGTTTCTATTTACGAGGAGCAGCAAAATTTAGCCATCACCCGCGTTTTCGGCAATGAGGATCTGTTCCATTTTTCCGCCATGAAAACCACCCAGCTTGACTTCGCCATTTTGGAGAAAGCCAACTTTATTTTCCTCGATGAAGTCGCCAACCTGAGTCCTTCACTGAATGACTTTCTACAGCAATGGGTTGCTGATGGTGGCCACCTCGTACTGATCCCATCTCCAAAGGCACGTCCGGATGCCTACGTACAATTGATGCCATTTGTAAAGGTAAATAAATTAGACAATATCAAGAAAAGGCCACTACAACCATTAGACCTGAAAAATCCATTTTTCGCCAATGTTTTTGAGAAACAACAGAAGAATTTTCAGATGTTTTCAGCCCAGGCAATTGTGCAAAAAATGAATGCCCCTGAAGTTCCTCTGAGGTTCGCTACTGGCGAGCCCTTCCTCGCTTCCAAGATTTATGACAACGGAAAACTCACCGCTTTTGCAAGCCCCTTTAATGCGAAATATTCCGACTTCCACCTGCAAGCGCTCTTTGTGCCTGTGATGTATAAACTCGCCAATGAAAGCCGTCGGGGAAGCACAAACCTTTACCACTCCTTGCGCGCCTCAAGCATGGAATTACGAGGCCTGGAGCAATACAATCAAACCTTGCTGAAATTACGACAAGGTCAGGAGGAAGTCATCCCTGCACAACAGTGGTTTGGCAATAAACTCGTTTTGGAGTTGCCTCGCTTTGCCCTGAAAACGGGCTTTTATGATTTGATCAATGATCAGAAAAAACGCATCAGCACCCTTGCGTTCAACTTCCCCGCCGAGGAATCAAAACTCGCCACAATCGCTCCTGAGGAGCTCAACTCATGGGCACAGGGGCAGGGCGCGGAGATCATTTCTGTAGAAAATGAGCAACAACTCGAAGCGCGCCTGGACGAAAATTATCGAGGAAAAGCGCTTTGGATGTATTTCATTGCGTTGGCTTTATTATTTTTGTTTTTTGAAAGTCTATTGATCCGTTTCTGGAAATAGTATTTTTTGGGAATCACCACTTCGGAAAGCTCAAAAAATACTATATTGATGGGATTAATTGACGATCAGAAAAGTTTTTCGTAAAAAGTAAACCACAGATTCCGATGAGTATCCTCATTCAAAATGCCCAAATTATCGATGCGAGTTCCTCGTTTCATGGTCAAAAGGTCAATATTTTGATAGATGATCAGGGAAAAATTGCCAAAATATCGGCGGAGGCAATAACAGGTGCCGACCAAACCATCGATGCTGAGGGCATGCTCCTGAGTCAAGGCTGGCTCGACATGCAAGCCAACTATTGTGATCCTGGCCTGGAGCACAAAGAAGACCTGACCTCTGGGCGGGCGGTCGCTCAAGCGTCAGGGTTTACTCAAGTGGCTGTTGTTCCAACAACAGAGCCCACGATTCAAACAAAAAATGACGTCCGCTATATTGCCTCAGAAAACAGGGCATCGCTGGTACAGCTGCGTGCTATTGGTGCAGTAACCAAGCAACTCAAAGGGGAAGACTTCACGGAAATTATCGACTTGCACCAAGCGGGTGCGGTGGCATTTTCGCAAGGAGGAAAACCACTTTACAACAGCGACATCCTACTAAAGACCTTGCAGTACCTTCAGAAGTTCAACGGCCTGTTGATCAACCGTCCTGAAGACCGGTGGTTGTCGATGTTTGGCCTGATGCACGAAGGGATTGAAAGCACTATTCTTGGCATGAAGGGGATTCCTTCAATGGCGGAAGAGTTGATGGTGATCCGTGATCTTAAACTGCTTGAATACGGAGGAGGTAGATTGCACTTTAGCAATATATCCACTAAAGAAGCTGTTGCACTTATCCGCCAGGCAAAAAGTGAAGGTTACGAGGTGAGCTGTGATATTGCGGCCCATCAGCTTGCTTTCACAGATCAAGATCTTCATACTTTTGATACCAATCTGAAAGTCAGCCCACCGTTCAGAAGCCAGGCCGATCGCCAGGCACTCATCGAAGGCTTGCAAGACGGAACGATTGATGTCATCGTTTCGGCGCATGAACCGCAGGATCAGGAATCGAAGAAGCTGGAATTTGACCTTGCTGATGCCGGAATTATCGGTCAGCAAACTTTACTTCCTGTGTTATTACAGGCGGAATTACCTGCCGAAGAATGGATTCATACGGTTACTACCCGACCTGCTCAAATTTTGGGATTATCCCTTGAGCCGATCGAAGAAGGCGCCATCGCCAACCTGACCTTGTTTGATCCAGAAGCCAAATGGACCCTTGACCACCGCAGCAGCCAATCCTTATCTGAGAATAATCCTTTCTGGGGACAGGAATTGCAGGGACGTGTGAAAGCGGTTTTCAATAACGGACAACACGCGCTTAACTATTAATTCGAATAACCCATTTACAATATGCCAGAACCACCCATGGGTTCTGGCAATTTTTTTTACAATCAATTGACCATCATGAATCAACCCTTAATTAAAACAGGCTTACGCTACGGCATTATCGGCACACTGGTATTCATTGCCGCTTATACCTCTTTGGCGTTTATTTTCAAAAACCCACCCTTTTCCCTCCCTGTTCCATTGCATGCCCTTGCGCTGTTTCTGTTCATCTTTGGCGCCGCTTACGAGCTTCGCACGCAACAGCAATCGCTTCACTTTTGGCAAGGCGGAGCCATTGGCGTTATTGTTTACCTCTGTATTGCCATCGGCAGTGTATTTTGCATCCATAGCCTGTTTGCCTACGGCGACCAAGTAATTGAGTGGGAGCGCACTGCACGCTTGCATTACGCCAGCATCAATCAGGCACAAATGGAAAATTACGTGGGTGTTGAGGGCGTCGTAGAACAAAAAATACAGGAAATCAGAACTTTTGGCGCTTGGCGTTTAGCAATTAACAATTACCTTTGGATCAATTTAATCATCGGCCTGTTTTTATCTATTTTTGTAGCCTTCCTACTACGCAAAAAGAAGGTTGACACACCTACTTAATGAAAGACAATTATGCAAAAAGAATCAAGTGCTGAACAGAAAAAGCTCATGTACGACCTGGGTATACAAGGCGGTTTACTCCTTGCTATTATTTCGATATTAAGCACGGTCGCGAGTAATCAACTGAGCAACATGACCTTTAAAGTTGTTGCTGGGCTTACGGCTCTTGTGGCTGCCATCGTTATTTATATTGTATTCAATAAAAAGTTCAAGGCTCAGAACCAAGGTTATATGAGCTTTAAACAAGGGATGACCATCGGTACCATTATTACAGCCATCAGCACCTTTATCAGTGGGATATTTTCCTATATCTATCCGCTATACCTTGACAAGGGCATGTGGGACCGCCAAATTCACTCCACCATTCAAACGCTTCAGGGCTATGGTTTATCGGAGGATCAGGTAGATCAGGCCGTTCAGCAAATTAAAAATATGAAAGACCCTGCTTTTTATGCCACGAGTGTATTGCAGGGTATGCTATGGTCTTTTATTTTCTTTATTGCCATCCTTGCGATAGTTTGTGCGATTCAGAAGAAGCAAAAAACTTTATTGGATTAAAGCTGATTAAAGCCTGACGGCCCTACTGCAAAGTGCAGGTTTCACAGGGAGCCCATCAGCATAAACAATGCGCTTTCAGCAGCCTGCTGTGATGGGCTGAAGGCATAAAAAAAATCCCCAGGTGAATAAACGCCTGGGGATTTTTTTGTACTTTATTTTTGGGCTTAGCCCAGTTTCTTGATCAGCTCTTTAAACCTGCTGAAGCCATACTCTGTATCGAGCAAGTTTTTGATCCGCAGAATCGTAAGGCCGCTGTACCCATTGGTTCGGGTGAGTGCCCGTTCCATCTGCGACCAACCTTCGCCAGTCGATAGCTCGTAAGTTGTTGCGTTCTCTCCTGCAACATTGATTTTCAACTCTGCCGCCGCATCAGCAACCCACCGTACCAAATCTTCCGCTCTCGAAAAACCTTCATGGTCTTTGTTGAATTTCTCCAGACAGGTAAAGTGCACCACCAGGCGCTCACGGTCTTCCTTATCAATAAGAATATTGAGCATCTCCAGGTACTCCCGCTGATCGGTGCCATTCAAATGCGGATGCGCATTCAGCAAACCTGCCGTAATTTCGGATACCCGTGGCATATTCGGATTGCTGATATTCCAGTGCACTCCAGCAATTTTAAAGCCCAGGGGCGTACGGTCAAAATGCTCCCCGGAAAAGACTTCCAGTGCCACTTTCAATACCCTGCGGCCATGCATCAGCAAAGAGTTATGATACCAGCTGATCAGGTCGCGGCCCATCACGGTTTTGTAATACGTCTGCGCCCCGAAAAAATCGTCTGGCGCTTTGGGCATCATCACTTCTGAGAAATCGAGATAAGCCGTTTCCCAATGGATGTTCATCTCCTTAATGTTGGTGTACTGACGCTGAAGGTACTCCCTGAAATCTTCCACAGCCAGTTTACTGTAACACTGTAGCGTTCCACGGTTGGGGTAATCCCCCCAGTCATGGGCGTTATAGGAAGGGTATCGTAATTCCCCTGCAGGCCCAAGGCTGATGTTGATTTCTGCGGTCATGTCCTCATAAGGTGCAAATCGACGCTTGAAAGCCTCCATAAACCTGCGGTAGTAAGGCAATACATATTCATCAGCCCAAAGCGACACATACTCTACTGAAGCCGCCCCAGATTCACTGACATACTGAAAATCAGAGAGGGTAAGGTCGGTGTGCCCTTGCATCAATTCCCCCCACAGCCAAACGGGAGTCCATTGGGTAAAGTCATCATTCACATTGCCTCCCGCCTGATGGAAAGACAAAATAGGCACCCAGTTCAGTCCGTTCAGTCGAATAAGCTGAACAATGCGGTCATAATAATTCCAGTCGAAATGGGTAGGTCCCTGCTGCTGCACCAACCCCCACCAAACATCGACAGAAATCGCCTCCACGCCAGCCTCTTTCATCAGGCGTAATTGTCGGTCAAACTCCTGCCAATCATCACGGCTGATCATGCGGCGGTCACTTGCCGCAGAGAGGTGCAAAGGCCCCATCACGCGGAACGACTTCCGATGCACAGGAACAAAGGTGTTTTCACTTCCCGCCTGCTCAATCATGCGCTTAAGGCGGTTTTTCGCCAATTCATGATCGAACAAAATGCGCAGAGAAATGACATTCAGCCCGTGGAATCCCGCAACATCAAACAGTGCCCGATCCAGCTGATTCCAGCCAACATTATCAAGCAAGCCGCCTTTGGTGCCATTTTCTGCCACCACGCGCACGCCGATTCTGCGGCAGGCTTCCGCCACCCAAAGGGCCAAATCTTCCGCCCTGGAAAAACCTTTATAATCCTTATTTTCCTTCTCTACACACGAAAGGTGTACCACCGTCATCTCACGGAATTTCTCGGGAATAAGGGTGTTGAGTGTTTTATAATATTCCCGCTGATCATTGATGTCCAGATCGGGATGTGCCGCAATAATTCCTGCGGTAATTTCTGCCGCCCGCGGCATATGCATATCACTTATTTTCCAGTGAACAGCTGGCAGGCGGAAACCGATTTTACATTTGTTGAAAGGCTCATCACGGAAAACATCGAAGGCCATTTCAAGCATTCTTCTTCCATGCCGAACCAGCTCGCCACTGTACCAGCTCGAAAAATCCTGCCCATACTGCGTGGCCAAATATCTTTTTTCATCGAATATATCATGGCTCTCATCGGGCAACTGAACGGCTGCCCAGTTTTCCCAGTCCGAGCCATAAACCTGATTCACTGCCTCCAAAGAGCCGTAGTTATTCAGCAACCACGATTGCCAACTGCGGAAAGCGGGCTTGGAATAGCATTGCAGTGTTCCGCGGTTAGGGTAACCTCCCCAATCGTGATTATTGAATGAAGGGTAACGCAACTCCCCGTTAGGGCCCATACCGATCATGATTTTCGGAATCTGGCTGCCCATACTTCGGAAATTTTCACGGAAGGATTTCAGTACGTTTCTATAAAGCGGAATGGCGTAATCGTCCACCCACAACGACAACACCTCAGAGCAGGCATCGCCCGTTTCCGACACATACTTAAGGTCACTCAACCGCTTGAGCCCTGGCTCTTGCATCATCAGGTAACCCCACACCCATTCTGGAATAGGCTGCATGTATTTAAAGTTTTCAGACTCCGAAGTGGCAGACTGAAAATGGAAACAGAATTCAGGCACAAAACCGATGCGGTTATCGCGAAGGATTTCTGCTATTTTTTTGTAATAAGACCAGTTAAAGGTGATTTCTGCATTGGGGTCCTTGAGGTCCACTTTGGCTTCAGGCTCCACCGATGCCCAGGAGATCGGTACAATAACGGCATCTACGCCCATTTCTGCGAGTGAACGGGTCCACTGTTCAAAAAGGCGCCAATCGTCGAGGTTCAAAACTGAACTCTCGTTATATAGTCTAACGCTTAGAGGCGCAGTAACTTCAAATGTTTTTCTTTTGAGGGGTGACATGATCGTAAGATTAATTCCCTAAAATATTTGCCAGTAAGGGGTTTACTGACACTTCATTTTTAAATCCATAAAAACGTTTATCCAATAACAAAGTTATTTCATTACCTATCAACTTATAGGACAACTATTATTTTTTATTTCATTGGTAACGAATGCATATATATTTTGGGGGCCATGGTTGCTATTTACTGCTATCATTGGCCTGCTCGGTCGGTTGAGTGGTTTTCGGAACTGAAAACCGATTCATCGTTTATCGCCATAAAGCAAGAAAAGCTACCGATCTCAGTAGCTTTCCATTTCTTTAAATATTTATAACGCCCCTTTGGTGGAGGGCAGCTGATCGAGCCGCTGTACATCGCGAGCGACCGCCATTTTTATGGCCTTGGCAAAGCCTTTAAAAATGGCCTCAATTTTATGGTGCTCATTATCTCCTTCGGCCTTGATGTTCAGGTTGGTGAGCGAAGTATCGGAAAAGGACTTGAAGAAATGATGGAACATTTCCGTCGGCATATCCCCGATTTTCTCCCGTTTGAAGGTCGCCTCCCAGATCATCCATGGGCGGCCACCGAAATCAATCGCCACCTGCGCCAGGCAATCATCCATAGGCAACAGGAAACCATATCTGTAAATCCCCATTTTATCTCCCAGCGCCTGTCGGAAAGCCTCTCCCAAAGCCAGGCCAGTATCTTCGATGGTGTGGTGTTCATCAATATGCAAATCGCCCTTCACCTCTACGGTCAAATCGCAGCTGCCGTGTCGTTTTACCTGATCGAGCATATGGTCGAAGAAAGGCAAACCAGTATTGATCGTTCCTTGCCCTGTCCCATCGAGGTTCAGGTCGATAAAAATGGTGGTTTCTGAGGTTTCCCTGCGGACGGTCGATTTTCGGGCAGGCAACAACAAAAACTCATAAATCTTGTCCCAGTCGGTGGTGGTCAGTACGGCACGGTCGTCCAGGGGCTCTTCATGAATCAGGATCCCTTTGGCACCCAAATTTTCTGCGAGCTGGATATCCGTTGCACGGTCGCCGAGCACAAAACTGTTTTCCAGGTCGTATTCTTCGGAAAAGTAATCCGTCAGCAAACCCGTATTTGGCTTTCTCGTCGGGGCATTATCAGCCTCAAAAGTGCGGTCGATATGTACGGCCGAAAAGTGGATCTGCTCCGCTTCAAGCATCTGCATCATTTTGTTATGAGCAGGCCAGAAGGTCTCTTCAGGGAAACTATCAGTCCCCAAACCATCCTGATTGGTGACCATCACCAGTTCATAATCGAGCTGTTCGCTGATCTTCCTGAGGTTGGAAAGTGCCTTGGGAAGAAAGCCCAGCTTTTCCAGTGAATCTACCTGATAATCAATCGGCGGTTCCACAATAATGGTCCCGTCACGGTCTATAAATAATACTTTTTTCTTTTTCATAATTAGGGTTGAGTGATGGTTTCGTAGGAGCCGATCGCCTCCACAACAGCTTTATTTTCTTCAGGCGTACCGACCGTAATTCTCAGGCAGCTTTCACACAACCGAACTTTGGAGCGGTCGCGCACTACCATGCCTTTGCCCAACAGGTATTCATAGACCTGGCGGGCATCAGCCATCCGCACCAAAAGGAAGTTGGCGTCGGAAGTATTGATGCTTTCCACCATTGGCAGCTGCAACAGTGAGGCACGCAATTTTTCGCGCTGTAGAATTGATTCCTTCACCCAGTCATTTTTCTGGCTGTATTGCTTCAGTGCTTTCAGGGCCTCCTGCTGAGTGGGTTCAGCAATATTGTATGGCGGCTTGATCATGTTCAGAATATTGATAATATCCTCGCTGGCGTATCCCACACCCAGGCGGATGCCCGCCAAACCATAAGCTTTGCTGAAGGTCTGCAAAATCACAAGATTCGGAAATTCCTTGATCAGCGGCAGCACACTTTGCTCTGGCGCATAATCAATATAAGCCTCATCTACCACTACCAAACCATTGAAGTTCTCCAACAGGTTCAAAATCACTTCGCGCTGTAACAGGTTACCCGTCGGGTTATTTGGCGAACAGATGAACACCATTTTGGTACGCTCATCAATCTGTTCATAAACTTCGGGCAGATCAATGTAAAAATCCCGTGTTAGTGGCGCTCGGCGTGCTGTAATATTATTGATGTCGGCACATACCTTATACATACCGTAGGTTGGTGGCATGATCACCACATTGTCTTCGGCAGGTACACAAAAAGCCCTGAATAATAAATCGATGACTTCATCACTACCATTTCCCAGTAAAATCTGACTGGCTTCGACCTCCTTAATCTGGCTTAAACGCTGCTTCACTTTCGACTGAAGCGGATCTGGGTAGCGGTTGTATTTCCCCCCACCCACAGAGCCGTAAGGGTTTTCATTGGCATCCAAAAATATTTTTGCGTGTCCACTGAACTCATCCCTTGCTGAGGAATAAGGCTTCATATATTTTAAATGGGGGCGAATCAGTTTCGATAAATCAAACATAAAATATAGGGCTATTTGGAATTTAAATAATTCAGACGCAAGGTGACTGCCTGCTTGTGTGCTTGAAGTTCCTCACTGGCGGCCATTTTTTCAATAGCTGGGCCGATATTTTTCAGACCTTCTTCGGTTATTTCCTGAAAAGTAATCTGTTTTAAATAACTATCTAAAGAAACGCCAGAATGATTGCGGGCATAACCGTTCGTTGGCAGCGTGTGGTTGGTTCCTGAGGCATAATCCCCTGCGGATTCTGGCGTGTATGCACCAATAAATACAGAACCTGCATTGATGATCCTTTCGGCAATTTTGTACTGGCTTTCCGACTGTAGAATCAGGTGCTCTGGCCCGTAAACATTGATCAGTCGGATCGCCTGCTCCAAATCCTTCAGCACAATGGCCATACTGTTGCCCAAAGCTTTTTCGGCAATTTCTGCCCGTGGCAAGGTGGCCAACTGACGATCCAAAGCTTCCTGCACCTCCTTCACTACGGCCTCTTCATTGGTTACCAAAACCACCTGACTATCCACGCCGTGCTCAGCCTGCGACAATAAATCCGAAGCGATAAAATCCGCATTGGCCGTAGCATCGGCATAAACCAACACTTCCGAAGGGCCTGCGGGCATATCAATTGCGACACCTGCCGACTGACTCACCAACTGCTTGGCAGCGGTAACATACTGGTTGCCTGGCCCGAAAATTTTATATACCGCAGGAACACTCTCGGTACCATAAGCCAAAGCGCCAATGGCCTGCGCCCCTCCAGCCTTCACGATTTTATCTATGCCGAGCAATTTGGCGGTGAACAAAATCGCAGGGTGAATTTCTCCTTCCTTATTCGGAGGCGTTGCCAGAACGATCTCAGCACAACCCGCCAATTTTGCAGGAATGCCAAGCATCAGCACTGTGGAAAATAATGGCGCTGTTCCGCCAGGAATATATAGGCCTACTTTCTCAATCGCCACGCCTTTTCGCCAGCATCTCACCCCTTCCATCGGACTAACCTCCAAGGTTGGGCGTGCCTGTGCAGCATGAAAACGCTCAATGTTTTTTGCAGCCAAACGGATCGCATCCTTCAGCCCTTCATCCACTTTAGATTGCGCCGCTTCCATTTCCTGCGCACTCACCCAAAGCGTTTCAAGCTTTACACCATCGAAGCGTTCAGCATACGTTTTCAAGGCGGCATCTCCTTCTTGCTTAACCGTTTCAAGAATTGGGTTCACCTGATCATAAATAACAGACAAATCCATGGTTGGGCGCTGGAGTATTTGCGCCCAATCTGCAGATTTCGGTTCAATATATGTTTTCATCTGTTGCTATTTGATCATTTTATCAATCGGCAAACTGATGATGTCTTCACCACCCGCATTCTTTATCTCCTCAATCATATCCCAGAAATCGTCGTCAGCAATAACCGCCTGAAGCGATACCCAGCCTTCGGTAGACAATGGCGTTACCGTTGGGCTTTTCACGCCAGGAAGAATTTGCTCAATTTTCGGAAGTGCCGATACTGGCGCATTAAGCATGATATAGCGGAATTTTTTTGCTTGCTGCACTGCTTCAATCCTGAATAGGAGCTTGTCTAAAATTGCCTGCTTTTCTGCCGAAAGGCCCTGGTTGGCAATCAGTACGGCTTCAGAGTAAAATACTTTCTCTACTTCTTTAAGGCCATTACTGATCAGGGTAGAACCTGAAGAAACAATATCGAAAATCGCATCTGCAAGACCAATGCCTGGAGCAATTTCCACAGAACCGCTAATGGTGTGGATTTCAGTATTGATGTTGTTCTCATCAAAAAATTTCTGAAGAATCACTGGGTAGGAAGTCGCTACTTTTTTATTCTGAAAGAAAGACAACCCCTCGTACTCAATCTCTTTAGGAATTGCCAAAGAAATACGGCATTTCGAGAAGCCTAATCCTTTAACTCTTTTTACTTCCTTGTTCTTTTCAGACACCTCATTCTCTCCCACAATACCAATATCGGCAACACCGCTCGCCACATAATCAGGGATATCATCATCGCGAAGGAATAAAAACTCTACTGGAAAATTAGATGAAACCGCTTTCAATTTTCTGTCATTATTAGAAAATTTCAATCCGCATTCTTTCAATAAACTTAAAGATGACTCCGATAAACGGCCTTTTTTCTGTACGGCCAAACGCAAAATATTACTCATGATAACTGTTGATCTTAGAATTGTTCATGATACCCCACTGAAGGATCTTTTTCTTCAAACAGGCGCAATCAGAACAGAAATTATGTATTTTATATAGAAAATCCGAACCACAGCAGACATATCATAGGATAAAATGTAAATAAAACATTTTATGTTCTTATGTGATCGAATTATAAATGGGGAGAGCTGAGGCAGACGTCCTGGACGATCAAGATCCTCAATAAATTAACATTCCACAACAGTGGAATGATGCATAGCTGCATGATGATGACGATGGAAAGTGTGGGCATGACGAACAGCAACGATGTCAAATCGTTGTGCGATACGCGGCGTTATGTTCGTCTGTGGTGTCATCATTATTTGATGATCCTAAGGTATATGACCGATTTATAAAATACAACCTTTGACATTGATTTTATTTAAAGTCTAATTGTTTTCCAACAGGCTTTATGGTTTCGTGGCAGTTTTATAACAGCTCCCCTTCGTCCAAGCATCCCACTTGAACGAGGGAGAGTTGTCTTTAATCCAAGCGAGACGCTTGAATCAAAAAAAAGAAAATGCTTGAGCGAGGAAGCATGAAACTTGATTTTTTTTTAGATAACTCATTAACTTATAGCATTAATAATCAGATCATTTAACCAACACCCACCTATGAAACTCTTATTTTTCACATCCTTTATCTGCATACTGACCATCAGCTGTACCCAACAACAAGAACCCGAACCTCCTATTTTTGGAATGGCTATCGGTTCCGACATCGATTTATCCATCCAAAACCCTCAAGGGGTAGATTTGATCAGCCCTGCGACTGAGGAATATTTTCCAGTTGAAGATATGCAGTTATATTATTTAGTTGATGGGAAGAAGGTCAAAGTACAAGATTTTGCCCCACAAATAGGTGGACATAATGGTTTGAAGCTACTCAATGGGATTTCAACGCATAAGCTAAGGTGTTTTTTGTACAACTATAATGAGAAAGAAGAGGAAATTGGAGAAGATGGTGTAAAGAAGGGAACAAGTATGTACTACCTTCAACTGAATCAAACCATAACGGATACGATCAAAACCGAGTGGGAAGCACTTGATGGCCGATACTATGCTATTCGAAAGGTGTGGTATAATGGGAATCTGTTTGAGGAGGAGCCTTTTGATTTGACGATTGTTAAAGGGCAAGAATAAATTGTAGGTTGTTAGTTGGGGCAAAAAATCATTACCCCGTACTGGTTGTAGCGTCCCCGCCACGACCAGCCAACCATTGGGTGAGACGTAATGAATTACGCCTTTACAGCATTGGGTTAGATACCAAATTTGATAATCATTCTATGCCAATTTCTGTTTCTTATCTCCATTCAACCACTTCGCAACCCACTCATAGTTTGTTACCAAAAGAAGGCCTACAAATATTTGAACAAAAGTTAAGGCCATTTGGGTCTTATCTATTGGGGAATCAAAAGGATTATTGTCCTGCTTTAAAGCGATATAAATATAATTCAATAGTTTGGGGAAATTATTCACCACCATTACCCCTCCTAAAATAAAAGAGCTAATCCTCACTACATCTTTAGGTTTGAAATCGCCTAACTTAATATATGACTCCTCAAACCCACTGTCGAGGCGAAGCAAATCCACGACTTTACTTGCATAAAAAATTAGGGCGTAAGTTATTCCGATAGAAAAAATAACAGAAGCTACAATTATTAGCACACCTGTTGAATCTGCACCTATCATAATAAAAGGTATGCTTTGTGGCAGGATAGTAAAAAGGTTAAGAACCAAAAAGTATAACCCAAAAACTTTAATCAGTAATACAAAAAAATCTTTCTTAGTCATATTTTAAAAATTTATATAATCATCACCTAATTAAGAATAATTGATCAGCAATATAAAGAGTTTACTCCTTTAAATCATGAATAAAATTACGGTTGGTTTCCTTACCTTTAACCCAAAAGATTTTTTCACCCAATCAACCCCTATGAAAATCACCCGCGCTTTATTCATAAGCCTGCCTCTGCTATTGTTGGCTTGCAAGGAACAGGCTCAGAAAACGACGACACCTACGGTCGTTCGTACCAACAAACAAATCACTTTAGACATCAAGGAAGCCAATCGGCTGAGTGAACTGCCTTTGGGCTGTATCCAAAATCCACTGCCGTATAAATCGGGCGTGGTGATTGCCAAAGAAAGTGATTTGGCTATGCCAGCAGTGCATCATCCTGCTTTCTATGGTTGCTTTGATTGGCATTCGGCAGTGCACGGACATTGGTCGTTGGTGTATTTGCTCAAGACCTTTCCAGGCTTGGCGCATCGACAGGAAGCCATTGATAAGCTGAATAAAAACCTTTCACCGGAGAATATCGCCAAAGAGGTGGCTTATTTTTCGATGAATCCAGAGAGCAAGATGTTTGAGCGCACCTACGGGTGGGCATGGTTACTGAAGTTGCAAGAGGAACTTTATACTTGGGATGATCCAATGGCCAAGACATGGTACAACAACCTCAAGCCGTTGGAGGATTATATTTCCGAAGCCTATATGGAGTACTTGCCCAAGTTGGTCTATCCGATCCGAACGGGAACGCATTCCAATACTGCTTTTGGCTTGAGCTTCGCTTATGATTATGCACAGACCGTCGGTAATGATGCCTTGGCGCAAGTGATTCGGGAGTCCGCTATTCGCTTTTATCAGCAAGATCAAGACTGCCCGATGGGTTGGGAGCCGAGTGGTCATGATTTTCTATCACCCTGTTTGCAGGAAATGGACGTTATGAGGAAGGTGTTGGCAAAGGAGGCGTTTGAACCGTGGGCGAAGGCGTTTCTACCTGCTTTATTCGATCAAAGTATGGATCTGCATCCCGGTATTGTCAAAGACCGATCGGACGGGCACTTGGTGCATTTGGACGGGCTGAACTTCTCACGTGCGTGGTGCCTTTATCCTTTCAAAGACAACGACCTTGCTTATAATTTAGCGACGGAGCACCTCGATTATTCGCTTTCCAAAATCACTGACGGCGATTATGCCGGACAACATTGGCTAGGGACTTTTGCCTTGTATGCGTTTAAGGTGAAGAAGGAGAGTTCCTAGTGCTACACCCCCTAAATTTAGCATGATTTTTTCTTGAATCACTGTATGGGAAGAAAAACATCTATTGTCATTGATCTGACGGAGCGAGAAGAGAGACTACTATTTAGAATTATTAATAGTGGGAAGACGCCTTCAAATATTCGTCGCCGAGCCTCATTTGTGTACCATTTTAATAAGGGGTTAAGCTTCAAAGAGATTTGTGCTAATGAAAAAGCAGATCCCAATACAGTGAAGAGATGGCTTAATAAATGGGACGCAATCAATGAGTTAGATGAAACCCAAAATAAAATAGGAGATACTGAATTTATCCGACTTATTTATGAACAATTAACTGATTCTAAAAGAAGCGGAAGGAAACCTCGTTTAACTGCCGAAGAAAAAATTCAAGTGCAAACATTAAGCTGCCAAGATCCTCAAGATTATGATGTTCCAATCACTGAATGGTCTCATGAGTCTTTGAGTGAGCAAGCGAAGAAAATGGGAATCGAAATCTCATCAAGTCATGTTGGTCGACTTTTAAAAAAACGAATTAAGTCCTCATAAAACTGAATATTGGATACATCCAAAAATAGGTGACCAACAGGAGCATAACGACCGTGTTTCTGATGTTTGCAGTGTTTATTTGGAGCAATCAGACGATGTTGTGACTATTTCTGTGGATGAAAAGACGGGTATTCAAGCTAAACAAAACATAAAAATAACCACAGCAAAAAGCGGTCAAGTTAAGCGAGTAGACCCAGAATACAAGCGGAACGGAACGACCTGTTTAATCGCAGGCCTGAATATAATGGACGGCGAGGTCACCAAATATCAACTTGGACAGACTCGGAATGAGGAGGATTTTTGTAAATTTATAGAGTCAATCATCGATAAATACCCTAACAAAAAAATCGTTTTTATTGCAGACCAGCTTAATACACATAAATCAGAGTCATTAGTCAAGCTAATTGCTGATAAAGTAAATTATGACAGTGATTTAGGTAAGAAAGGACGGTGTGGAGTATTAAAGACGATGAAGTCCAGGATGGAATTTTTAGAGGATAAAGACCATAAAATCAGATTTCAATATACTCCAAAACATTGCTCTTGGTTGAACCAAATAGAGAATTGGTTTGGCCGTTTACAGAAGCATGTAATTCGTAATGGGCAATTTAACTCGGTCCCTAATTTAGAAAGAAAAATCACCAACTATATTGAGTATTACAATGAAAGATGGAAAAAGCCAATTGAGTGGTGTTTTGGTGGGTTTTAAATCGGGTGGTATTTAAGGGTTATCGCACTAGGGGTTCGGGGTCGTAGCGGGGACGCTACGACCAGTGAAGGTGTAGGCCATGATTACCTTGATTTACAGGATTACCACGATTCTTTATTTGTAAGCAACAACTAAATGAATCTCATAAAAAAGTCTGTGGACAAATCAAAAAACTTAGACCATCACGACAACACCTCTTTCAAAACTGCCAGCGACTGTATCTGCCCAAAGCCGTGCACCTGCTCCTGATAAAAGCGCAACAGGTGGGCAAGCACCGTTCGGCGCATGAAATTATCCATCGGGATATGGTCGCCGAAAGAGGCGGAACGCAACTGTTCAAGGACTGCTTTTTCCTGTTGGGCAATGGTAGGATCATCCGCCCACTGAATCACTTCAGCAATAATCTGATCGCCAGTGGTCACCCCCAAACCGAGGGGTTGCCCTGCTTTCAGGAGAAATTGCAGGTGGAAGTTCTGAAAGCGTTCTTCCATCTGATCAAAGGCCTGCACGGCATAATACAAATACTGAAACATGTGCTCATTGGCTTCCTGCTCATGTTTGAGCAACTGCCCCAACACTTCGGTGATGAATAGTGCTACCGAGGATTTCATCACATCAAAAGGAATCGACTGCAAAGGATAAGCGAGTTGTACCTCGGAAATGCGGTTCAGATCCTTGCCTGGCTTTTCATAAACCACCAAATCAAGCAATGACAAAGGCTGAAAAAGGGCGATCTTATTTTGCTTTGCCCGAGCCTTCCGCACACTATTGACGATGTAGGAACGCATACCGAAGGCTTCGGTATAAATGCGCACAATGATCGAGCTTTCCCGATATTTGATGTAATTGAGTACGACGCCTCTGGTTTTTTCAAGCATGATGAATGAATGGTAATATAATGAAAGCGTGCCGATGTGTTTTGTCCACAGATGACACAGATTTCCACAGATTACTTTTTTGATTTGATATTTTAACAAGCGGATGCTTGTGGGGTTTCCGTCCAATTGTAGGGTCAGGCCTATGTGCCTGACCTACGATCAGTTTATATTAATTAACAATCGCCACCTTACCCACAGTCGCATCGGTACCATCGGGTTGAGCAACCCAAACGAGGTAAATACCCACGCCTGCACGGGCACCATTACTGAGGCTCCCATTCCAGGTCGCCGTGCCTCCATTGGCAGTGGTTTCGTAAAGAAGTCTGCCGGAAAGATCAGTAATTTTCACGGTGGCATCAGTTGATAGCTGACTGATGGTGATTGGTCCGCTGAAATTGCCACGTACAGGATTCGGAAAGATCTTCACTTCCCCCTGTGGACTTACGCCTGCGGAAGCATCAGCACGAAAAGAAACCAAGCCCGCCCGGGTCTGGACAAACACCTCTCCACTCCGTGGCTCATCGGTAAGTCTGAGCACCTCATTGGAGGGCAGCAGGCTATTCTCGGTCGTAAACTCTCCCAGTAAATCAATATCTGAATTATTGGTAAAATCTGAAATGGGTTTTGAGTACAAAAACAAACCCGTATTATTTCCAAACCACTTGCGGTTACCGCCATCAATGGTAATGCTACTGACTTCTTTTTTATTGAAAATCGGGAAGCCTTCATAAATCGGCAAAACCGCGGCAACACTTTGATTCAGCCAGTCGCCTGAGGGTAAATATCCGACCCCCTGATCGGTGGCCAGCCATAAATTACCCAATCGATCAAAAGCCATATCGTTAATATTATCGCTGGGCAAATTGTTAATCGATGCGCTGTTGAGCAATCGGCCAACCTGATTTTCAAAATCATAAACATAAATCCCCCGACTTCTTGACGGGTCCATGCGGGCTACCAAAATATTCTGATAAGGGTGCACCAGCAACTGTACAATCGGCAATGACTGATTGATCAGTGGTTTCCACTCTTCAGCGCCAGCCTTCACCCATAAGGCAGGCTGAGCATCATACTGACTGAGCCATTCGTTACCATATCGATCGCCAATAATAGTCGAAAGAGGAGCATCCTGAGGAATCACCGAAGAAGGTGAGCGGCTAAACTCGCCCTGTGCATTCACCTCCCATAAGCCCGTACCCATCGTAGCCACCGCATAGGTTTCGCTTTGCTGACGGTAAAAAGCATCGACCACATCCCTTGCTTCGGGCTGCGTATTTTCAGCATCAAAGTTGGTCCATCGGCCATTGAGAAAAACATCAAAAGCCCCAGGGTCGCCGTTAGGAACCCCCAACTGATATCCGCCCCGAAAGGCCATCACCCGCTCCCCCTGATGATCAATATGAAAAGGAACCACGGAAGAAATCCCCGATGGTGCAATTGACCGCTCTTCAGCCCCGCGCTTCGACACCAGGCCGACACGGGCATCCGCTATCCAAAGCTGGTCGGCATTTCCACTGATTTGCTGAGGCTGCTGCGCCTGCAAGTCCACCGCTTCAAGCCCACTGTCCTGCAACTGGTACAAATGCAATCCATCAACCACCATCAGCTCGTCTGCGGTATTGAAATGCTGAACAGGCTGATCGGTCTGCCCCACTTGCTGAACGCCCTCCTGATAAGAAAAAAGCTGTGATCCTTCCGCCCAAAAAAGCTGCCCATCGAAAGTCGTGATTTGCTGAACATTCGCCGAAGGGTGCCCCCACAAAGTATTGTAGCGTTGCCAGCTGCTGTAATCCTGAATATTGGATTTCCCGGTCAGGTCATTACCAATAATCCCCTCGGCGGTGGCAAGCATCAGACTATCTCCCTTAACGGTACCGTCAAGGATGCGCAGTGCAGCTCCATTTTGCCCGAGGTTGCGGGCCGTAGAAATCACCCTGTTTGTAGAAGACTCATAAATAAAAGCCCCATATGAGAGGATCACGATACTGGTATCTCCTTTGAATAAAATTTTCTGAATGGCTTTGTCGCCAGGCTGTGGATCCTGACGGATGGCATCGAAGGTCGTGATGGCACGGCCTTTAAGCTGATCAATTCCACCGCTTTGGTAGCCAATCAGCCAGGCTTTATTGCGGGCATCATAGGCCAGGGTACTGAACTCATTTTCCGAAAGACCATCGCTGCTACTGACCACCTCCACCTCATTGGATTGGCGGTCGTAAAAAAACAGAGAATTTTGGGTGGCGCAACAAACACTGTCGGGGTTGCTCGCCACCAAGGCTGCCTGCCGGTAATTGAAATGGCTTCGCCAGCTTCCGGTAGGGATCTCCTGCGCGGAAGCCTGCAAGCTAAAAAATAAAAATAGGCACCAATTACTGAGAATCAGTTTGTATGTTGTGTTGTTCTTGTTTTTCATTCATTCCCTCGTTATAACATTTTCTGCAACGAGGCTCATAGGCGTCCTTCTCTCCCAAAACCACCTGCTCTTCGCTCATGGTTGTCCGAAAGGAATAAGAAGCCACCGAACCACATTGTGCACAGATGGCATTCACTTTGGTTACAAATTCCGCCGTGGCCATCAAGCCTGGCATTGGCCCGAAAGGCACTCCTTCGAAATCCATGTCCAGTCCGGCTAAAATAACCCTTTTCCCCTTGTTTGCCAATTTGTTGGCCACATCCACCAGGTCAAGGTCAAAAAATTGTGCTTCATCAATACCAATCACTTCAAATTCATTGATATGGTGAAGGATTTCCGCCGCATTTTTTACAGGCACACAAACCACTGCATTGGCATTATGGGAAACCACCTCCGCCTCCGCATAGCGCGTATCGACCGCAGGTTTAAAAATCCCGACCTTCTGTTTGGCGATAATCGCCCGATTAATCCTGCGGATGAGCTCTTCTGTTTTCCCTGAAAACATAGATCCACAAATAACCTCTACCCATCCGGCCTGAGCAATCCCCCCGAAGTGCGGTTCAATAAACATGATGCTTGATATTTTTCTGTAAATTATTTCTTATCAGGCCAAAGGTACGATGAAAATTTTGATCAAATTGTATTGACTATCCTGCAAAATTAATTTATTGGGCAGATATTTTTTTTAAAACCTAATTTGTTTTGTAGTTTAATTGCAAAACAAAAGCATTATTTTTGCTTACTATTGCAAGTTGTTTACTTGATAGTAATACAATTTGAGACTTACGAGACTTTATAGGGTTAACATCCATGATAAATCAGATAAATAAAGGTGCCCTTAGGGATTATGCCAAAAACTTCACTTTAGAATTTTCTGCGAATTTTTTTCGCAGTGCGCCAGTGGTTAAAGGGGCACATTTAACCACCCTTTGCAGTGTGAATCAGGTGAACTTTTTTGTGATTCAGATTCTTTTCGAAAAATGGCATATTGAAACCCAAAAAATTAAAAGCCCTTATTTTAATTTTTCAGCTGCGGAGGTGCAGGAAGCCTTCGTGCGTTTCAAGAATATCCTGTCGAATCATATTGCGGTGGAGCAGTACGACTTTGAGCCCTTGCTTGAAGAGGCCTGTTACAGGGCCCTGTTACTGACCTTTGATCCTGAGGATTATTATGAAGAAATGCTCGACCACTGGGTAGGCGACACGGTCTATCTAATGGAGCTTGAAAACTGGACAAAGTACCTGAAAATAAACCCCATGCCCATCGATAAGATGGTACAAATCTGGCAAGCGGAGCACATTCAACAGATGTCGGTGGCCGATACCCGCACACAATTACATGAGGTGATCAGTCATACAAGCTGGACAACTCCAGACACCGACACCCTCATTGAGGAATACTCAAGGGTATTTCCTTTGAACCTCGAAAAGCTGAGCCAGCCTCAGGAGGAAGATGCCGTCTCGGGCTTACCCCTTGCTGAAAATGACAAGTTGCTCGGGGAAATTGAAACCCTTCATGACCAGCTGACCAAAGGCAAGCCGGTGCAGTTCAAGACCCTCGGCGACCGCCTGAAAGAAAAAAACAGCAGAAGCATTGCGGAGTCCATTTCCCTGAATGACCGCTTTATGTTTACCAATGAGCTCTTTGGGGGCAGCAAGAAAAGTTTCCGTGAGGCCCTCGACCATATTGAGAACCTGGAGACCAACGACGAGGCCGCCACTTACCTGATCAATAATTTTGCACGACCATACGCATGGGATATGGAGGCTACAGAAACCAAACAACTACTCAATTTGGTGGCCAGCAAATTTCAGGAATAACAATCATCAGAAAGTATTCAGCAAAAAAAAGAGGCTGTCCGTGTTTATCCACCGACAGCCTCTTTTAGCATGTATTCAAAACCAACAACTCAGTTCAGCCGCTATGTTTTAAACACCCTTTTCTGTTTGATATAAACTATTGCGCTTAAACCGCCATTTCTTCATCTTGCAGATATTCCTCTACAGGCACATAAGGCAAATCGAAAGCTTCAGCCACCGCTTTATACACCACATCGCCTTTCACCACATTAAGCCCCGTTTTCAGTTCAGAACTTTCCTGACACGCCTTCTTCCAGCCTTTGTTGGCAAGCTCAAGGGCATACGGCAGCGTAGCATTCGTTAGTGCCAAAGTGGAAGTATAAGGAACTGCCCCAGGCATATTCGCCACGCAGTAATGCACCACATCGTCAATAATAAATATAGGATCAGCGTGTGTGGTCGGTTTACAGGTTTCGATACACCCGCCCTGGTCTACGGCCACATCCACAAGTACTGCGCCCGGCTTCATGTCTTTCAACATATCCCGCGTAACCAAATGTGGTGCTTTTGCGCCTGGAATCAACACCGCACCAATCACCAAATCCGCCTCTTTAATTTCCTGACGGATATTATATTCACTCGACATCATTGTGGTAACGTTCGCCGCCATCACATCATCAAGATAACGCAAACGATCCAGACTGATGTCCATGATGGTTACATCAGCACCAAGACCTGCCGCCATTTTTG
This sequence comes from Persicobacter psychrovividus, assembly GCF_036492425.1. Lineage (NCBI taxonomy): Bacteria > Pseudomonadati > Bacteroidota > Cytophagia > Cytophagales > Persicobacteraceae > Persicobacter > Persicobacter psychrovividus. The sequence goes on from NZ_AP025292.1 coordinate 2,551,981, forward strand.
CGGACTGATAGCCTACGATACCTCCACCGAGCACCAAAACTTTAGCCGGCTTTACCCCTGGAACACCCCCAAGGAGAATCCCACGGCCCTGCATTGGTTTTTCAAGGTATTTCGCCCCTTCCTGAATCGACATACGACCCGCCACTTCCGACATCGGAACCAGCAAAGGAAGGCCGCGTCCGCGCTCTACGGTTTCGTAAGCCAGACAAACCGACTTGCTCTCAATCATCGCTTTGGTCAGCGGCTCATAAGAAGCAAAGTGGAAATAGGTAAACAATAACTGATCCTCACGGATCAAATCGTATTCGAACTCTATCGGTTCTTTCACCTTGATGATCATTTCGGCAATGCCATAAACCTCTTCAATGGTGGCTAAAATATTCGCCCCTGCTTCAGCAAAAGCCTCGTCGGAGAAACCACTGCCTTCGCCTGCAGTAGATTGCACATACACCTGGTGCCCGTGCTTTTTCATTTCGTTCACACCAGCAGGCGTAAGCGCCACACGGTTCTCGTTGTTTTTAATCTCCTTTGGTACACCGATAATCATAATACAAAGGTTTTATAGTTTGTGTTGATAATTCAATATTAAAAAAATGCAATATTTATCGATCAGTAAAATCGAAGCCTATTTCTGATGGTAATTTGCTGAAATTATTTTTATTTCCTACAAAATAGGTCATAATTTTTATCCAAGTCCATTTTGGACAATTCAAACTATGGTACAATACTGTAGCAATAAAGACCAATCGTTTAATAAATACAGACGGGAACGCCCTAAAAAAGTTAAAAAATTATATTTTATGAAAATATGTTTTACTGAAATAAAATTCCGCCCCGCTTAAAAATAATACTCTTTTGCCACCATGTTCATTTCAATGCGAAATTTTCAGGATTTACCCACAGGAATAATTTTAGGGCTTTACACCAAAAGAATGTATATTTAGGATAGGAGATCTAAATTCCAAGGCGAAAAAAAGACACCTTGAGATGTTCTCAAAGATATTTTTGTGTACCATTAAACCTGTTTGACAGTGTCGGATCAAAGTACTACAACTGTTTCCCCTTTAAATAAAAAATATATTTTAGAAGACTACCGCACAGTAGTTGAAAGCCGTGAAACTGCCCTTGCCGGTCGGAAGGAAGTATTCATGGGTAAAGCCAAATTTGGGATATTTGGAGATGGAAAGGAAGTACCGCAAGTGGCGATGGCGAGAGCTTTCCAAAAAGGAGATTGGCGTTCGGGATACTACCGCGACCAAACCTTCATGATGGCGATTGGTGAAATGTCGATTCAGGAATTTTTTGCGCAACTTTATGCGCACACTGATATTGAAGCTGAGCCAGCCTCTGGTGGCCGAATGATGAACGGACACTTTGGCACCCGATGGATTGCCGAAGACGGTTCCTGGAAATCGCAGTCAGACACTTGCAATGTGGCCTCTGACATCTCCCCTACTGCGGGCCAGATGCCTCGAATTGTGGGGCTGGGCTATGCATCAAAACTTTACCGCCATGTAGAGGAATTACAGGGTGAAGCCTTCGAGAAGTTCAGTCATCAAGGAAATGAAGTGGTATTTTCCACCATCGGGAACGCCTCCACTTCTGAAGGGATGTTTCTGGAAACCATTAATGCCGTGGGCGTAATGCAGCTGCCCGTCGTGATGTCGGTTTGGGATGACCAGTATGGTATTTCCGTAGGCCCTGAGCACCACACGGTAAAACAGAGTATTTCCAAAGCACTTGCAGGTTTTCAGCGCACGGAGGAACATCCGGGGATAGAGATTTTTGAAGTTAAAGGATGGGACTACCCTGCCCTGTTCGAAACTTATCAGAAAGCGGCACAGCTTGCCCGCGAGCAACATATCCCTTGCCTGGTACACGTAATTGAGGTAACCCAACCACAAGGGCACTCCACCTCGGGATCACATGAGCGCTACAAAAACGAGGAAAGACTCCATTGGGAGGCTGAATTCGATTGTGTGAAGCAAATGCGCTCCTGGGTTATTGCCGAAGGTTATGCCACAGAAGAAGAACTGAACACGCTGGAACTTGAAGCCAAGAAAAAGGTTCGTGATGAAAAAAATGCGGCATTCAAGGCTTTCCTTGACAGCATGGCCCCTTTGCGCAAGCAGGTCATTGAGCTGCTTGAGCGTTTGGCAGACAGTTCCGAAGAACATACAGAAAAAATTAATGCGATTGCTGATGGGCTGAAAAATGGCTTCAACCCCATCAAGATGGATAACATCAAGGCCGTAAAAAAAGCTTTACGCCTGACACGCAAAAAGACCAGTCCTGCCCGCGTTGCACTGATCAAATGGCTTGAAACAGCCATGGCACAACATCGGGAAGAATACAATACCTTGCTTTATTGTGAGGATGAACGATCGGCGCTGAAGGTTACGGAAGTTGCCAAAAGCTACGACCAGGACCCTGAAATGGTTGATGGCCGTGAGATTATCAATCAGTATTTCAAGAAAGCACTCGAGAACGATCCCCGTGTTTTTGCCTTCGGTGAAGATGTTGGCAAGATTGGGGATGTTAACCAGGGAATGGCTGGTGTTCAGGATATTTTCGGGGAGTTGCGCGTACATGACACCTCCATCCGTGAGATGACCATTATTGGTGAAGGCACAGGAGCGGCCATGCGTGGCTTGCGCCCTATTGCTGAAATTCAGTATCTCGATTACCTCGTATATGCACTTAACACCCTTACTGATGATCTTGCCTGCCTGCACCACCGCACCGCCGGAGGCCAGAAAGCACCGCTGATCATCCGTACACGTGGCCACCGCCTTGAAGGAGTATGGCATTCCGGCTCACCTATTTCGATGATTTTGGGGAGCTTGAGAGGGATGTACATCCTGACGCCTCGCAACTTTACACAGGCTGCCGGTATGTACAACACTTTGCTGAAAGGTGATGATCCTGCCCTTGTCATCGAATGCCTGAACGGCTACCGCCTGAAGGAAGCGATGCCGAACAACCTTGGAGAATACACTGTTCCCCTTGGCCGCCCAGAGGTATTGCGTGCCGGAACAGACGTTACCGTAGTTACTTACGGATCCATGTGCAGAATTATAATGGCAGCAGCTGAAGAGCTCGCTCAGGTGGGCATTTCAGTAGAAGTGATCGACGCTCAGACCCTCGTACCATTTGACCTCGAGCACCGCATTGTAGCATCCGTGCAAAAGACCAACCGGGTAGTTTTTGCAGATGAGGATGTTCAGGGTGGCGCGTCAGCTTACCTAATGCAAAAAGTCCTTGACGAGCAAAATGCGTATCAATACCTTGACTCGCAACCGATTTGTATCTCCTCGGAGGATCATCGTCCGGCTTATGGTTCTGATGGCGATTTCTTCTCCAAGCCAAGTGCGGAGTCTGTTTTCGACCGCATCTATCAAATGATGCACGAATTTGATCCAGAGACTTACCCAGAGATTTATTAAGCGATACATCTTAAAATAGCAAAAAATACAAAGGCGACACCTATTCATAAGGTGTCGCCTTTTTTTGAAATTCATCTTAGAAAACGCTTCTTTTTAGTGCCTTTTAAATATGTTTTTCCTGACCTAAAATATTGGGCACTGAAAATATTGATCTGCAATAACTCATCGCTTGGCACAACAGACCGAGGCAGAAAAGTGAGCACTTGATCAACAATCATGAGTGAGGTTCTCACTGCATCCTATTTGGTTTTAAGCGTGCCTGCACTGACTAAACAATCCTTCTGATCAAGATAAAAATCCGTGCCCCCTCATTACCCACAAACCTTTTCAGCAAGCAGTTTCTGAACCGCATAAACATCTATGCTCTTATTGAAGGGCTTATCGATCGTGGGCTCATCCTCTCCGGAAATCCACACTTTCAGCTCGGCATCCAGATCAAAAGTACCGGCAGTTTCAACAGAAAAGCGCGAAATGCTTTTGTAAGGAATACTTTTATACGCTTTCTTTTTACCTGTTACCCCCTGTACATCAATCAGGATGAGCCGTTTCCCTGTAAAGAGGAACACATCTCGAATCAGTGAAAACCCGAACTCTATACGCTCCTGATCCATCAGTATTGGCTCATATTCTTTTTGCAATTTCTCAACGCTAACTGCCGAGGCGTTGCCCATTAATTTTTGAAATAACCCCATCTTTTGTTATTTGATTTAAGCTGAATTAATCGATAGTGGTCACCTGCCGCCCATTACAACATCTGCGCTGCAGGCTTTACAAATTACCTATAAATAGCCTAACGACCATTCTTCCTTGCTTGATATATTCAGGGCCAATGAATGTCAGGCATCGTGGTTTGGCCTACGGAAAGCCAAAGTTTAAAGCAAAAAAAAACGGTCAACTGATGCTGATCGCTTTTTCAGGATTTTTAAATCCCGGCATTTCAAATAAAAAAATTTAAGCTTCGTGCTTCGTATTTTTCTTTTCTTGAACTTCAACACGAATATCCTGTGCTAAATTTTTCAATTCTTGCATTCCCTTACGGACACGTGTTCCGGCAGCTTGGTTTTCTTTCTCATAAAACTTTTGAAAGTCAGCTTCCAAGGAGAGTAATAGGTCTTTGATTTCGTCAAATCTTTTCATCGTTCAAAAATAGGTTTTAAGTTATAAAAGTTATGCTTCTCATAAGCAATATAATAAAAATACCCAAAAACCATTATATCAGACTAAAATCAAGACATAAAAAAAGCTGAAAAATGAAATTATATTGATTGTTCACCAGTATAACAACAATTTTCAGCTAATTCGTTAATACCTTGAAGTTCAAAGTATTGTATTTTCGGCTAAATTAGTCAGGCATTTGCTCAGCAATACCATCAAATTTATACTCACCACCATCAAGTTTTGCTTTGATTTGCTTGAAGGCAGAGATCGTTTCATTCACATCGTCCAAAGTATGCGCTGCCGTAGGGATAATACGCAACATGATTTGCCCTTTAGGAATCACCGGGTAAATAACGATTGAACAGAAGATGTTAAAACGCTCACGGATATCCTGTGTCAGGTTACCTGCTTCAGTCATTGTTCCTGAAAGGAATACTGGTGTTACAGGAGTTTCTGTATTACCAATATTGAAACCGTTCTCTTTCAAACCGCTCTGCAAAGCATTCACGATTGTCCAAAGTTTATCTTTTGCCGGAGAGTTTTTCAACATTTCCAGACGCTTCAGGTTTCCTTCAACGATCGGCATAGGCAATGATTTCGCAAAAATTTGCGAACGCATGCTGTAACGCAAGTATTTCACGATCTTGTGGTCACCAGCAACAAATGCACCGATAGAAGCCATAGATTTGGCAAAAGTTGAGAAGTAAAGATCGATACCGTCCTGGCAACCCAATTGCTCACCAGTACCTGCACCTGTTTTACCCATTGTACCGAAACCGTGCGCATCATCAACGAACAAACGGAAGTCGAATTTCTCTTTCAGCTTGATAACTTCTGCCAAAGCGCCCATCGCACCCGACATCCCGAAAACACCTTCGGTAATCACCAAGACACCGCCACCGGTTTCTTTCGCCAAACGCTCCGCACGCTCCAGCTGCTTCTCCAGGGATTCCATATCGTTATGAGTATAAACGAAACGTTTACCGATATGAAGACGAAGACCATCAAGGATACAAGCATGGCTTTCTGCATCGTAAACTACGACATCGCGACGGTCCAATACCGCATCAATAATTGATACTACCCCTTGGTAACCGAAGTTCAGCAAGAAACAATCTTCCTTCCCTACGAAATCCGCCAACTCACGCTCCAACTGCTCGTGCTTAGTGGTATTTCCAGACATGATACGCGCACCCATTGGGTATGCTAATCCCCAGTTTGCAGTAGCATCAGCATCCGCCTTACGCACCTCAGGATCGTTCGCCAAACCCAAATAATTGTTCAACGACCAGTTCAATACCTGACGGCCTTGGAAGTTCATACGAGGACCAATCTCCCCTTCCAACTTAGGAAACATGTAGTAACCTTCGTCTACATCTGAGTATTTTCCAAGAGGCGTGTTTTTTGCATCACACTTAGCAAATAAATCCATATAGAATATTTTTAATCAACGAAAAAATGCTTTTCAAATAAGCCACAAAGGTACACAAAAAAGCTTCATACCCAAAATGATGAGGGTAGAAGCCTTTCAATTTCTATAAGAGTAATGTTTTTATTTACAACAAATTAGTTGATCCTTTCGATTTTCGCACCCAATGCACGCAAGCGTTCATCGATGTCCTGATAACCGCGGTCAATCTGCTCTACATTGTCGATCACGCTGGTACCTGTGGCCGAAAGGGCGGCAATCAGCAAAGAAACTCCGGCACGGATATCCGGGCTGGTCATGCGAATACCACGGAGCGGATATTTTCTATCCAGGCCAATAACAGTAGCCCTGTGAGGATCACAAAGGATGATCTGCGCCCCCATGTCGATCAGTTTATCGGTAAAGAACAAACGGGACTCAAACATTTTCTGGTGAATCAGTACGGTACCTTTCGCCTGCGTTGCCACCACCAATAGAATGGACAGCAAATCAGGGGTGAAGCCCGGCCAGATAGCATCGGCGATGGTCAGGATTGAGCCATCAATGAAGGTATCAATCTCATAATGTTCCTGAGCAGGAATAAAAAGATCGTCCCCTTTTTCTTCAATGCGAATACCCAGTTTTCGGAACGTATTTGGGATTAAACCCAATTGATCGATACGTACATTTTTGATGGTAATTTCGGACTTCGTCATGGCAGCGAGGCCAATAAAGCTCCCAATCTCAATCATGTCAGGAAGCAGGGTATGTGTGGTACCACCAAGTACCTCGACCCCTTCGATTTCCAGCAAATTGGACCCGATGCCTGAGATGTTGGCACCCATACGGTTGAGCATTTTGCACAACTGCTGCAAGTAAGGCTCACAAGCGGCATTGTAAATGGTTGTTTTTCCTTTTGCAAGTACGGCCGCCATTACCAAATTGGCAGTTCCTGTTACAGAGGCTTCATCCAGAAGAATATACTTGCCCGTAAGCTGCTCCGCTTTCACGAAATAACGATGGCGCTGTGCATCAAAATCAAAGTTTGCCCCGAGTTGCTTCAGTCCTATAAAGTGGGTATCAAGACGGCGGCGGCCAATTTTATCACCACCAGGCTGAGGCATTTGTGCTTCACCGAAACGCGCCAACAGTGGGCCTATCAGCATAATGGATCCACGCAAGGAGGAGGCCTTGCTGCGGAATGTTTCTGTTTCGAGGAATTTCAGGTCAACCCCTGAGGCCTCAAATCGGTAACTGCCTTTTTCTTCAAGCTGATCGACTTTTACGCCGAAATCCTTCAGCAATTCGATTTGCTTATTGACATCCCTGATATTGGGAATATTGTGGATGGTTACAGGTTCTGAGGTCAACAGAACTGCACTTAGAATTTGCAGTGCCTCATTCTTTGCGCCCTGAGGAGTGATCTCACCGCTCAGTGATGCGCCACCCTCTATTTTGAATGCTGCCATGGATTTTTATGATTATTGAGTCTTAAAACAAATTTAGCAAAGCCTATGCTGCCACCCGAATGCTTTGTAATAAGTTAAACAAGAAATTGGGGATCTCCGACTGAATGTATGAATTTCCGAAGATAAAAGCTGCATATTTTTTGAAGGGACAAATCTAAAAAAAAGGAGGCTGTTTCGGCCTCCTTTTTTAATATAATTAATTTTTTCTTTTTCGGTAGTTGTTGCCTTTCCCTTGGCCTCCCCTGTTCTGCCCGCTGTTTCTGTTGTTGTTATTGTTGCGGCGATCATTGGAGAAGTTTCTCCGGCGGTTGTTATTGGAAAAGTTTCTGCCAGTCCTGTTTGGTGTTCCACTGCTGGCCAAAAGGTTATCTTCAAGAATTTTGTCGTTATCAAACTTGACACTCCCTCGGGAGATCCGCTTGATATCATCCAAAATCAGACGATCATCGACATTATCACGGTTCCATTGCAGGTAGAAGATTTTCATCAGCTTCCCGATCGTTACCACTGCCCCGATCAGCTCTTCCTCGTCTTCAATTTCCGAAGCCTTGGCAATCATGTTTTCGATATTACGGCCATAGTGTCGGTAGCGAGGCTGCCCACCCAAGTAAGGGACCGTTTGTGGCTTTTTGTGGATGCTTGCTGGCTCTGGACACTCAAAAGGAGCGTCAACATCAAGCTTGAAATCAGTAATGATGTACAAATCATCCCAAAGACGTTGCGCATATTCCGGAGAGTCCTTCATTTTATTTGGGGTCAGCTCCTTCATCAGGTGAATCAGTGCAAAAGCGGCTTTGGTGCGCTCTTGTCGATCTTCAATACTGACTACATGAGCAGCAAGCTCCTGAATATTACGACCATATTCCTTTTGTAAGATTTCGGATTTGGTGGTATTGTAATTATGCATATATCTGAATATTTTCTTTGCTTTAGGATGAGTTACGCAATGGCAAAGCCGTTGGCGCAAAACAAACACGATAATCTATTAAAAAAATTGCTTGCCTTTACTCCACAATATGCAGCTTGGCAAAACTCAGCAGCAGGGTTTTATCTCCTACCAGTTCAAAGTTCACTTGTGCTTTTGGTGCCGCACCGTTCAAATCAAGCCGGACAACCTTTCCGAAGCCAAACTTAAGATGTTCTACTTTTTGCCCTACGGCCAGCAGACTCGGATCACTTGGTGTAAATCCTGATGACGGCTTATGATCTACCTGCGGACTTTTGCGGTTGGCCAATGGATTATTATTGACGAGGTTTTTAGCATACTGCGCTCCGGATGTTCCCTTGCTGTTCATGAAGTTTGACCCCAGCCCAGAAGGGTTAACGCTTGGTGCAGCATCATTGAAACTCACCTGTCGGGTCTTTTTGGCCACGTTGAGCAAGTTCGAATCCACCTCTTCTAAAAAGCGTGAAGGCTCACAATTGACCAATTTACCAAATCGGTAGCGATTCATTGCAAAAGAAAGTGTTAATTTTTGCTCGGCACGTGTTATGGCCACATAAAACAAACGGCGTTCCTCCTCCAAATCATCTCTTGAGGCCATCATCATGGTCGAGGGAAATAATTCCTCTTCCATACCGGTAACAAAAACATGCTTGAATTCAAGCCCTTTCGCCATGTGGATGGTCATCAGCGTGATCACGTCCGGATCATCGTCCTTGGCCTGATCCACTCCTGTGAGTAAAGATACTTCTTGCAGGAATGCATCCAAGGTTTTATCCTCATTTTCTTCGTTATCGACAAACTCTTTGACCGCATTGAGCAATTCCTGCACGTTTTCATAACGGCTCACCCCCTCGACGGTCTTATCTTCGAACAATGCACGCATCAATCCCGAAGCTTTGGCTACTTTTTGTGCCGCCTCGAAAGCATTGAATTTCTCGACATCAATTTGCATGGATTTGATCAGCGTAACATAGCCGTCTACCGCATTGGCTGCCCGTCCGGGAAGGAAAACACGGCACTGCTGAAGGGCTGTCCACAATTCAACGTTTTGCTCTGCGGCATATACCCGAATTTTATCTACCGTACCGGGTCCAATACCACGCTTGGGCAAATTGATCGAGCGCACGACCGCCTGCTCATCGTTGGGATTCAGGGCGACACGGAAATAAGCGATCAGGTCCTTAATTTCCCGACGCTGATAAAAGGAAAGGCCACCAACGATCTTATATTTCAAGTTCGCACGGCGCAAAGCTTCCTCCAGAGAACGTGACTGCGCATTGGTACGATAGAGGATGGCAAAATCCTCGTTATGCCACTGATGGGTCATTTTGGATTCAAAAATCCCCTGGGCAATCAAGCGGGCTTCTTCACTATCCGAAGAGGCTTGCACCAAGTCAATTTTGTCCCCTTCCGCATTGGCCGTCCAGACGTCCTTTTCAATCTGTCCCTGGTTTTTGGCGATCACCCCATTGGCCGCATTTACAATCGTGCTTGTCGATCTGTAATTCTGCTCCAGCTTAATGGTTTTTACCTCAGGAAAATCCTTTTCAAAATTCAGGATATTCTGAATATTGGCACCACGGAATGCATAAATCGACTGGGCATCATCACCTACCACACAGATATTCTGATGCACCCCTGCGAGTTTTTTGACAATCAGGTATTGCGAAACGTTGGTATCCTGAAACTCATCGACCAGAATATATTTGAAACGATGCTGATATTTATGCAAAACATCGGGATGGTCGCGGAACAATACATTGGTATTGAACAGCAGATCATCAAAATCCATCGCTCCCGCCTTGAAACAGCGGATCACATATCGTTTATAAATCTCCCCTAACAATGGGCGCTTGGCGGCCTCATCATCGGCCTTAAACATCGGATTTTTGAGGTACTGATTAAAATCGATGAGGTTATTTTTGGCATTGGAAATACGGCTGTAAACGGCATTGGCTTTATACACCTTGTCGTCCAGTTGCATTTCTTTGACAATCGTCTTGATCAAGGATTTGGTATCGTCCGCATCGTAGATGGTGAAGTTGGACGGATAGCCGAGCTTTTCACACTCAAAGCGCAAAATTTTGGCAAATACCGAGTGAAAAGTCCCCATCCAAAGGTTGCGGGCCTCATTCCCCACTTCCTTTTCAATACGCTCGCGCATTTCACGTGCCGCCTTATTGGTAAAGGTCAGCGACATGATTGAGAATGGATCCACCCCATGAGCGCGCATCAGGTGGGCAATCCGGAAGGTCAGCACCCTCGTTTTCCCTGATCCTGCCCCAGCGATAATCATCGTTGCTCCTTCAGTATTCACTACACCCTCTCGCTGTGGTGCATTCAGTAGATCCAAATAATTCATTTCGTTTGCGTAATCGTGATTAATATTCAATGGCCAAAAAACAAATATAACGCTTTTGGCGGGATTATTCTCATTCGTGGAAGGTGGTATTCCACCAGGGGCAGGCTAACTTTATTGGTCCCGGAGGAGTTCTCTTTTCAGGGAACGCCCATGGTGGGCGCTGTGAGCCTGGGAGGTTGGCTCCACTGCCAGCAATTCAACAAATCGCTGAAGGTCTTTGGTTTCAGCAAAAGCTAAAATTACAGGTCTCCACCAACAAAATACGATATAATCACAAATTTGCATTAAATTTGCACGGTTTCCTTTCCGCGCCAGGATGCTCCCCTCGGGTAATCATCTTGCTGCGAAGGCATTACAACAGACAGAATAATCATTCATTTAAAAATATAAAAATGATCGTAATCGATAATCAGGTCATCAGCGACGATATCAAAGAACAAAAATTTGTTTGCGATCTTAGTAAATGTAAAGGCGCATGTTGTGTTGAGGGCGACCTCGGTGCACCATTAGAGGCTGAGGAACTTCCTATTCTCGAGGAGGTTTATGAGCAGGTAAAGCCCTATATGACTGAGGAAGGCATTAAAGCCGTTGAGGAGCAAGGTACTTATGTAAAAGATTGGGAGGACGACTATTCGACGCCTATCATTGACGGGAAAGAATGCGCCTATGCCAATATTGAGGCGGACGGCACCTTGAAATGTGCGATTGAACAAGCGTATCTGGACAAGAAAATCTCTTATTATAAGCCAATCAGTTGCCACCTGTACCCGATCCGGGTGACTAAATACGACCAGTATGATGCACTGAACTATGACCGTTGGGACATCTGCGCCGACGCCTGTACGTTGGGCGAGAAACTCAAAGTACCGGTTTATAAATTTTTGCAGGGACCATTGGAACGCAAGTACGGTGAAAAATGGTACCGCAAATTGTGTAAGCAAATTGAGGATGAGGAGGCGAAGTAATCGCTTGAAGATATAGAAAAGGCTTACCGTGTGGTAAGCCTTTTTTTTGTGTCTTGATTTAGATGCTGATTTGCATGATTAGTAAGGATTAGCTTGATTGGCGTGATCTCGTAAAGACGTAATTATTTACATCTAACACCATACTGATTTTCACCTATCGCGAGCGTCCCTCTCGTGACAGGCCATACCAAGTTATATTTAATATTTCCGTTACCAACACTGCCCAGAGGACAATAAAAAATCATGGGAATCATGGTCCCTTAACACGCCTATTTTTCTACCTCACGGTATGGACGTTACGTGCAACGTCCATACTGATTTGGTACTCTTGATTTGGTTCTCATGAACCGATTAGCAAGGTATTATTCTTCCTCTTCGATAACTGACACCGGCACTTCCGATGAGTTGAATACTGCCCAGGTTACTTCTTTCCCATAAATAAATTTTTCTTTTTTTACGGGAACAGGCTCTACAACTTGTTGTGTTGCGGATTTAGGAGGGGTAAAATCTTTGATTATGCATTTTAAATAATCCTTTCCATCCTTGACAATCACAGCATCTATCCAACTACCTCTAAGGGTTGAGTTCCACTCATCAAATTTGATTAACTCTCCATTTTTTAAATAATAAAACGCTTCGTTACCAATAAACCACACACCACCATTCGCACCCTGATAACTTTCCATCGTCACCACCGATTTCTCATTATATTTGATGTTTTTGACTTCTTTTTCCGTTTGCTCATAAATCCCCCCATAACTTGAGCCACTTGGGCTGTACACCACTCCATTTTCGCCTTCAATATACCCACTACCTGCTGACTTATAATCCAACCATTGCCCATCAATTTGCTTATAATTTTTCCACAATGTTCTCATGTATTTAACACCATTTGATGCCTGAAAAACTTGATATGGCTTAGTTGTAGGTAATCCACCATCATTCTTCTTGGTATAAAACTGCACAGAATTATCTACTGAAATTACGAACATTCCCTTAGCCGCACGAATCCATATTTCCCCGTCTGCCAATTTCCAAACTCCTTTAAAACCTTTAGCCAATTTAGGGTCCTGTCCTTCTAATAATTTAGTCAATTTTCCTTCACTATATTGATGCACTTGATCTTTATCGTAAATAAACAAAGTGCCATCTTGACCCTGAGTATGTTTCATCAAATAGTCTTTGCCCGGAACGGTCACCACATCCACTTCCTTCCCATCGACTACCTTCTTAATAACCGCCTTGTCCAAACGAATATTTTCGCCATCCACCTGCATTGTTGAGGCCAACAAGTCTAATTCCTTAGAATCGTTAACAAGACTCCATGTTGGAGCAAACATTTCATAATTTGGCCCAGCTGAAATAGAACTAACTTGTGTAATTCCAGTGTTTGAATATCCCTTTTTCGGTGGAGTAACATTCTTAAAGTTATTCTTTGGCAAGCCTCCATCTAAAAACCATATCTTACCTTGATGGTCGGCTACCATATCGTAGATTCTTGTGTTTTTGCCTAAGAAGTGGCCTTTAGTTAAATCGAATTGTTGTACCACCTTTTTACCATTTAATAAAAAGACAGACTTATCCGTTGCTATCCACAACTGATCCCCGAGCCCTTCAATCGCTCTAATCTTGGTTTGGCTATCATCGAAGGTTTTTAAATCCAAATATTCTTCCCAGGTGTTATTTTTATAAGAATAAAGAGTTGTTCCATTATCTGCAATAAGGGCTGCCTCATCATAAAATGTAAGGTCATGCATTGAAAATAGACCATCTAATGAAATTTGGTCTAAAAGCTTTTTTACTTTACTTCCCGTTTCTGAAGGTGCTTCTTTGGTCGTTGCCTCAACCACCTCCATTTTTTTGTCTCGTATTTGAACTAAAAAGTAATTTTTTTCATCGACACTTAAGGACGGTGAGGTGGTGTAAATCCCAATAACTTCGTCCTTATCATTGATCTTCAAATTCATGAGGAGGTCTCTATTACTCATAAGGGAGGCTCCTACATTGTTTGTGTCGCTAATAGCAATGGATTCATCCCCATCAAAAAAGAAAACAGTCGTGGCTGTTTCAGTCACATAATCCTCCCCTTCTTTATTCACTTCACTTATAAAAGCTCTTCCCGTAAGATAAACCCCATCGGAACCTGCTACCATATCAGTAATATGCTGTAAAGGCACATTTGCTTCCTCAAATTGCTCCTCACTTTCACATAGTTTAAAATACCTCCACTTATTCTCTTCAAAAACAGAAAGATACCCAGTTGAACAAGACCAAAGCCTTCCTTTGCCGTCCACTGCAACTCGTCTCAAAGAACCGCTATTAGCTTCACTTAACAATTTCAAGTCACCATCTTTCAAAGAAAAAATACCTTTCCCCTCATACGCCAAATACATGGTACCATCTTTTGAGAACGCAATAGAATTAATGGCGCCTTCTCCGAAATCCGAAATAGGAGATGACTTAAAATCCTGAATATAACTTGAATCTGTTAGAACAGTCCAATTCGCACTAAAAGGACTTTTCTTCAATTCCTGCGCATTTACAAAAAGCGCAGAAATAAGCATCCCCATAAGGGAGAGTAACCTTAACTTCATAATAGGTTGATTAATATTTATTGATAATTTTCACATACTATCTACCCGATAGATAAATAGCAATATTAAATTAGTTAAAATATTAATTCGTAAAGAACTATTTAAGAAATATATTTGTGAGTATTGAAACAAAATAAAATCGCAAATTCACATTAAAAGCTAAACAAGGCTGTATAGGCCTATTTTCAAGAAATGAATAACTTTATTGTTTGATCTTTTAACAAAAATAAAAAGGACAATAAATCTGTTTAGGATATTTTAAATATGCCTTCGAACAAAAAAAAGGACGTTGCAAGCAACGTCCCTGATCCTTTAGATTTAATAAAAAATTACCCAGATAGCTTAAACAAATAATTGTCTTGACTCTAAACTATCTAATAGATCATTTCAATCGATCTTCACATTGAAGCAAAAGGTCAATATTCTTTTTCTCAATCACACTTAAATAGGATGTAACATCAACATACTTTGCTTCATACCAAGGTTTTTCATCAAAATAAGTCTTCCATTTTTTTGACTTAAAGACATAGCCATGCGCTGCAAAAATTTCATTCCGTATAATGGCTAATTCCTCCTTACTTTTCCCCACCAAATCTTTCTTCCCGAGTAACTCTGTAGACGTTACATAATACTCCCTTGAAGAATTTACACTCCTCACCTCAGTCTCTTCTATTTTTCCATCAGGTAAAATCCGATACGATTTCAACAACAATTCCCTATTGACAACTTCGTCGCAATTAGCATATTTTTCCTTTCGCTCAAGAACAACAATCAAAGTATCAGATTGGAAACTACATTTTTGTCTTTTTGAGTAACCACAATCAGCGAAATCGTATTCAAAATGCGATAAGCGCCCTCTTATATGCCCTTTTAAATCCAAAACATTTAGCTCTCGGTACTGACACATACCGCCGGCACTACAATCCACCACACACACAATTCCTATCAAGTGATCGGTTTTAAATAATATTCTATCGGCGGATGCGACTCCTCCAGTCAAAGAATCTAACTTGACATCAAAATACCTATCAAGTTCATCTGCTGATAATTGTATTAAACTTTGTTGAGGTTGGTTAAACTTATCAAGAAAGGTGTCAAAATCAGAAGTCCCTTGCCCAAAAACAGATAAACAGTTTATGATGCCAAATAAGGTCAGTAGCAGTCTCATCTAAAAAAGTATAGTCTCAAAAAATACCTAAAGTAGTTGTTTTAAGCGAAGGAGGACAGGTCGTAGAAAGAGTTCTACGACCAGCGATGATTTAAACCTAAGAAAAATAAAAATCATGGCAATCCTGTAAATCAAGGTAATCATGACCCTTTAATACGCCTATTTTGGTACCTGCGGTACGGACGTTGCATGCAACGTCCCTACAATTGCAGCATCTTTTATCCCCTCTCCATCAAAATCACCAGCGACCGATCCGTCAAGCCGTATTTATTCTGATTCAGCAATGGTTTAGATTCCTTTTTATTTGTAAAGTTATCGCCATCCGGCAGTGCCGTATCCACAACTCGATGCCAACTTTTGCCCTTGCTTGGAAATGGCAATTCAAAATGAAGCGGTTCCCAGAAAAAGTTCATCATGACATGCAAACGCTCACCGTGGGCCTCGTCCACCAATTCAAAAGCCAGTGTGCGCACATAGTCCTCCCAGTCGGGCTCATTGCGCTTAACGCCATGCCATTTCATATAAGCGCGCTCTGCTATGGGCTGATCATGAAGCACAAACTCCTGACGGAACAAGCTTAACCCTTGTGTGAAATGAATCATATTTTGGGTAAAATCAAACACCTCCTTATTGGTGTCCACCAGCCCCCAGTCGAACCAGCCGAGCTCGTTATCCTGACAGTAGGCATTATTATTCCCCAGTTGTGTACGGCGAACCTCATCTCCCATCAGGATCATCGGTGTCCCCTGCGAGATCATTGTCAGCGCCATCAGGTTTTTCACCTGACGCTGGCGCAAGGCTTCCACCTTCGGGTCATCTGTTGGGCCTTCCACCCCACAGTTCCACGAACAATTTTCATTCATTCCATCCCGATTGCCCTCGCCATTTGCTCGGTTATGCTTTTCATTGTAAGAAACCAAGTCGTTGAGGGTAAAACCATCATGACAGGTCACAAAATGAATACTGCGACATACCTCACGACCATCTTCATCAAACACGTCAGGACTGCCGAAAATCCGGCTGGCCACCTTGCCAACCATCTTGGCTTCACCACGCACAAAGTTGCGAATATCATCCCGATAGGGGCCGTTCCATTCCGCCCAGCGGTCACCGGTAAAGTTACCCACCTGGTACAGCCCTCCGGCATCCCATGCTTCCGCAATAATTTTGGTGCCCGCCAATACTGGATCCGACTCAATTTCCCATAGTATAGGCGGGTTTTTGATCGGGTGCCCTTCTTCATCTCTTGAAAGTACAGAAGCCAGGTCGAAGCGGAACCCGTCCACATGCATTTCTGTTACCCAGTAACGCAGGGAGTCCCGAATCATCCTGCGGACGATAGAATGATTGGCGTTCAGGGTATTCCCACAGCCTGTAAAATCCAGGTCTTTTGACTGATCGTTAGGGTCAAGAATATAGTAGGAATTATTGCCAAAACCACGAAAACTGATATTCGGCCCCGCACCATGCGATTCTGCCGAATGGTTAAACACCACATCCAGGATAACCTCAATACCCGCTTTATGCAGTGCCTTGACCATATCTTTAAACTCTTTCACAACCACCAATGGGTCCGACGAAGTCGCATAACGGGGATGCGGACTGAAAAAGTTGATCGGGCTGTATCCCCAGAAATTACTTCGGGGAGAAGGGATGTCCTGCCAGTCGAAGAAATGCACCGGCATCAATTCAACCGCCGTAATACCCAGCGATTTCAGGTAGGGGATTTTCTCAATCACCCCCAGGTAAGTCCCCCGAAGTTCTTCAGGCAGCCCACTTGAGGAGTGCTTCGTAAATCCGGCCACGTGCATCTCATAAATAACCGACATCTCGTAACTGCGATTAACATGGCGATCACCCTCCCAGTCGTAGGTATCAGCCACCACCACAGATTTTATCGCATTAGCGATATTGTCCTCATGGCCAAAGGCTTTTTTCCGGTCGTACAAATCGGCACTTACCGATTTGGCGTAAGGATCTACCAGTACTTTTTTACCCTCAAAACGCTTGCCACGCTCAGGGGCATATTCACCATAAACCCGATAGCCGTACAGCTGCCCGGCACCGATACCATGAACCTCCACATGCCAGTAATAATACGTTTTGTTGATGATAGGATCCAATGGAATTACCGCTGAAGCTTCCGTATCGGAGGCGGCGTCGAAGAGCAACAGCTCCACCCGATCGGCATTGGCAAAAACACTGAAATTCACCCCCGCAGGAGTAAGGGTTGCCCCAAGCGGGTGGCTTTGCCCTGCCGAACTTTTATATGTGGTCATGGTCATGTTTAATATTATCTTATATTCAGCGGGAAATGTATAAAAGGAAGAAGTGTTTTCCAAGAAAATCCCCTGTTCATCACTTAAACAATGCGATGATTGATCTTTTTTAGGTACATCTACCCAAACCCCAAAATATTCTATTGTAAATCAAACTTTTTCAGTTGAGATTGCAAGTGAATTGCCTTAACATTGTTATTAATTACACTTATCAGCCTGAAAATTACATTTTATACTTTGCATCCCTTATTTTGTAGGCTAATTCAATTTTTGACACCCTGAGGCTTAAGCCCTTTTTCGATAGATATTTAGACACATGAATAAGCATTCAATCACAGACCTGTTAAAAGACCGTATTTTGATTTTGGACGGTGCAATGGGCACCATGATTCAACGCCATACCCTGGAGGAAGAAGACTTCCGTGGAACCCGATTCAAAGACCACCCTTGCCCTTTGAAAGGCAATAACGATTTACTGTCCATCACCCGACCGGAGATCATCAAGGATATTCACCGCGCCTATCTGGAGGCCGGAGCCGACATCGTGGAAACAAATACCTTTTCCGGAACGTGGATTGCCCAGGCCGATTATCAGCTTGAAGACGCTGTTTACGATATCAATTTTGAATCTGCACGGCTGGCCAAGGAAGCCTGTGAAGAATACACTGCCAAAGATCCCAATCGGCCAAGGTTTGTGGCAGGGTCTGTGGGTCCAACCAACCGTACAGCAAGCATGTCGCCGGATGTGAACGATCCTGGTTACCGCGCCATCACCTACGACCAGCTTGTAGAGGCTTATCAGGCACAGGTAGAAGCACTGATCGACGGCGGAGCTGACATTATCCTTGTTGAAACTGTTTTTGACACCCTGAATGCCAAAGCGGCTCTTTTTGCCGTAGAGCAGGCCTATGAGGCGAAAAATGTAAGATTGCCCATCATGGTTTCCGGCACTATTACCGATGCCTCGGGCCGTACCCTGAGTGGGCAAACTGCCGAAGCCTTCCTCATTTCCATCAGCCACATGCCTTTGCTTTCCGTGGGACTGAACTGCGCATTGGGCGCCAAAGACATGAAGCCCCACCTCGAGGTGCTTTCCCGTAAAGCCTCCTTTCACATCAGTGCTCACCCGAACGCTGGTTTGCCCAACGAATTCGGGCAGTACGATCAGGGGCCTGAGGTAATGGCAGACATGATCGCCCCTTTCTTTCAGGAAGGTTATATCAACATCATCGGTGGGTGCTGCGGTACCACACCAGATCATATCTCTGCAATTGCCGAGCGCGCCGCTACTTTCAGACCACGTTCGGTAAAGTAAAGTGCAAGCTTTAAAGAAGGCACTCGACAATTATCCCCGGTATTTGATCCAAGCCAGGCGCTTGATCCTAACAGCAGAAAAAATCTGTGTCACCTGAGGGTAAAACATCGTGCTGAATTTAAAGCGCAAACCAATAGTTTTTTGAGTAAAGAAGTTAAGACAATGAGTTTACATCCAGATTATTCAGGAGTATATAAAAATAAATGGTCCGATGTTCCCAATCTGAAATTAAGCGGACTGGAACCTTTGGAAGTCTCTGAAGCCCTCAACTTTATTAATGTTGGGGAGCGAACCAACGTGGCCGGAAGCCGGAAATTCCTCCGCCTGGTAAAAGAGGATCAATATGATGAAGCCCTCAGCATTGCCCTTGACCAGGTGAATAATGGAGCGCAGATTATCGACATCAATATGGATGACGCCATGCTTGACGGTAAAGAAGCGATGGTTCGCTTCCTGAACCTGATTGCTTCGGAGCCTGATATTGCGCGCGTACCGATTATGATTGACAGCTCGAAATGGGAAATCATTGAAGCGGGCTTGAAATGTGTTCAGGGAAAATGTGTGGTAAACTCCATTTCCTTGAAAGAAGGTGAAGAGAACTTCATTGCCCAGGGCAAAAAAATCAAGCAGTATGGTGCGGCCACGATTGTCATGGCTTTTGATGAAGTAGGACAGGCCGATACCTATGAGCGACGCATTGAGATCGTTAAACGCTCCTATGATATTTTGACGGGCCCCAAAGTGAATTTCCCGCCGCAGGACATCATTTTCGATTTGAACATTTTTCCCGTGGCTACGGGAATGGAAGAACACCGCCTGAATGCCATTGACTTCTTCAAGGCTACCCGATGGGTACGGGAAAACCTCCCTGGTGCGCACGTGAGTGGTGGGGTGTCCAACGTCTCTTTTTCTTTCCGTGGCAATAATACGGTAAGGGAAGCGATGCACTCGGCATTTTTATACCATGCCATCAAGGAAGGTATGGATATGGGGATTGTCAACCCTTCAATGCTCGAAGTTTATGACAACATCCCCAAAGACCTTCTCGAGCATGTTGAAGACGTACTGCTCGACCGCCGAGATGATGCCACCGAAAGGTTACTCGACTTTGCCGAAACGGTAAAAGGCAGCAAAAAGGAGAAAAAAGAAGATGATGCCTGGAGACAAGGAACGGTAGAAGAACGGCTGGCGCATGCGCTGGTTAAGGGGATCACAAAATTTGTGGACGAAGATACCGAAGAGGCTCGCCAAAAGTACGACCGCCCGATTCATGTCATTGAAGGCCCACTAATGTCGGGAATGAACATCGTGGGGGATTTATTCGGCAGCGGAAAAATGTTCTTGCCACAGGTGGTAAAATCTGCCCGTGTCATGAAGCAGGCCGTGGCATTACTGATTCCTTATATTGAAGAAGAGAAAAGGCTGAACCCTGAGATGAGTGCAAATTCTTCTGCAGGAAAAATTTTGATGGCCACCGTAAAAGGTGATGTGCACGACATCGGGAAGAACATTGTTTCCGTGGTGTTGGCTTGTAACAATTTCGAGATTATCGACCTTGGCGTTATGGTACCGATGGAGAAAATCCTCGATACTGCCGAAGCCGAAAATGTCGATGTCATCGGCTTGTCGGGATTGATCACCCCTTCCTTGGACGAGATGGTTTATGTGGCCAGAGAGATGGAAAAACGGGGCATGAAGATCCCACTGATGATCGGTGGAGCAACCACAAGCCGTATTCATACCGCAGTGAAAATCGACCCGAACTATTCCGGTGGGGTTATTCACGTACTGGATGCTTCGAAGTCGGTACCTGTTGCTTCCAAACTCACGAGTGAAGACCAAAACCTGATCAAGCAGGTAACCCTTGAGTACAAGGAGCAATATGTCGGCTTGCGAGAAGATCACGCCA